>NZ_JBBYXL010000007.1:0-300000 GCF_039655865.1 Prosthecobacter sp. SYSU 5D2 | reverse complement strand
GCAGGGTGCGGTGGATTTCATCCACACGGTAGCCAAATCCGCTGCCGCCGAGGCTGCTGAAATCCACCACGCCGCTGCGGCGGCGGTAGAGACCAGGATGGACCGCTTCTTCGACGGTGGAGGCATCGGGGTAAAACTGCATGGCATTGCACTCCACGCCCTGGATGGTGCCGGCATGGGCCGCCAGGCGCACATGCGGGATGATGGCCAGCATCGGGTTGGTCAGATCCTGCACCATGAGCGGCATGCCGTGGGCCTTGGCCCAGCACAGGCTCAGTAGCGCGCCAGTCTGTGTTTTGCAGGTCTTCAGCGCCACGCCGGACCAGCCCAGGCGGCGGCCCAGGCGCACGAATTCCCAGTCATGGGCGCTTTCATCCAGGAACAGGGGCTTGCGGGCGGAGACACTGCGCACATCAATCTGGTGCGCTTCCAGATCATAAGGGAAAGGCTGCTCGACATACAATGTGCGGGCATAGATCTCGGGTTCATTGGCCAGCAGGCGGTCGGTAATCGCATTCACATACGCGGGGTCTTTGACGGTGCAGTTAAAGTCCGCACTCAGCCAGATCACGCCATTGGCCAGGCCGATCCGGCCCACCCGCACCATGCGTTCGTAATCCCATTCGGCATCCGTGCCGCGCAGCTTGACCTTCAGGCACTTCAGTCCGTCGCGCTGGATCCAGTCTGCCAGCAGAAGCGGGTGCTCATCCTTCGGCTCGCTGCCAGTGAGGTCCGCTTCCTCCAGTGCATCCACGCCGCCGACGAGGTGCCAGACGGGCAGGCTTTTGGGTGCGTCCTTGATCAGGTAGTCCGCCGGATACTTGCCGGTAAAGGTGAGGCCGCTGCCTTCCTCCGCCTGGATAAAGGCGGACAGGTCGCGATTCATATGCTCGGCCGTGTAGGTCTCATAGACATCTTTCTCCAGGAGGTTGCCATAGGCATCATGAACTGCGATGTCGAAGGCGCTGAAGGCCACCAGGGAGCCCAGGTAAGGCATCTCCGGTCCGCCTGCGGCCGTGTTCGCCGCCGCCAGTGTTTCAGCCAGGGGGCCGTGGATGAAGTCCTGGCCGATTTCCATGGGATGCCCGGTCAGGCCGCTCTGCACCAGCTTGGTGGCCAGTTGTACGGAGAAGTCCTCCATCCGCCGTGCCCGTTCCGCCACGGCCAGGGTGCTCGGCCAGACCCAGGAAACGCTCAGCGGCGTCTCGCCCCAGCCGGTGGCGCTGCGGCCATCCCGATCCTCTACTTTCACCTGGGTACGGAGCACTACGGTATTGGTCACGGTTTCAGGACCGAACTTCAAAGGCACCCGCATGGTGACAGGAAGGAAATAGACTTTGGCCTCAGTGATTCGGATGTCCGTGTTCTTCATAATGACTGTATTAATGGGAGGATCTGGAAGTGGTTTTAGCAAATCTGCGTTGCATGTCTGGCAGGGTTCGCGCTACTACGAAAACGCCGCTCGACAGTACGTATGAGCCAGCTAAGCATTGCGCCCCGATGGTCAGAAAATCCAGTTGGATTCAAAGTCTTTTCGCCTGGCTGCTACCTGCGACTGTGGGTACGGCGGTAGGCGGCGGGATGATTGTGGTTCTGAGCCAGCCCAGTTTGCAGACGCAAAATGCCCTCGCCGCTCTTACTTTGAACCCCAAGGTGGAAACCCAGAGCTTTTTTAACCCGGAACCGCCAGTCAAACCGAAGGCTCTGCCCAAAAGCCAGCCGCAGACAGAGGTAGTTCAAGTGCCGGTCCCAGCACCTGTGGCCGTTGCCAAGCCTAAACCACAGCCGCAGGCCAAACCGCCTATCCCCGCCAAACCCTGGGTCTGGCAGCCGTTGGTGGATGACGTCGCGCTGCGCTTCCGCACGGAGATTCCGGATACCGGTGGACTGCCGCTGCTCTATCTGGCCGTCTTGCAAGATGACCCGGAATGGATCAGTCAGCTCATCGCGAACGGAGTCAATGTTAACGAGATCACTCCCGGCGGGGATACACCGCTCTGCGCCGCCATCCGGCACACCTCACCAGAGACTGTCCGGGCGCTGCTCTATGGCGGGGCGGATCCCAAGCAGATGAGTTTTGAAAAACAGCCTCCCATTGCCCTCGCCTCCCTGCGTCGTGGAGCGGACATTTTGCGTGCGCTGACCGTCGCCGGGGAGGACCCGAATACGCGGTTCATTTCTCCTGTTTCGAAAGCCGTGCTGGACCGGGTCACAATCAAGGACCTGAAGCACTCGCTGGAGAACGACCGGGGTGTCACCCCCCTCATCGCCTGCTCTGCACGCGGGGATGTGGAAGGTGCGACGGAACTGCTAAAAGCCGGTGCCAAGACCAACCTGTGCACGACCCGATACAAGCGCTACCCCATCAACTTTGCCGCTACCCAGGGATACCTTTTCCTGATGCGCATCATCCTGGGCCGCCAGCCGGAATCGGAACCGGAGATCCTGGTGACGATCAACCTGACCCAGCAGCGCGCCTGGGTGACGAAGGAGGGCCAGATCATTGACAGCTGCCCCGTTTCCACCGGGCGCCAGGGGTATGATACCCCCGCCGGCCGCTATGTGATCACGGACAAGCACCGTGCGTGGACCTCCACCATTTACCACGTCTCCATGCCCTTTTTCATGCGGCTGAACTGCAGCGCCATCGGCCTGCATAGCGGCTACGTGACCGGCCGGCCCGCCTCCCATGGCTGCATCCGCCTGCCCTATGAAAAGGCCAAAAAGTTCTTCGGCCTGGTCCGGGTCGGGGATGAGGTGCAGATCGTCTATTGATCCGGCTGCCGGTCACTTATTTGACCTGCCGGGCCAGCTCCGCCGCCAGTGCCTTCGGATCCGCCACGAGGCCTGTGGCTTCCAGCTCCACCGGCGGCAGGGAAAGATCCGCCTCATTAAAGACCCGCACTGCCATGGTCAGGCGGCCTTCTTTGATCCAGGTATGCGCCCCCACCGGTGTCTGGCAGCCGGCACCCAGCAGGCGCAGAAACTCGCGCTCCACCATCACCCGGGCTTCGGTGTCGCCATCGTTTAGCGCCCGCACTGCGTGGATGGAGGCGGCATCGTCCGCGCGACACTCAATGGCGATGGCCCCCTGCCCTGCTGCCGGTAGAAACACCACCGGGTCCAGTGTCAGTGCGCTTAGCGTCTGGCCTTCAATCTGGATGGTGCTGCCCTCCATGAGCCCCAGACGTTGCAGGCCGGCGGCTGCCAGCAGCACCGCATCCAGCGCATTTTCCCCCAGCACTTTTTTTACGCGGGTGGGCACGTTGCCGCGAATCTCCACGATCTCCACATCGGGCCGCAGCCACTTGAGCTGCGCGGCGCGGCGCACACTGCTGGTGCCCACGCGCGCGCCCTGGCGCAGTGTCTCCAGTGTGCAGGCCTCCCTCGTGATCAGTACATCTTCAATGGCCGCGCGCGGCAGCACCGCTGCGATGACAAAACCCGCCGCCAGGTCCGACGGCACATCCTTCAGGCTGTGAACAGCGGCATCAATCTCCCCATTCTCCAGGGCGATCTCCAGCTCCTTGATAAAGATGCCCTTGTCCACATGCGCCACGGCATTGAATTCAGAAAAGCGCAGGTCCTGGCGCTTGTCGCCGCTGGTCTGGATGATCTGGCGGATCACGTTCAGGTTCGTGTGCGCCGTTTGCAGCGCCTCCGTGACCATGCGCGTCTGCGTGAGGGCCAGTTCGCTGCCACGGGTGCCGAGGGTGAGATTGGGTTGGGACATCTTGCCCCCATGTTTGCCCGCAAAGGAGGCCGCGTGCAAAGGAATGATGCTTTGACAGTCACAAAGGGGCTTTTCATCATGCGTGCATGATCGTCCCTGAATTTTGGGCAGAAGGCCGGGTACAAGAGCGCGTGGGCGAGCGTCAGATCACCGTACGACGGTTTGGATGGTCGGACGTGAGTTTAGAGGAAGCCCAAGCGAATGCGGATGAGCGCACCCGAGAGGCCTTTCAGCGCATCGCCAGCGGGGAAAAGCTGGAGAAGTATGAGCCCAAGGTCGCGTATAACGGGGCGGACGGCCTGCCCATCCGGGAGGAAATCATCCGCCGGTATGGAAATGCGGTCATCACACGCAATATCTACGGTGCTCTTTGCCTGAATACTCCGGACGTAGTCTTTGCTGATGTGGATCTGCCAGAGGGCGTGCCGTGGCGTTTCAGGGGTGCCGTTTATCTGCCTTTTCTCACTGCCTCTGCCTTCTGGGCGTTTTCGACCGGCAACATCATGGACTTTGTCCGCGGCTTTGGCCTGACGGCGCTGATCGTCCCGTGGTTCACATCCCGGCTGTACCGTGCTTATGCATCGTATTCAGGCGGCGTCCGCAAGCTGGCCCTCCAGCACATCCGCGCTTTTTCGAACAGCCATCCGGACTGGCACCTGCGGGTGTATGACACCCCTGCCGGATTTCGCATCCTGATCATGCACCAGGTCTTTGATCCTGCGGATGAAGCCGTGCAGGCCTTCTTCAAAGACCTTTCCACAGATCCTCTTTACGCGCAGATGTGCCGCAACCAGCGCTGCTTCCGCGCCCGTCTCAGCCCCAAGCCCTGGCGCATCGGCATCCAGGAGCACCTTCGCCCGCGTCCCGGCTACTGGCCCATCAAACCGGAGCACCTGCCCACCCGGCATCGCTGGGTGAAGGCCTATGAACACAAGGCCGCAGGTTTTGCCTCCTGCCGGTTTCTGGAAAGCCTGGGCCGCACGGATGTCACCCACCCGGAGGCCGTCTCCATCCAGACGCTCCACGATGACCTCTGCCGCGCCCACAGCGGCCTGCCCCTGGCGTGAGGAGGAACGGTTTACACCAGCTGCCGCGCATTCCGCAGCCCGTCCGCAGTGACCACGGCAGGGTTCCGCGCGGCGACCATAAAATCTACATGGTTCTGCCACTGCATCGGTCGCAGGGAAGCCAGGCCCCCGGCCTGCCTGCGGTAGCCATAGTCGGCGATCTCCCAGCCGAACTGGCTGTGCCGGTGCCGGTAGTCATGCCGGTGGATCCAGGCGCCGAATTCATCCTTCCGCCACACGGCCGGGTCATTCCCTGGAATGGACTGAGCCAGGCTCCACACACGCTCCACCACCTCGCGGTCATAGCCGCCGGGTGTTTCGGATTCGTGGGGGGTGTCGTCAGGCATGGGCGCTGTACTACGTCAGCCGCGCGGGGGCTCAAAGGGTTTCGTTGTATCTGCCTCATGTAGCCCTGGCATTGCCCGTGCATTTGGGCGTGACCTGTGCATGGATGCAGCCGCCTTGCCACTGATGAAACTGGACCGCTTCCTCGCCAAACAATCTTCTCTGGGCCGCAGCGCCGCCCATCGGTTGATCGCCGCGCGTCGTGTCGCCGTGGATGGACAGGTGTGCACGGACAACCAGCAGGAGGTCAGCCGCTTTCACCAGATCACCCTGGATGGCACCGTGCTACAGCGGGCGCAGCGGGCGCTTTATCTCATGCTTCACAAGCCTGTGGGCATCCTCAGCGCGACCTCGGATCCCGTGCATCCGACCGTGATGGATTTGATTGACGATCCGGACAAACACACACTCCACATCGCTGGCCGTCTGGACCGCAGCACCTCCGGCCTGGTTCTGTTGACCAATGATGGCCGCTGGTCTAAGCGCCTCACTGAGCCGCTGGAGCGCGTGCCGAAAGTCTATCTCGTGGATACCGCCGAGGACATCCTGCCAGAAGCCGTCGCCGCCTTTGCCGCCGGTTTTTATTTCCATACCGAAGACCTCACCACCCTGCCCGCCGGGCTGGAAATCCTGGCTCCGCGCCAGGCCCGGGTCACGCTTTATGAAGGGCGTTATCATCAGGTGAAGCGCATGTTTCACCGCGTGCAAAACCGCGTCACCGCCCTGCATCGCGAAAGCATCGACGGCATCCGCCTGCCAGCGGATCTCGCCCCCGGTCAGTGGCGAAATTTGACGGTGGAGGAGGTAGGGGCGTTTGGAGTTTCGGCCTAACATTTGTTTGCAAATCGCCCTCTTCACAGGCTTGACCTTTGGTGAGAATGACCGCTAGTCTGAGGGACATCCCAACGAGGAGACCCCATGATATCCCTACGCACACTCACATTGGCAGGTCTCTTCATGGGCCTGGTCACCCCAGTTTTACAGGCTCAGGAGGCTCCGGCGGAAGCCCCGCCCACGCAGGAAGAGCAGGCCGCGATGGCCAAGGCCTTTCTGGACCGTGTGGAAACCTTTGGCTGGACGCGGGAAGGCACCGGCAATCTGGGCAGCATCGCCCAGGTGAAGATTCCGCAAGGCTGGCGCTTCACCGATGGCAACGGTACCCGCGAGATGCTCAAACTTTCGGGCAACCTCACCGGGGAGTCTGAGCTCGGCATGCTCACCACGGAAGATGCCGGTCCCTGGGTCATCTTTGAATTTGATGATTCTGGTTATGTCAAAGATGACGAGAAGGACAAGCTGGATGCTGATGCGATGCTGGTCTCCCTCCGTGAGGGCCAGGAGATGGGTAATGAGCGCCGTCGCGAGATGGGCTTGTCCGAATTAAAACTGCTCGGCTGGGCGGTGGCTCCGCGCTTCAATGACCAGACCAAAAACCTGGAGTGGGCGCTGCGGGTCGGCTCCGATAATGGCGAGTCCATCAACTACAGCACCCGCTTGCTGGGCCGTCATGGCGTGATGGAAGTGGATCTCGTCTGCGGTCCGGAAGAAATGAACACGCTTCTGCCGCAGTATCAGAACATCATTGCCGGATTTCAATACCTCACGGGCAACAGCTATGCCGAATACCAGTCCGGTGACAAGGTGGCCAAGTATGGCCTCACGGCTCTCGTTGCCGGGGGCGCTGCGGTAGCTGCCGGTAAGATGGGCCTCTTTGCCAAGCTCGCCGGTTTTTTTGGCAAGCTGGGGAAGGCCGCCATTTTGGTGGTGGTCGGTATTGGCGTAGCGTTAAAGAGCCTTTTTGGAAAACTCTTTGGCAAGCGCGAGCAGATCTGATCCTTCATGACCGACGGCCAGTCGCTGCTGCTGCTCTTTGTCGCGCTCTATTTCATTGAGTGCCTGCGCTGGCTGCCGCCACGCAGCCTGCTGCTTACTGGCAGCGGTGAACGCTGGTCTGGCCGGCGGCCCTTTCAACCGGTTAAGCTGGCTGGCCGCTGTCCAGTTCTGCTAGGCCTGCTGCCGCCTCAGCAGGCGCACCTCATTACGTTATCCTGGCAGCTTATCCCGGCGGAAGCGGGGCTGGAGATGCACCTGGATGATCGTCGGCCCCTGCTCCTGCCGTGGGAACAGGTGAAGCCCGTGGCGGATGGCCGCACCCTGCACCTCAGCCCGCAGATGCAGGTGCGCTGGCCCCTTGAAACACAGGCCGCCCACGCCTGCCAGCAGGTCCGCCAATGGCTGGCCATGACCCATCAGGAACGGGAGGCAGATTTTCTGGAACATGCCCGGCGCACCCTGGAGGCCGCGCCATTGACCGCGCAGGCGGCCGACCTCACCTCCCGCACTCACTGGCTTCGGCACCTCGGCAGCTTCATTTTCATCTGGACGTTTGGCGTTCTCGTCGTTCTGTATCGTTGGTTAGGCGATGGCCAGGAAGTCCTCTGGGCCGCTGCAGCCTTGCTGGCTCTGCAGCTTTCACAGGCCGTCCTCTTCTTCCGTCAGGCCCGCACGCTGCCGCATCGTTTTTGGAAGGCACTCATGGTCGCGCTCCTGCCTCAGCACGCCATGCGCGCGACCGACCTCCTTTGCGACGTCCCCTCCCCCGTCCCCGCCCATCCCCTGGCAGGCAGGCCGCTCATCGGCGATGAAGCCTGGAAAAAAATAGCCTGCCAGATGTGGAAAAAAGCCCGCTTCCAGCCCAGTGCCACCACCCGCCTTCAATGTCTGGTTTTGGAAACCTGGCTGGAAAAAGAAGGCCTCCCAATATCTGAAATTGAGGCCCCGCCTCAGCAGCAGACCGGTTCCGCCCTCTATTGCCCCTCCTGCCAGTCCCAATTTAAAGACGGGACCCAAACCTGCCTGGATTGCGGCGGTATCCCCCTCCGCCCCTTTGCCTCCGTCTAGGCCCTCCATTCTACTTTTCAGCACGCGGGATTCGTCATTCGTCATTCTGCATTCGTCATTCCTGCTCCTTCCACTGGCGCCCGGTGTCATTCTCGCCATGTTCCCGTCCGTCATGATCCCCGTCTTTGACGAGATGCACCCCCTTCCAGCCAGGAAAAATTCATCCGGTCCGCCCACTGGCGGCCAGGGGCATGACGCCAACCTGTCTCTCCCCTTGTGACTGATTACGATTTCATCATTGTCGGCAGCGGTGCCGGTGGTCTCAGCGCAGCGCTGCATGCTTCCGAGCACGGAAACGTCGCCATCATCACCAAGCGTGGTGCACTGGATTCCAATTCCAACTGGGCCCAGGGCGGCATCGCTTGCGTCACCAGCGAGCTGGACAGCATTGAGGAGCACGTGAGCGATACGCTGATCGCCGGCGCGGGCCTGTGCAATGAGGCCGCTGTCCGCACCATCGTCACCGAGGGTCCGGACCGTATCGCCGAGCTGGTGAAGTGGGGCGTGCACTTCGACCAAAAGGAGGCCTCGGATGGGCATCTGGAATTTGACCTCACCCGTGAAGGCGGCCACTCCCAGCGGCGCGTGCTCCATGCCGCCGATGCCACTGGCCGCGAGCTGACGGAGAAGCTGCTGGCCGCCGTGAAAGAGCGGCCCAACATCACCATCTACGAAAATCACTTCGCCATTGATGTCATCACCACGGCCAAGCTGGGTTTCGTCACGGAAGACCGTGTGCTCGGCCTTTACGTGCTGAACGAGGCCACCCAGGAAGTCGTCACTTTCCGTTCAGACCGCATTGTGCTTTCCACCGGCGGCTGCGGGCGTGTGTATCTTTACACCACCAATCCCCGCGTTGCCACGGGGGATGGCGTCGCCATGGCCTGGCGCGCTGGGGCCAGCATCGCGAACATGGAGTTCATCCAGTTCCACCCCACCTGCCTGTATCACCCGCAGAAGCGCTCCTTCCTCATCACCGAGGCCATGCGTGGCGAAGGCGCCCGGCTTATTGACAACCAGGGGAATGAATTCATGCACAAGTATGATCCGCGCGGCTCCCTGGCCCCGCGTGACATCGTCGCCCGCGCCATTGACAGTGAGATCAAGCGCACTGGCGGCCCCTGCGTGTATCTGGACATCTCCCACCGTTCCGCAGACTTCATCCTCAGCCATTTCCCCAATATTTACCGAGCCTGTCTGGAGGTGGACATTGACATCACCAAGCAGCCGATCCCCGTCGTCCCCGCCGCCCATTACCAGTGCGGCGGCGTTGTCACCGATGTGAATGGTGCCACCCGCATTCGCGGCCTCTGCGCCGTGGGGGAGGTCGGCTGCACCGGCCTGCACGGGGCCAACCGCCTGGCCAGCAACTCCCTTTTGGAATGCCTCGTCATCTCCCATCGCGCGGTGGACCACATGCTGCGCAAGATGCCCATCGGCAAAGAGGCCGAGCAGACCTATAGCATTCCTCCCTGGCAGAGCGGCGAGGCCGTGGACAACGACGAGCTCGTCGTCATCTACCACAACTGGGATGAGATCCGCCGCCTCATGTGGGACTACGTCTCCATCCTCCGCACCACCAAGCGCCTCCAGCGCGCCGCCGCCCGCCTCCGAAATCTGAAGCGCGAAGTCCAGGAATTCTACTGGAACTTCCGCATCACCAGCGAGCTGCTCGAGCTCCGCAACCTCGTCGAAACCGCTTCACTGATCGTCGAATGCGCCATCCGGCGGAATGAAAGCCGCGGCCTGCATTTCACGCTGGATTATCCGGAGAAGGATTTGGTCCGGGAGCCGGCGGATACGGTGGTTAGAAGGTATTAGTACAGTAGCCATCACTCTCCGAGTGATGGTTTGGGGAAAGGTGAAGGCACCCCGAATTACCTCTGGCTCGTTGGCTTTACCGGCAGCGGTATCCCTTTGCTCATCACTCGGAGAGTGATGACTACTGTACTTGAGCATCCCCCCCTCCCGCGCTACGGTCCGCCTCCCACCGGATGAAGGACACCCTCGAAGATCTCGAACAATTCATCATTGATGTCATCATCCACAACCGACGTGGATTGAGGGCGACGTGCATGCGTGCCGCGTTCTGGTTCCTTTCCGGCATCTATTCCGGGGCCGTGCGCCTGCGGCTGAAACTTTATCGCGAGCGATATCTGCACGACCACCACCTCGGCGTACCCGTCATCAGCATTGGCAACATCACGGTGGGCGGCACGGGCAAGACCCCCGTGGTGGAGCTGTTTGCCAAGGCCCTTTTGGCCCAGGGCCGGCGGGTGGCCATCCTCAGCCGGGGATACAAAAGCAAACGCCAGCGCAAGATCCCGCTGAGCTGGCGCATCGCCGCCAAACTCGGTCTGGCCCGCAAGCCGCGTGAGCTGCTGCCGCGTGTCGTTTCCGATGGTGAAAAAGTCCTGCTGGATTCCTACGTGGCCGGGGATGAGCCCTTCATGCTGGCGCAAAACTGCAAAGGCGTGCCCGTGGTGGTGGACCGCAACCGCGTGAAAGCCGGTGCCCATGCCATCCGCAAGTTCGGCGCGGATGTGCTCATCCTCGATGACGGCCTGCAATACCTGAAGCTCAAGCATCGCCATGACATCGTCCTGGTGGACAAAACCGCCCCCTTCGGCACCGGCTACATGCTCCCGCGCGGCACCCTGCGCGAGCCGCCCGCCAGCCTCCGCCGCGCCAGCTACATCTTCCTCACCAAGTCCGATGGCGACAGCGGCGAGATCATCGAAAAGATCCGCAAACACAACTCGGTGGCTGAGATCATCGAGTGCCGCCACCGGCCGGTGCACTTTGAAAACATCCACACGGGCGAGCTCCTGCCGCTGGATTCCTTTCGTGGCAAATACGTCGGTGCCCTGTCCGGCATCGCCGTGCCGGAGAGCTTTGAAAACGGCCTGCGCAAGCTCGGTGCCAAGGTCCACTGGACCGTCCGTTTCACCGATCACCACCGCTTCCAGGAAAAGGAGATCATTCAGTTCATTGACCGTTGCGAAAAGGCCGATGCCTACGCCATCCTCACCACCGAAAAGGATTTCGTGCGCTTCCCCAAATCCCTTCCCGATGAAATCCCCATCTACTTCCTCCGCGTTGAGATCGAGATCATCAAAGGCCGCGAGATCTTTGACAAACTGGTGCGCCTCATCGCCGAGCCACGCCACGTGACCCAGGGCATTGTCAGCGCCGAGCTTGTGGAGTCCACCTCATGAGCGAGTCCGCCTCCATCGAATTGACACATCTTCAGTTAGGCCATCCGCCTGAAAACCGTCAGGACGTCGTGGCCATCGAAGAGCCTCTGGAGATCCGGGTCGAGGGCCGCAGCGTCGCCGTCGTCATGCGCACTCCCGGACATGATGAGGAGCTCGTCGCCGGATTCCTCGTTACCGAAGGCGTCATCTCCAGCAGCCGCGACATCCTGGAAATCTCCCAATGCCCCAGTGTGAACAATGAGCACGGCAACATCGTGGACGTCCTGCTCGGCCGCGCCGTCGTGAACTGGGAATCCCTGACCCGGCATGTCTTCAGCGCCTCAAGCTGCGGCCTTTGCGGGAAGACGAGCATTGAGTCGGTGTTTCAAAAATTTCCACCGCTCGCAAGCGCACAGTGTTCAGTTTCCGGTGTTCAGTCTTCAGTCTCCGAAGCCGCGACTCTGAATACTGTAAACTGTAAACTGAATACTGAAAACTCCGCCCTCCACGTCAGTCCCGAATTGATCTCCCAACTCCCTGCCAAACTCCGCGCCGCCCAGGAAACCTTCTCCAAAACCGGCGGCCTCCATGCGAGCGCTCTCTTCGATTCCCAGGGGGAGCTCATCGTCATCCGCGAGGATGTAGGGCGGCACAATGCCCTGGACAAGGTGCTCGGCTACGCCTTGCAGCGGAACCTGCTCCCGCTCTCGAAACACATTTTGTTAGTCAGTGGCCGCGTTTCCTTTGAGATAATTCAGAAGGCCCTGGCTGGCGGCATCCCCGTCCTGGCCGCCATTTCCGCCCCCAGCAGCCTGGCGGTGGACTTTGCCCGAAATTCAGGGCAGACTCTCATCGGCTTTCTGCGAGGAGAGACGATGAACGTCTATAGCCATCCGGAGCGCCTTCAACTTCCAACCCCCGCCTAACCAAATGTCCAACTCAGTTAAAATCGTCGGTGGTGAATCTCCTGCCCCCGCTCCTGCCAAAATCGCTGCTCCAGCCGGGGCCGTGTATTCCAACGTCAGCCGCCTGTTCGCCACGCCGAATGAAGTGGTGCTCGACTTCGCCCTCAACCTCAATGCCTTCGGTCCCATGGTGGAAGAGGATGCCCAGATCGTCAGCCGTGTCGTCACCTCCTACGACGGTGCCAAGCGCCTCTGGGTCCACCTCACCCAGACCCTCCAGGCCTATGAAAAGAAATACGGCCCCATCGAGCTGGACATCGCCAAGCGGATGAAGCCGGATGAGCAAGCGTAAATGGGAAGCGTACTGCCAGGCAGCTCCGATGCTGAAGAGCCTGACACGAGCGGCTTCTGAACTCTCTGGAAAGAGTGCGTTGAGGTCCGTCGTCCGGACACTCCATCCCTACTGGCCCGTTAAGATCACTTCGAAGTCTGGCTGTGAACGAGCCTTGTCTGCTGACGAGATCTACTGTTTGAGACCTTCGGTAGTTTTTGCGCAGAGGGCTTTTTGGCGGAGGAGGTGTGCGCAACGGTTCTGATGATTCTGATGGCGGGTGTCTTTTGATCGGCGGGGGAAAATTTGTCCCGGCGGGCCATGATCCATTGAAGAATGGATTTGGGGGATTCGGCAGATCCCCTTCCTTGTAGCAGCCCAGAAATACTGATATCTTCATCCAGTGCAGGCCAATGAATACCGGTGCCATTTCCGATCACCTCGAATTGCTGCCTCTCAGCCCGGGTGGCAAATTCAAGACGCGGGAATAAAGCAGTGGGCACAACGACTGTGCGGCCATTGCTCAATCGGACTTTAAAGATGCCACGGCCAAAAGAGACGGCCATGGCTCTGGCCTTGGGTTCAGGATGGGTCTCTGAAGTATTCATTCCACTTTTCTAACATATCAGATTCGTGCTTGGATACAAGCCGGGTGATGGTCCGAATTTCGCCAAGTTTGAGGCCTCCGTCATTCTCCATTTTTACGGGGCTGAGCCAAAACTTGGCAATCTTGTCATCCCTCTGAACATGAATGTGAGGCGGCTCGTTTCCTTCGTCAGAATAGAAGAAAAATCGAAACGGGCCGACCCTTAGAACCGTGGGCATGCAAAAGAATGGCAAAAATCAGCACAGGGTCAACTGCGCTGATTACACCTACAGCCCCACCGCTTTGCGCGGGTTCGTATCCAGCAGCAGTTCAAGCTCGGCCTTGGTCAGGCCTAACGACTGCTGGCCATTCGTGAGAATGCGAGGGATGGTGACGGTGCTGCCGACGAAGTGCGAGCCGTCCGGCGAGCGGGCGACGAGGTCCTCCCCAATTTTGATGTCCCAGCCGGCGAGCTTGTAATTTCCCGGTCCAAGCCGCGAGGCGGAGATGGCATCGGTGACGAAGATCGTCTTTTCCAGGCCGGCGCTTCGCAGGTAGTTGATGAGCGCAAAGAACTCGATGTGCACCCCGTCCGGGATGAAGCACAGCCACAGCCGGTCCCGCAGGGCCAGGGCGCGGTGGATGATGTTATCATGCCGGTGCATCAGCATGGGGCAGCCGTTGCCCACATGGGTGAACATGCTCAGCCCGTGCTCAGTGGCCGCACGGAGCTGCTCGAGTGAGGGATTGCAATGCCCGGCGGAGACGGTGATGCCGTTGCTGGAAAGGAACTCGGTGACATGATAGTCCGCATCATGTTCCGGAGCCAGGGTGATGATCTTGGTCAGGCCGCCGGCGGCATCCAGCAGGCGTTTGGTATCCTCCAGATTCGCCGGTTTCACGCACTGGGGCGGGTGGGCGCCGACGTAGCCTTTTTCAGGATTGATGAAGGGACCTTCGATGTGAATACCGGCGATGACTTCCTGAGCCAGAGGATCCTTTTCCCGCAGGGCCACCAGCGTGCTCATGCGCCGCTCCAGCGTGGCGACATCATCGGTGATGAAGGTGGCCAGGATGGAATCGCAGCCGTCTTCACGCAAGCAGTGGCAGGCATGGTGAAGCGCTTCGGCGGTGAGGCTGTCGCCGTTGAAGTCGGTGCCGGCGTAGCCATTGACCTGGAGATCGAGAGGTTTCATAAATCGGTTGGGAGACTGAACATCAGACTACAGGCAACAGCATGGTCATTGCGACCACGGATGTAGCTTCCTTGTGTGCTTTTGTGATTACGAGGCCGTGCTTCAGCCGGGGATGTCCATCACCTGGACCAGGGCTTCGCGCAGAACGGAGGTCTCTTCACCCCAGGGAGCCTGGGCTTTGACCAGAGCGATCTGCAGCATGCCAAGGCGAGTCTTGCAGGGGATGATCGTCAGCGTCTCACCTGTGGCGAGGACCTGCTGCTGGATCTGCGCCATGCCGTTGGCTGCTTGCGCACTGGCACGGATGGCGGCGTTCCAGGCCATCATGGTGGAAAGGACGAGACCGGCTTTTTTTGGAGGCCCCCAAAGAAGGTCACCGTATTCGTCCACGATTAAGAGCTCGCTGGGACCCCACTGCTGCCCGGCCCATGAGGCAAAGGCATCCAGCCGGTCTTTGACGGATGCTCCCGGTGAGATCTCGATGTGCGGCTGGGGTGCCAGACGAGCCATCTCGACAGGTGGGGGAGCTACCGGCACGTTGTATTGAACAGGTGGCGGACTTGGGGACGTAAAGGACTCCGGCTGGGGCTGCCATTGCGGCGCTGGCTCCTGGCTGGGGGACTCCGGCTCAGGCTCGGGTAAAGAGGGCGCAGCTTCTTCGAAGGCTGGGGATTCAGCAGAGGGGGCCAGTTCGCTTGCAGGCTCCTGTTCTGGCTGCTGGTCTGGCTCCGCAGGTGGAGATGTGACCGCTTCTGCTGCAGGTGCCGGGGCAGGAGGAGGCTCCGGTGGGGCAGGGGGCTTGGGAGTCATCAGCCCGGCGCTGATGGCGCGCTCGCGGATGGATTGCAGACGCTGGCGGAAGGCGGCCAGATTGGGCATGCCGCCTGTGTCAGTGGCGGGGCTGGAGGCATCGGCTTCCGTGGCTGGAGTGTCAGCCACGAGAGGCTGCACCGGTTCCTGCCGGGGAGCAGGCTCAGGGGCTTTCGCCGGCGGTTGAGGACGGGCGGGCGGACGCAGAGATTCGGCCAGGGCGGCCACCTCTTCAGGATCAATCCAGGAGACTTGCATGGTTGTCGGAGGCTTCGCGATCCTGGATGAGACCGGTGCGTTGTTCGATTTCGGCGGCGAGCTGATCAAAGATCAGCGCCTCGGGCGGAGGGTTGCGTTTGATCAAGGCCACAGGCACACCCATGGCGCTGGCTTCAAGGAAGGAGGCCATGCGCGGGATGTTCTGCTCAAACATCAGGTCCGCAGGCAGCAGGCTGCGCAGCTCGGCCACGACTTTCTGGCTGATCTGGCTCTCCCCCATGACCATGGTCAGGAGGATGCCGGCGACTTTGACTCCGGCTCCTTCAGCACGGAAGCGGGACAGAGTCTCCAGCATGTGCGGCACGCTGCGCACCGCCAGCGGCTCCGCCTGTTGCGGCAGGATCACGTAGTCACAGGCCTTCACCACGGATTCGGACATGGCATTGAGCCCGGCAGCAGTGTCCATGATCACGCAGTCCACACCCCGGAGCTCAGCTGCCCTCAAAAGGTCGGCCAGACGGCTTGGCACTTCTGCCTGGGACCAGCCCTGGCGGGCGCAGGCATCGTATTGACCGGCAGGGAGGATTTGCAGCTCCGGCAGCCGCGTGGACAGCACCAGCTTGTTAAAATTCTTTTCTCCCAGCAGGAAATCATAAAACCCCTGCTTCACTTTCGTGGACCGCGCCAGCGATAAACCGACCCCGCTCTGAGGGTCTGTATCCACAAGAAGCGTCGTCCACCCGCGCCGGGCGAGGGAGTACGCAAGGTTGATGCACAGTGTGGTTTTACCCACACCGCCTTTTTGGCTGGCCGTTGCAATGGCGATCACAGTGCGCAGATAGACGATGGCGAATGAATTTGCAGCCGTTTTTTTACGGTCGTGCACATCACCTGAAAGTAAAAACCTTGGAGACTCCGGGAGTGATTTTCCTGGAAGGCCTGGTGACGGTGAGAAGTGTCAGGCGGCGGCATCAGACCGCTGGGCTGCGGTGACGATGGGGATGGATGTGGTCTTGCTGGTGGCAGCGGAGATATAACGGGGCTTTTGAGCCTCTTTTTTCATGCCGCCAATGAGAACGACGCGGATGGTATCGAGCAGGATGAGAAGGTCAAAGACGGTGCCGGCGTGCTTGAGATAATAAAGGTCGTATTCAAGCTTGCAGCGGGCGTCGTCGGTGGTGGAACCGTAGGGGTAGCAGACCTGGGCCCAGCCAGTGAGACCAGGGTGGATCATGTGGCGCTCTTCGTAGTAGGGGAGCTCTTTAGCGAGGGCGGCAACGAAGGCGGGTTGCTCCGGGCGGGGGCCGACGAAGGACATGTCGCCGCGCAGAATGTTGAAGAGCTGGGGGATCTCATCAATCCGGTATTGGCGGAGGAGCTTGCCGCCAGGAAAGACGCGGGGGTCCTTGTTGCCGGTGGACCACTGAGGACCGTTGGCCTCGGCATCGGTGCGCATGGAACGGAGCTTGAAGATCTGGAATTTTTTGCCGAAGCGGCCGATACGCTCCTGGGTGAAAAAGAGAGGGCCATCTGGGGAGAAGATTTTAACGATGGCGATGCCGGCAAGAAGGGGCGGGGAGAGGAGGACGAGAAGGGTGAGAGAGGTGAGGACGTCGAAGCTGCGCTTGAGCTTGCGAAAGTAGAAGTCACGCGGGGAGGTCTCCGAATGCATGAGCCATTCGTTGGTGACGAGATGGAGGGGGACGTATTGAAGGTATTCCTCGCAGAGGCTGATGAGGGGGGTGCAGGTGATGCCGGAGTAACGGAGCTGGCGGAGGAAGGGGCGCGAGTAAGGGTCATTGAGGCGCCAGTCTTCAAAGACGAGGCGGTCAATCTTGTGGCGGTTGAGGATGGACTGTGCGTGCTTGAGGCGGCCGAGGACGTCGCTGCCGCGATCGGTTTGCTTCACGGTGATGCGACCGACGATTTCAATGCCGCGGGGCTTGAGGTCTTTGAGAGTCTGATATTCTTCATGCTCACCGGGGCTTTCGACGACAAAGGCGACACGCTCCGGGGAGAAGCGGTGCTTGTTAAACATGACCCAGTGATGGAGCATGAGGGAGGGGTAGGCGGTGCAGAGGCCGAGGAACATGAAACCGCGGCCAACGCGGGTGCCAAAATCCACATAACCGACGACGACAAGGGCGACGAAGGTGGCCATGAAGGCGAGGGTGAAAAAGAGCCAGTGGACGAAAAAGCGGGACCGGCCACGGGATTCCACCGAATAAAGGCCAAGAATGTAGCTGGTGGCGACGAGGGTGAACGCACCAATGCTGATGGGCAGCAAATAATGATCCATCCGCCAGAGCTCCTGGAAGCGTATGTAATTAGCTACCAAGTAGCTGAGAAAAAAAACTGCAGCGTCACGGAAACCGCGACGCGCGATGGACATCCAATGACTTGTACCGGGAAGAAGCATGGACAGATTAAAGGCGTATGGGAAGCTGCACGCGCGGTTTATTTAAGATACTCGCTATTTCAGATAAAGTTACCTTTAAATTTCCAAAGGCGCAATTAATCGCTGCCAGTACATTTTGGCACACTGTGGCCAGGCCATGGTCCGGGCGTAGGAACTGAGTACGACCTCATCCGGCGGTGAAGACAAGGCTTGATGAAGGGCTTTTGCATAGGCTGCGGGATCCCGCTCTGGGACTAGCACGGCACCCTGGGGAGAAGGGGTGGTGATTTCGGCGATGCCACCTGCCTGGGTGGAGACAAAGGGACGGCCGGAGGCAAAGGACTCGAGCAGGACATTAGGGACGCCTTCATGGTGGCTGGAGAGACAGACGGCATCTGCTGCGCGCATGTATTGTGCCACCTCGGAGGGTCCTTTTCGCCCGGCAAAGGTGATGTGGGCGGGTCCGAGACCTGCTTTTTCAGCCTGGTCGCGAAGCTGGGCCTCCAGAGGGCCGCTGCCGATGAGGATGAGGTGAATGGGAATCTGCTGATGCAAGAGTGCGGCAGCTTCGACCAGAAGGTCCAGGCCTTTGACTGGCAGAAAATTGCCAACAAAGAGCAAGGTGTGGGGCGCGAGCGGGAGGCTGAGGTCTTTTCTGGCGGCGGCTTTATCCCCCGGGTGGAAGGTGTGGATGTCAACGCCATTGTAAACGGTGCTGACATGGGCGGCAGGGGCACCCGTGCGGAGGAGGCGCTGGCGGAGGTCTTCACTGCGGGTGATGATATGGGCGCGCTGGCTGAGGGCGAGTATGGCGCGGCGGCGTGCGGGCAGGTCCAGATACTGATGGACATCCGACCCCTGGGCGACGGCGACGAGGGGCAGTCCGCGAAGCTCCGGGACGAGGCTGACGCCGCAGGCATCTGGGAAGAGCCAGGGGACGAGAAGTGCATCCGCCTGCCAGCCAGGAGGAAGGGACTTTAAGGCACGCTGCACTGCCTGGGCATACAGGCGGTGGTTCTGACCCCCGAATTTGGGCAGGTAAGGAGCCCAGTCATAGCTGGGGTGGAGGACTTCATCCCCAGGGCGGGTTTTAAGCGGGCACTTTTTTCCCAGCCAGCCGCCGTGGCCGGGGCGCAGGCAGAGGACGCGGATGTCTGCCTCCGGACGCTCTGCCCGCATGGCGTGCAGGAGGGTGACATTGTCCAGCCCCCGCCAGGGCTGGCCGGAATCTGGAAAGAGGTTGGTGATGCAAAGCAGGCGCATGTTTCGGGAAGGCGGGATCAGTGGCCTGAGAGAAAGTCCACTGCCATCTTTCCTGCGGCCTGTCCACCGGCCATGCAGGTGCCCATGACGCGCAGGGAGGCCAGGGCCTCATGATCTGCGGAGAGGCAACGGCCGGCGAAGAAGAGGCCGGGGGCGTCCTGGCGGGTAAAGCAGCCTGCAGGGATGCCGGCGGGGGCAGGGGAATCGAAAAAGCGGAATTTGGGGCCACGGGCGTTTTCACGCTTTTCCATCGGCCAGCCTGCGAGGGCGACCTCATTTTCAAACCGCCGGCAGGCGGCGAGGTCATCTCCAGTGATGACATAATCGCCAATGTAACGGGCGGTCTCGCGGATGCCGGCCTGGGTGGGGAGCATGGGAGGCGGGCAGTTTTTGAAATCTGCGTGCTCTGCACGGAGGAAGCGCCAGAGGGCGAGGGCGACCTCACGGCCTTCCTGCTCCATGCGGGCGCGTTTGGCTGGGTCAAAGGGGTTCCAGTCTCCCTGGCCGGCCTCCAGGTCCACGGTGAGGAAGGTCTCCCCAGGAAAGGGGGAATCGCGAAAGGCGGCCCCCATGGCGGCGGGTGGCAGAAGGCCATCGCGGATGGCGCGGAAAAGAGAGGCCCCGGTTTGCAGACGCCAGGCATCGTCATGGGTGCCGGTGGTCCCGTGAAAAGCGCAGATGTAGGCGGGGCGGTAGAGGCGGGCGGCTTCGGCCTGCTGGCACCAGGCGGGGTTCAGGAGGCGGGCGCCGGTGGCATCACCGGTGGTGTCTATGAGAGCTTTGGCCTGGAGGGTCTGCCGGTGGCCGGAGGTGAGAATATCCAGCTCCCAGCCGCTTTGATCACCCTGGCGCAGGGCGGTCCACTCGCTGCCGCTGAGAACGGTGAGGTGGGACTCGGCGCGGCAGAGTTCATCGGCGATCTGGGCATAGAGGGAGGGATGCTGGCGTAGGACGTAAACTTTGCCCATGAGGTCCGGCGCGGTCTGGCCGGTGCGGTCCATCATGGCCTGGCCGATCTCCTGCGGGATGCCTGGATTCAGCCAGGCCCAGGGCTGGGAAACGTCCGGGTGGAAGAGGCCGCAGAAGGTGTGGACGAGAGCGCTGGTGCCCATGCCGCCGAGCTTGGTCTGCCGCTCCAGCAGAAGGGTGCGGGCACCGGCGCGTGCGGAAGCGAGGGCAGCCGCCAGGCCGGCGCTGCCGCCGCCGGCGACGATGACGTCCGCCTGCCGGTTCATGCAGCGCTGCGGTTGGGATGCGAAAGCCAGCGGGCCAGGACGGTGGCGGTGGCGAAGTGGTTGCGCGTCATTTCTGACGGGGCGATGCGCACGCCGAACTGGCGCTCCAGGTGGAGCATGAGCTGCATCGTGGCCAGCGAATCCAGCCCCAGGGAAAAGAGGTCTGATTCCGGCGTCAGCGGCTCCGTGGTTTCCACGATCTGATGCTCCATGATGAGAGCGATGACCGCATGGGGTGAGATGTCAGGCATGGGCTTATAGTGAAAAGCCTGAACGCCAGAGCAAGGAAATCACGAATGTATTGCGCGGTTGCCGCGCCTGCGGTGAAATCCCAGGATTGCGATGCCCAGGCCCAGAAGCAGCAGGCGGGAAGGTTCAGGCACGGAGGCGAATTGAACCGATTCATAATAAGCGGCGCGTCCGGGCTGGGTGGAAGTCTGGCCGCTGTTGTCCCCCCAATAGACCTGCTGGGTGCCATTGCTGCTCGAGGAGGCACCGGCGTAAGTTTTCCAGAATTCTCCGTCAATGGACACGGTGACGAGGGCGGTGGCGGGGTCATAGACCATGCTGTAGTCATGATAACCGGGGGCAAGGGTGCGGGGTGTGCCGGAGCCATAGGTACTGACTAGGGTGTCGCCGTTCTCTGCGCGGCCGAACATGAATGCCCAGGCGCGGCGGTTGGTGTCGGTTTCATTGATGATGAAACCGATCCAGATGTTGCTGCCTGCTGCCATGGCGATGCTGTGGTCCGGATCATCCTCGGGGACGCGGAGGGTGGCGGACAGCTCCCAGCCGGAGTCCATGACGGAGGCAACTGTAGCGGCATTCAACGTGCCTGAGTAATTCAGGTTGTTCGCGCTGGTGGTGAGGCCGGCATCATAGACCCGCCACACTTCGCGACCATTGTCGTTGTAAGCTCCAGCCACGACATTGGAGGTGGAGGCGCGGCTCCAGCCTTGCGTCGTGGGATTGGCGGAGCCGGAGTGGGAAAGGAGGACGGTGGAGGCTGCAGAGCCGAGCGGCAAGGCTATGAGGCTGACCAATAGGAAGAAGAATCTCATCTCCAAGAGATTAAGCAGGCCCCAAGCCACTCAGGCGGCGGGGTGCTTCTCAAAGCTGATGGGTATCCATACTTTTTTGCTTCTTCGTGCAGGATGCGCTGAGGCGCAGGCGGATCTCCGCAACGGCCCAGTGGGCATGCTCCGCAATGAGCGGGTGCTCATCCTGGGCGGCGGCTTCCAGGAGGGGAAGGTCTTCGGCGGTGCCTACATTGCCGAGCGCCACGCAGACGTTGCGGAGGAAGGCGGGGCGCTTGATGCGCTTGATGGGAGACTTGGCAAAGAGCAGGCGGAAGTCCGCCTCAGTGAGGGTGAGAAAGTCGCGCAACTTTTGGTTAAACACCGGCTCGCGGGCCTGGAAGGCCGCTTCATGGGAGAGCTGGGCAAATTTGTTCCAGGGGCAGGCAGTCAGGCAGTCGTCACAGCCATAAATGCGGTCGCCCATGGCGCGGCGGAATTCCAGGGGGATGGTGCCTTTGCTCTCGATGGTGAGGTAGCTGATGCAGCGGCGGGCATCCATGCGGCGCGGGGCGGTGATGGCCTGGGTGGGGCAGGCAGTGATGCAGCGAGTGCATTTGCCGCAGAGGTCCCGGGCGGGGGTGTCCACGGCCAGGTCCAGGGTGCTGATGAGCTCCGCCAGGAAGAACCAGGTGCCAAGCTGACGGTGGATCTGCATGGTGCTTTTGCCACCCCAGCCGAGGCCGGCCTCGCTGGCGAAGTCCCGCTCCAGCACGGGGCCGGTGTCCACATAGTACCGCTGCGTACCGCCATGCTGGATCAGGAAGGCATCCAGCTCTTTGAGCTTTTTGACAATGAGGTCGTGGTAATCCTCATTCCAGGCATAACGGGCGATGCGGTAGCCGCCCGCAGCCGTGGCGGGCGCGGGGCCCTGGTAGTAATTCATGGCCAGGACGATGACCGTCTTTGCCCCCGGCTGGACGAGGCCGGGATCGGTGCGGCGGTCCATGTTGCGCGCCATCCAGGCCATGTCGCCATATTTGCCTTCGGCCACCCATTGCTCATACAGCTCGCGGTGTGCCGCCGGGCGGGCCGGGGCGATGCGGCAGTCGGCAAAACCCAGTTCATGAGCTTTGGTGATGAGCTGGGTTTTGAGATCCGGCATTCTAAATAAGGATACGTCAGATCTTGGGATCAAAGGCGAGCGCACGGGCCTGGGCCTCCATTTCATCGCGCAGTCGGCGGCACATCATCTCGCAAAGCTCATTCACCATCGCGTCCGCGATGTAACAGTACGTGGACAATCCTTCTTTGCGCATGCCGATCATCCCGGCTTCCCTCAGCATGGCCAGGTGCTTGGAGACATTCGCCTGGCCGGAACCCGTGGCCTCCACGAGCTGGCCGACGGTGTGCTCCCCCTGCATGAGTACATTCAGCAGCTTCAGGCGCATGGGCTCGGACAGCGCACGGAAGCGCATGGCGATGAGCTCCAGGGCCTTGTCGGTCATGAGGGGCTTGGGAGGTTCAGGATCTTTTTTTCGAGGCATGAAAGAAATGTATTTGATATATCGCTATATAGCAATATAGTTTTAACGGCACAAGAAAGATTAACCTCTCAACCCATCATCGCAATGCAAACCCAGATCTCTCCTTCACAACTGAAACAGCTCATCGCCAACGGCGAATGCCACTTGGTGGACGTTCGCGAGCCGGTGGAACACGCCGAGGAGCACATCCGCGAGGCCCGGCTCATCCCGTTGGGCGAGCTGGAAAAGCGCGCCGCCGAGCTTCCTAAAGACAAGCCGCTTGTCATCCACTGCCGCAGCGGCAAACGTGGCACGCAAGCCCAGGAAAAACTGATGAAGCTCGGTTTTGGCCAGGTTCAAAATTTGGAAGGCGGCATCCAGGCCTGGAAGGCAGCGGGGCTGCCGGTGGCCAGTGCGGAAAAGAAAGTCTTTCCGCTGATGCAGCAGGTGCAGCTTGCCATCGGGACCGGTGTGCTGACCGGCGCAGTGCTGTCGCTGACGGTGCATCCGTATTGGGTTTTCCTGAGCGCCTTCTTCGGGGCCGGGCTGCTCTTTGCGGGCAGCACGGGCTGGTGCGGGCTGGCCATCCTGCTCTCCAAAATGCCCTGGAACCGGGTTTCCGGCCAGGCCTGCTGCTCACCCAAAAACTGTGCTGTCAACTGACCCAACCCTCAATCCTTCACGACCATGTTCCTCCGACAAATCACCGACGCCTCCCTGGCGCAAAACGCTTACCTCATCGGCTGCCAGCGTACAGGCGAAGCCGTCATTGTGGACCCTGAACGCGATGTGGACCGCTATCTGAAAGTGGCGGCTGAAAACGACCTGCGCATCACCGCCGTGGCCGAGACCCACATTCATGCCGACTACCTCAGCGGTGCCCGCGAGCTGATGGAGCATCACGGTGTAAAGGCCTACCTTTCCAGTGAAGGTGGCCCTGACTGGCAGTTTGAATGGGCTCAGGGAAATCCGAAAGCCCACTTCCTGCGCGACGGGGATTCCTTTCATGTGGGCAAGATCGAGCTCAAGGCGCTGCTCACGGCGGGACACACACCGGAGCATCTCAGCTTTCTGGTGACGGATCATGGCGGTGGTGCCACGGAGCCGATGGGCCTGCTGAGCGGGGACTTCATTTTTGTGGGGGATGTGGGCCGTCCGGACCTGCTGGAAAGCGCCGCCGGACAGGCGGGTAAAATGGAACCCAGCGCACGCACTTTGTATTCAAGCCTGCGCGCCACCGGGGAGCTGCCGGAGCACCTCCAAATTCTGCCTGCGCACGGAGCCGGAAGCGCCTGCGGCAAAGCATTGGGGGCCATCCCGACGAGTGTGCTGGGTTATGAGCGACAGTTTAATTCTGCCTTTAAGAAGGCCCTGACGGAAGGAGAGGATGAGTTTGTGAAGGAGATCCTGGCCGGGCAGCCTGCGCCTCCGCTCTACTTTGCCCGGATGAAGAGGGATAACAAAGCCGGACCGGCCCTGCTGCCGGAGGGCAGGCTGCCGCAGCCGAAGCACCTCACTATGGCGGAACTGTCCGAGTTTATCGGAGCGCCGAAGACGGCTGTTCTGGACCTGCGGGCGGATCGCACGTCCTTCATGCAACGCCATGTGAAAGGGGCGCTGCTGGCCCCGCTGGCGGGTGGCAAGCTGCCCATTGTGGCAGGTTCCTATCTGCAAGAAGATGCGCAGATCCTGCTCATCGTTCATGATCCGTCGGAGGTGGATGAAGCCGTGCGCCAGCTTGTGCGCATCGGCCTGGATGATGTGGCCGCCTGGGTGACTTTGGCGGAAACGCAGGAGGTGAACGATGCGCTGATGGCCACCCAGGCTTACATCACGACGGACCAGCTCCATGAGGCGCTGGCGGCGCAGCCCCAGGCCCAGGTGCTGGATGTGCGCGGAGCGGATGAATACGCGGAGCGCCATGTGAAGGGAGCCCTGAACATTCCTTACACCAGGCTTGCCGCACGCATCGCCGAGGTGCCCAAAGACCGCCGCCTTTATGTTCACTGCGGCAGCGGTCTGCGCGCCAGCCTTGCCACTCCCTTCCTGTCCCGTGAAAGCAACGATGTCGTGCTGGTGGATGGCGCTTTCGGAAAAATCGCCGGGGACCTTAAAACTACCGGTTCTGACTGAATGGCTGCTGGCTGGTTAGTGGCTAACAAACAATAAAGAACGGAAGGCCGATCCCCTATGACTCTTTGGACCCATGACCTGCTCGGTCTCCTCTATGGCCTCATCGTCGGCGTTTCCCTGGGGCTCACCGGGGGCGGCGGATCCATCTTTGCCGTGCCTTTGCTGATCTACGGCCTGGGCATTCCGGTGGGCACCTCGATCGGTCTGAGCCTCGCATCCGTCGGCATTACGGCGGGCTTCGGGGCGGCGTTGCGGTTGAAGGCGCGGGAGGTGGATGTGCGTGCAGGGCTGGTCTTTGCCGCCGCCGGGATGCTGCTCGCACCTGTCGGCGCATGGCTGGGAACACAGATTTCGGCCGCCTTGCTGCTCTCCACATTCGCCCTGCTCATGGCCTTCATCGGCATCCGAATGTGGCGGGGTAAATCTGGGGAGGGTGTGGTGCCGGGGGCGTGTGTGGTGCGGTCTGGCGGCGGACTGGGCCTCGGCTGCTACGCACGTCTCTCAGCGGCAGGTTGCGCAGCGGGACTGATGTCGGGGCTGTTTGGCGTGGGCGGCGGATTTATCATCGTGCCAGCGCTGCTGTATGTCACCGGCATGAGCATCCACCGTGCCGTGGCCACCTCCCTGCTCGTCATCTTTCTCATCTCCATTTCAGGCGTGGCTGCGCATCTCGCCAACGGGCAGCAGTTTCCCATGCCAGTCACCGCGCTTTTCATTGGCGGCGGCTTTGCCGGCATGCTGGCGGGCGGGGCCTTGCGTTCACGCCTCTCAGGCCCGGTGCTGCAAAAAGTCTTCGCCATCGGGATGTGGTTCGTCGCAGCCTACATGCTCGCCCGGAATCTCCCCGCATTTCTCTAACATGACCGGCTTGTTTGTGAATGGCGGCCCCCGTCTTGCTGGTGGGCAGGCTGCTGCTGCTGCCGGAGCTCTACTGGCACGGAATGCTGCGCGGACTTGCCTAACTAACTTTTATCACTGAACGCATGAAATTTGATCACGATCCAAACTCAAAACTCGGGCTTCCGTTTTTCTCCGCATCCTTCACCCGCCGTCAGATGTGCCTGACGGGCCTGGCCGCCATGACAGCATCCGCCCTTCCTGCTGCCAGCATGCCAGATTCAAAAAAGATCACCCTGGCATTCTTTGCCGATATCCACGGGCAGCTCGAAGAACACCCGGAGATGTACTGGTCATCCGGCAAAGATGAAATCGTGCCCGCAGGCGGAGTGGCTCGCATTGCCCAACAGCTGAAAGAGATCCGCGCGGAGAACCCAGACGGCACCATCACCCTAGACCTGGGGGATACGATTCAGGGCTCAGGCCATGTGGTGATGAGCGAGGGCGAAACCATGATCGGCCCAATCAATGCGCTGAAACTCGACTGCTGGCTGCCAGGAAACTGGGAAGTCATTTACGGGAAGAAAGTGCTGCTGGAGACAGCCGCCAAGCTGAAAGCCCCTGCCATTGCAGCCAACATGAGGGACGCCACAACCCGTGAGCGGCTGTTTAAACCCTATGTCATTCATCAAGCGCACGGTTTAAAGATCGCCTTGATCGGCTTCACCGATCCTGATGTGCCCTTGCGGCAGCCTCCGTCATTCAGCGAAGGCATCGTCTATGAAGAAACCGGCATTCTTCAGCCTCTGGTGGATGAGGCGAGTGAAGAAGGCAAAGCGGATCTTGTCGTCTTGCTGACCCACATCGGCCTGCCCAAGGCCGTGTCCCTGGCCGAGAGCCTGAAGGGAGTGGATGTCATCCTGTCCGCCGATACCCACGAACGCACCGAGAAGCCGATCATCCGTGGAAACACCTGGGTGGTCGAAGCGGGGGCATTTGGGTCGCATCTGGGCAAGCTGGAGCTGTTCGTCGAAAACGGCCGCCTGAGCCGGCGGGAATGGACTCTCATCGAACTGCGTGCCGGCCAGATCGCAGAGGATGCCGAAGTGAAGGCTCTTGTGCAGAAGTCATTGGCCCCCTATCGCGAAAGCCTTGGCCGGGTCATCGGGAGCACCTCGCGGCCTCTCTTCCGTTACGCCCCGGTGGAAACATCTGCCGATGCCGTACTGGCGGATGCCCTGCTTGCGGCAGGCGGAACCGAAATCGCACTGTCCAACGGCTTCCGGTTCGCCTATCCCATTGATACAGGAGACATCACGGAAAACGACCTGTGGAATTATTATCCGATCAATTCACGCCTTAAAACCGGCAAAGTCACGGGCACTCAGCTCCTCAAGTTCTTCGAGCGTGAACTGGAGAATGTATTTTCAAAAAACACCAAGCGCCTCTTCGGCGGCTGGGTGCCACGCCCGGCAGGACTGACATTTCGTTTCTATGCCAATCGAGCAGAAGGGAAACGGATCGTGGACATGCGAGTGAACGGTCATCCCGTCGAAGCGGACCGCGCCTATACCATCACCTCCTGCGAACGCGAAGGCGATGCCCTCACAACCCTGTGCCGGATGCGGGATGTGGCGGATGTCACCCTTCTGGAAGTGGATGCCCATGAGGCCGTGCGCCGGTATCTGAAAGAGCAGTCACCGATCATGATGGGCCAGCCGCTGCGGGTGGTCCCTCTGGACATATCCGCGACTGTGCGCAGCCAGTTCCTGCTTTAAAGAATACTGCAAACTCCAATGAAAGCCGCCATGACCTCGCCAGTTCCGATCTGGCGCTGCCTTTGGATCGTCATTGTTCTATCCGTCTTTGCCATGCCTGCTGGGCGTGCGGCGGATGATGGCGACTGGCAGACGTGGAATTTCACCAGCGTGAAGTACCTGGATACGGAAAAGCTGGACCTTGTCGCCGTCGGGCAGTTCCGCTTTCGGGATGACTTTGGAGATTTCAGCCATGGCACTCTCAGCCATCGCATCCAGTTCGATCCGCAATCCTGGTTAGGCCTTTCACTGAACTACACCTGGCTCCACACGCTGCCTTTGGGCACGGATGAGTTTGTGGACATGCACCGGCCTGAGTTAGAAATCAGCCCGCGCTGGCACGGCTTCGGACTGGAGTGGGAACTGCGCAACCGGCTGGAGCTGCGCTACATCGAAGATGTGGATGAGGTCCGCCCGCGCCTGAGGCATCGGTTGCAGGCCACACTTCCGCTCACGGGCCTGGGCTTTCTCAGCGCCCTGGTCTTCAGCGATGAGCTGTTTTATGACACGACGCTGGACCGCGTCAGCGAGAACCGGCTGCTGCCCCTGGCGCTGAATTTCAAACTCAGTCCGCATTCCAACCTGATCACCGGATATGGGGTGCAGAGCTTCTGGAACAACGGCGACTGGGTGCATAGCCATCTCATCGTCAGCACACTCCAGATCACTTTTTGATCCGGTCCATGACAACTCACGCCGCCAATAGACAACTTCTCTTTCCAACATGAAAACAACACCCTGCCTCCTCGCCCTCCTCGCCTTTGGACTTCTTTGGGCGAAACCCTCGCCTGCTGCGGAGCCTGTGCCGGAAACGATTCCCCTTCAAGTGCGGGAAAACTTGCGGATCGTTTATCAGGTGACCGATGACCTTCAGCATGAAGGCGTGAACAAAGGTCTGTTTTATGCCCGCAAGCTCATCAACACCTATGAGAAACAGGGCATCGCCGCAGACCAGGTGAAGCTGCATCTGGTCTATCATGGCACCGGCATCAACGCCGTTGTGAATCCCGAAGCACGCAGCCGCCTGAAGGCGGAGCATGCGGCCAATCCTAATGGCGAGATCCTGGCCGAGCTGACCGGACGTGGCGTGCAGATCGAGCTTTGTGAAAACACCATGCAGCAAAAGGGCGTGAAAGCCACGGAGCTGATGCCCGGGGTGAAACTGGTGGTGGGCGCTTTTCCCCGGCTGGTGGACTTGCAACTCATGGGGTATGCCTACATCAAGTTCGAATAACCGATACCACACATGCAAAACTGGACCCGTTATACCCTGTATGGCTTCGCCGGAATCGGCGTGGCGGCGGGGCTGTTGTGGTGGATGATGGACCATCGCCGTGGCGCGGCCTGGGCGGTCTCCGTCATCCGGGACCGGTTTCCGGATGTGCCTCAGATGCCACCGGCCGTGCTTCAAGAGTGGCTGGAGGATGAAACACGCCCCGCGCCGGTGCTGGTGGATGCACGCTCAGATGAAGAATTTGCCGTGAGCCACCTCGCTGGTGCGCTGCATGTGAATGCGGAGACGGTGGAGGAAGGCGTTTTGAAAAAACTGGATCCGCAAAGTCGCTACGTGGTCTATTGCGCCGCAGGTTATCGCGCCTGCGAACTCGCCCGGCGGATGCAGGCAGCGGGTATCCAGCAGGTGTGCAATCTGGAGGGCGGCATCTTTGCCTGGGCCAATGAAGGATACCCGGTGCAGCGCGATGGCCAGGAGGTGCAGGCCGTGCATTCGTATCACCGTCTGTTCTCGCGAATGCTGAAACCGGAGCGCCGCCAGCCATGAACACGCTCACCCTCAGCGGCGCGGTTTTCATCGGCCTGTCCCTGGGCCTCACGGGTGCAGGCGGCAGTATCATCACCCTGCCGGTGCTGGTATATCTCGCAGGACTGCTGGTAAAGGAGGCGGGGGGCATCAGCCTTTTTGTAGTCGGCAGCGCCGCGCTGGTGGGAGCAGTGCAGCGGGCGCGGGCCGGGGACTTTCATTTCCCTGCGTCCTGCCAGACCACAAAAAAGCGGCTGAGTTTCCTCAGCCGCTCACAAGGAGGGAGGCCATCCTGGCCTCATATTGAGGGCGGGACGCCCTCACACCTTGATTGGATTTGATTCGAATTTACCCGATCACCTCAGGCCATTCCGTGTGGAAGAATTCGCCTTCGGGTTTGTCGGTGCGCTCGTAGGTGTGGGCGCCGAAGAAATCGCGCTGGGCCTGCAGCAGGTTGGCTGGGAGGCGCTCGGCGCGGTAGCTGTCGTAGTAGCCCAGGGAGGCGGAGAAGGCCGGGACCGGGATGCCGTTCAGAGTGGCCAGGGAGACCACTTCGCGCCAGTTCTGCTGGGTCTTGCTCAGCAGGTCCTTGAAGAAGGGGGCCAGCATGAGGTTGCTCAGCTCGGCGTTTTCACGATAAGCATCAGTGATCTTGTTGAGGAAGCGGGCACGGATGATGCAACCGCCGCGCCAGATGGAGGCGATGCGGCCGAGGTCGAGGCCCCAGTTCTTGGCTTCGCCCATGGTCTTGATCAGGTCCAGGCCCTGGGCGTAGGAGATGACTTTGGAGGCGTAGAGGGCGTCGTGCACCTTCTTCACCAGCTCGGCTTTCTCCGTGGTGATGTTCACGGCCGGGCCGGTGAGCTCCTTGCTGGCGGCGACGCGGGCCTTCTTCTTGGAAGAAAGAATGCGGGCTTCCACAGCAGCATTGATGGTGCTGATGACGACGGCGTTTTCAGCCGCGTTGAGCAGGGTCCACTGGCCGGTGCCTTTCTGGCCGGCCTTGTCCACGATGAGCTCGACGATGGGCTTGCCGGTCTCCGGGTCCTTCTGTTCCAGGGCCTTGCCGGTGATCTGGATGAGGTAGCTCTGCATGTCGCCGTCGTTCCAGTCATTGAAGACTTTGGCCATCTCGTCCGTGGTGAAACCGGCGGCTTTGAAGATGTTGTAGGCTTCGCAGATGAGCTGCATGTCGCCGTATTCGATGCCGTTGTGGATCATCTTCACGTAGTGGCCAGCGCCACCGGTGCCGATGTGGATCACGCAAGGCTCGCCGTCCACTTTGGCGGAGATGCTCTCAAAAATCGGCTTCATGACTTCCCAGGTGCTGGCAGGGCCGCCAGGCATGATGGAAGGGCCTTTGCGGGCACCTTCTTCACCGCCGGAAACGCCGGCACCGATGAAGCGCAGGCCTTTTTCAGCCAGGTATTTGTCGCGGCGCTCGGTGGTCTGGTAGTAGCTGTTGCCACCGTCAATGATGATGTCGTCCTTTTCCAGCAGGGGGATGAGCTGCTCGATCACGGCGTCCACAGCGTCGCGGTCGCTGTCCTTGACGGCATTGGATTTCACCATGATCTGGATCTTCCGGGGAGTGGCCAGGGACTGGACGAATTCTTCCAGGGTCTTGGCGCCCACGAGCTTCTTGCCAGGGTGCTTGGCGATGAACTCATCCGTGGTGGCGGTGGTGCGGTTAAAAACGGACACCTGGAAGCCACGGCTTTCCACGTTCAACACAAGGTTCTGTCCCATCACGGCGAGGCCGATCAATCCGAAGTCACTTTTTTGGCTCATTTTCAGTCAGTAAGGGTAAGTTAGGCCGCTTGGGTGCGGGGCGAAGTCATACCTGCCAGGGGGAAATTGGCAAAGGGGATTTTGCTCATGCCCTGCATGAATGGCATTGATGCGGCGTTGTCAGCGCCCACAGCCAGCTCAATCCCGTCCTGTCGCTGCGCAAAAGATGTCCGGGATTTACTGAAATTTTACTCGTCGGAAACCGGTCGGGCCTTAGATTAACCCCCCAACCGAATGCCTCTCCTCACCCCTTCAACTCTCCGGGTCACCGGCTGGATTTCCGTTTTCCTGGGGGTGACGCTGCTGGGCGTTGCCTGCCTGGGGCAATGGACCTCCTTTGGCGATGGGGCCAGTGATGTGAAACGCGATTGGGAGCTGTTTGAGCCCGGCCTGGTCACCCAGGTGCAGGACTACTCTGCGCTGGTGAAGGCGGTGGATGCGAAAATGGCCGGCCAGCCTGACACCCCCGCCGCCCGCATGCAGGTGATGTATGATCTCATCGTCAACCGTTTCACCCATAACGAGGCGCTGCATAACCTGGGCAGCAACTGGATCCTCTATCTGGCCGGGTATGCGCACCCCACCTTCCGCCACATGTGGGACCCCGGACGTTTTGTCTCCCAGGGCTACTCTCTTTTCTGCGACCAGTCCTCCTACCTGCTGCTGCACCTGGCCATGGCCCACGACATCAAAGCCCGCCACGTTGGTCTGCAGGGCCATGTCGTCATGGAGGCTTGGTACGATGGCGACTGGCACCTTTATGATCCCGATCTGGAGGTCATTCCCGTCAATGACGAGGGCCAGGTGCTCAGTCTGGAAGAACTGGCCCAAGATCAGAAGCTCCTGGACCGCTACTACGGCCCGCACAACCTGCAGGACCTCATCCGCAACCGCGAAAACCACCTCTACATGAGCACTCCAGAGGGGGCCAGGTTTGAGTGGAAAGGTAACATCCTCGCCTTGGTGGAAAAAGCCGCCGAGATTTTGAAATTCGTCCTCCCTGTGCTGATGATCGCCCTGGGCCTGTGGCTCTGCCGCAAAACCCGCCCAATAAGCCCTCAGCCGACGAACGTCTGACACTCCTTGGAAGGAGTATCCCCGACAGGAATCGAACCTGTATTTAGAGTTTAGGAAACCCTCGTTCTATCCATTGAACTACGGAGACGTTTGATTTTCAACGATTTACGTAATCCGGGATTACGTCAAACACTGGAACAAGAATACGCCTGTTCTGTTTCACCCATATCCTGCCATGTCTTGTTGTCCACAAAAACGCTCAAAAGGCTTTTCCGACCTCTGACGAATATGCAGCGATGTCCTTCGACGCCTGCTCTGTGGGTCTTTATCGAAAAATTTGGAACTTTTTCGGTGGGCCTCCCATCCGGCGAAATGAAATAAGCCTGCCTCGGGGACGTTTTCAGGACAGTTATGATGAATCGAAGAAAAATCCTCCGTCAGATGGCGGCCTCGGCGGGTGCGGCGTTTGGAGCGCCTTTTTTCCCTGCAATCAGCCACGCGGCTTCCAGAGCATCTGGCGGCGGCCCAAAGAGGGTGATCTTTTTCCTGCAAAATCAGGGCTTTGATCCTGCGACCTGCATCCCGGCGGGCATGACGAGTAGCGGCTCGCTGGCGAAGGCCAAACTGCCGGAGCCGGTCAAGCTCTTGGAGCCTTTCAAGGAGCGGCTGCACATCATCAATGGTCTGCACGGCGTGCACACCAGCCCGTCCCATAGCGCATTCTTCGGAGCACTCGGTGGTTATCGAGGCAGTGACGGCGTGCCGCCCAGCGGTCCCACCATTGATTATGAACTGAGCAAAGTGCTGCCCGAGACCCTGCTGCCGCATCTCTGCATCGGCATGGACTCGATGGAAAACATGAGAGCCAAGCCTACGGTCGCGAACCTTTCCGCCAGCGGCGCGGGCCAGCCGATCTTCATGCACTCGAACCCCAATCATCTCTACCAGATGCTCTACGGTGGCATTTCTGATGGGGACATCCGCAAGCAGCATGAGGCGCGATCCGACATGTTTGATCGCATTGAGCAGCTCGCCGCTGAGCAGGGAAAACGTCTGCCGATGGCGGACCAGCAGCGCTACGGGCAGTATGTAAAGGGCTTCAATGAGATCAACGGTCTGCGGACGCGTCTCGGCAGCGTTTCCGAGCATCTGCGGAACTTTGCCCCGAAGGTTGACGAGCGCTATACCCATCCAGAGTTTGAGACTGACTGGCATGATGTGTTGCTGGACCTCGGTGTCTCAGCCCTCAAATCCGGCATCACCAGCGTGCTCACCATCGGCTCCGGTCGCGGCGAGATCTTCGGCTCGTGGAAAGGTGTCGGCGTCGAGGAGCAGGGCCATAATCTCGGCCACATGAAGCAGCCGGACAATCCAATCTGGATCAAGATCCGCCAATACAACAGCCGCATGCTCGTGAAGCTCATGGAGGAACTGGAAAGCGTGCCCGAAGGCAGCGGCACGATGATGGACAACACGCTCATCGTTTACACCAGCAACAACGCGGACGCCCAGCACACCAGCGGCAGGAACTGGCCGGTGATGCTTCTGGGCAATTGCGGCGGGGTATTTAAAACAGGCTGCTTCACCCAGTTGGACGGCATGCGCCCGATCAACGCCCTCTACTCGACCCTGCTGAATGTCTCCGGCGTTGAATGTGAGCGCTTCAACATGAACGAGAAGATGGCGGCGAAGTTCGACTCCGGCAGCGGTCCCCTCAAAGAGATTCTTGTGTGATCCGTGCGCTCCTCAACGCCCTCGGATCTGCGGGTGAGACCTGGACCCTCGCTTCCTTCAGCTACGCAAAGGGCCGGCTCTGGATGCACACGATGAAAGAGGTCCTTTGTATCGGCGCAAAATGAATCCGTTGCTCAGGAATACGCCACCAAACCACGCCACCTGAAAATGCACCGCACCCGCTCCACTGCCGTCATGATCACCGGGACCCCGACCGTTCAACCTAACACGCCAGACACCGCTCCGGCACGCCTTTCCGCGATCATGCAGACGCCATTTTTCGCGGTATTGATCCTGGCTGGAAGCGCGCTTGGCGCCGCGACCGTCGGTGCCGCCGAAACATACAAACCCGGCGAGCATGTGCGCGGAGGATTCCAAGACATCGCACAGGGCTTTCTGGACCGGCATTGCCTGGAGTGCCATGACGACGACGCTAAAAAGGGCGACCTCTCGCTGCTCGATCTCGGGCCAGTAGATGAGACTAACGCCGCTGTTTGGAAGTCCGTCTGGGCGCAGGTGGCGCTGAAGGAAATGCCGCCGAAAAAGAACGACCAGCCGGAGGTCGTGGAGCGGCTCCGCTTCTCCGACTGGATCATCGGCGAGCTGCAACACGCCATGAAGGACAAAGGTGGCTTTCACGCGCATCAGGACCCGAAGAAGGGCAACTTCGTCGATCACGATTTGCTCTTCGGCCCTCTGCCGCCGGATATCGAGCTGACGCCCGCCTCCTCACCCGCACGCATTTGGCGGGTCACGCCGCAGGAGCACATCACCCGGCTTAATGAGCTGATCAACACCGAGCCGAAATTTGATCCAGCGAAGCCGGGACTGCGCACGCATGGCGATGCCGTGCCTACCAATCACGGCGGCGAGTTGAAGCTCTACTTTGGCATTGACCGCATCACCAGCGTGGTGGGTGGCACGGTGGCCTACGCCACAGCGGTGAAGAGTGTGCCCGCAGTACTCTCCTCGGCCCGTAAAACCGGCTTCAAGAACTACCCGGACTTTTATACGATCAACAGCGCCGAGGCCACGCAGATCCTTGGCAAGGCGGAGGACATTCTGAAATACATGGCCTACGGACCGCTCAGCCTCGTGGGCATGCCGGAACAGATCACCGACGACCCAAAAACCTACGACAAGGTGAAACCGAAGGGCGATCTGCGCGGACTGCCAACGTCCATCGTGTATAACACCAAAGTCGTCCGCCCGCTGACACCAGTGCTCGACCTCATCAAGGAACCCGAAGTCACTGACGAGCGCATGCGTGCCGCTGTAGATTACCTTTTTGAAGCTCTGACATTCCGCCCGCCCACTCAGATGGAATCCGACAACTACCAGCAAATCGCCAAGGACAGCATAGCCAAGGTCGGCAAGGAGGATGGCGTCTTCATGGGACTTTCGTCCATTTTTCTCGACCGCGATGCCTTGTTCCGGCCGGAGTTGGCGGAAAGCGGCAAGCCTGATAAACATGGCCGTGTGATGCTGCAAGACTGGGAGCTGGGACTGGCGGTGAATCATGCGCTGCGTTACCTCAAACCCGACGAACCACTGCGTCAGTCCATCCTCGAAGGGCGCATGAAGTCGCGTGAAGATGTGCAGCGCGAAGTCACCCGCATGCTCGAAAACGACAGCATTCGCAAGCCGCGCATCCTGCAATTTTTTCGCGACTACTTCGACTACGACCTGGCCGGGTACATCTGCAAAGACACCAAGGCGCTTGCGGCGACGGGAGTCCCAACTCGCGGCGAAGCACATTACCGCGCGATGTTTGACGCCACGGCCAGCACGGACCGGCTGATCGAGTTAATCCTTGAGGAGGACAAAGATGTCCTGAAGCAACTGCTCACCACCCAGCGCGTCGTGGCTACCAAGACGGACAACACCTACTTCGGCAGGAAACACACGAAGGATGAGAGGGCTGCCGCAGTCGCCGCGAAGAAGATGGCCGAGGACGAACTGCATCAAAAGGAAACGGCTGATATCCATGCGCTGAAGGAGGGCGTCGCTCAGTTGGAAGCTAAAATAAAGAAGGCTCCCGATGACAAAGCCGTGCAAAAAGCGCTCACGCGAGAAAAGAAACTGCTCGCGGTGGCAGAGAAGGCAGTCAGCAAGGCAAGGAGCGACCGCAAGCGTGACGGTGGCGCCAACACCGAAGTGGCTGAGGCAAACCTGACCGGCACGGAGATCTACGCCCGCGTCAGCCGCCCGACTTTTGGTGGTGGCTCCATGAAGCCTGAGCGCATCCTGGCCACCGCTCCTGAAGGTCAGCGCCTTGGCATTTTGACGCATCCGTCCTGGCTCGTGTCGCACTCCGACGCCATGGACAACCACGCCATCCATCGCGGCATCTGGATTCGCGAGCGCCTGCTAGGTGGCGGCATTCCCGATGTACCTATCACCGTTGATGCCCAGCTCCCGGTCGAGCCGCAAAGCACGCTGCGTGAGCGCATGCGAGTGACGAAGCAGCAATACTGCTGGACCTGCCACGAGAAGATGGACCCGCTGGGACTGCCTTTTGAGATGTATGACCACGTCGGCATCTTCCGCACCACCGAGCACGAAAAGCCTGTGGATGCCACTGGAGAAATCATCGACAGCGGCGATCCCGCACTCGATGGTCCCGTGGCCAACGCTCTCGAAATGATTACCAAGCTGGTCAATAGCGAACGCGTGGAGCAAGTCTTCGTCCGCCATGCCTTCCGCTTCTGGATGGGTCGCAACGAAACCCTTAACGACGCTCCCGTCCTCCAAGCCGCCCACCGCGCTTACCGCGACAACGGAGGCAGCATGAAGGCCCTCATTACCTCGCTACTCACCAGCGATGCATTCCTCTATCGCAGGGTCGAGCGCGCAGCGAAGACGGCTGCGAGCCAAAGCAGGCAGTAAGGGATGCGTATTCCAGGCTTCAAGTGGCATTGCCTGTCCGCTGCTGCTTCGCCGCCTCCTGGTCTGCGACGGTAAGCGAGCCGCGGGCCCATAGGGAGTCTTTCCAGCTTGCGGAGAGCAGCGAGCACTGCGCCAGGTCGCGGGCGGCTTCTTTGTCCCCGCGCCGGTGATGCATGATCTCATTGGCCAGGGCGATGCTCCACTGCGGGCAGGGCCTCTCCAACAAGGTGAATTCAGTCCCCGCGCTGACGGTGCCGTGATGGAGCACGCGGAAATAGAAACCTGTGAAGCCGGTGCGCTCCACCTGGGCGGTGAGGTCCTTCACCTGCCAGCGGCGGGCCAGCTTCCAACAAGGCTGGCGCGGCTGCGACACCTGCACCCGCGCCTCGCCAATGCTGTACACATCCCCAATGCAGACCTCCGTCTCCAACAGGCCGGTGGTGGTAAAGTTCTCCCCAAAGGCCCCGTTCGGCAGGTCTGCCAGGCCCAGCTTTTGCTGCCAGTAAGGATAGTGTTCCAGGGAATAGACACAGACGGCTTTTTCAGCCCCTCCATGATACCGCCGGTCGGCCTGCTGGTCGCCCTTCAACCCCTCATAGCCTAACCAAATAGATTGCAAAACCGGCTGCTTGTAAAAGCCGGTGCTCCAGGCGCGGTCCCACCACGCGCCGCTCTCCCGGGATGAAATCTCCTGAATGGCGGATGTCTGGATGGAGAGCAGTTTCATGCAGGATGTTTGGCATAGCCGAGGCTTGCTGCCAGCGCCGATTTACCCTGCTGCCAGGAAAGATGCGAAATTTTAGATCCTTAGAAGACTCAGGCTTGCTCCTAAAAGGGAGATTGGTTATTTTGGGAGAATGAAACCCTTTGTCTGTGCCTTTCTCCTGCTTGTTCCGGCGTATGCCGCCACGGCCCAGGAACTGCGTTCCTTTACCAATGCGCAAGGGGTGAGCATCAAGGCCGCACTGATCTCCGTGATCAATGGCCAGGCGACGATCCGCCGTGAAGACGGCGGCCAGTTCACCGTCCCGGTGACTGCCTTCAGCCAGGCAGACCAGGACTACATCCGCCAGTGGTCCCCAGCACCCACCGCCCCGGCAACGGTTTCCACGCCTCTGGGCGGCACACCAGCAGTGGGACCCAATGCAAACCTGGATGCCGCCACGGTTAATGCCCTGGCCGGGCAGGAAGTTTTTGGCGATGTCTCCCTGTGGGAAAGCCCTGGAGAATCTGTGGCCGGGCGCCTGAAACTGCGCCGGGAGTCCCAGACCTCCAACCAGGGCAGCTACCGCGCCTATCCGCCGGCTGACTATCGTTTCTTCGGCACACGCCCCTATTCCGTGGCGCTCTATGAAGATGAGGGTAAGACCTCCAGCATCTCCCTGGTGTTTGCCAACAAGGGCGATCTCTTCAGTGCCAGCGGCAGCGGTGAGGATCACTTCGACAAGAACACTCCGCCGGCTGAAGCGGAGAAGATCGTCAAAAAGGCCATGGATGCGGATCTGAAGCTTCTTTCCGACACCATTTCTGCCAAGCTCGGCCCGCCGCGAAAAGAACGCTTCGGCGAAGGCAAAACCGGGCGCATGAATATGCAGCGCTGGGACTGGCGTGACCACGCCATCCTCCTGGCTGAGGCGGAAGGCGAGTATGTCGGCATCCAGATCGTCCCGGCCGCGTTTGCCGATGCCGGCGGCAAATCCACCCGGGTGCCCGATGTGGTCATCCGCGAGCGTGCCAGCAAAAATGTGGAGACACGGCCCAACGGCGATGTCGTCATCCAGGACATCCCCATGGTGGACCAGGGACCCAAGGGCTACTGCGTGCCTGCCACTGCGGAGCGCGCCATGCGCTACCTGGGCGTGGCTGCGGACATGTATATCCTGGCCAACGCCGGGGAGACCGGCTATGGCGGCGGCACCAGCGTCTCCAAACTCCTGGCCGGTGTTGGCCGTCACATCAAAGCCAAAGGCCGCTCATTTGATACCTGGGAAGGCAAGATGGCCGTGCGCGACATCGCCAAGCACATTGAGAAAGGCATTCCCGTCATGTGGGCGCTCAGCAGCACCAAGCTGTTCAATGAAACGGCGAGCCGCCGAACCGATGAACGGAAATCCGTGGCCGAATGGACCGCCTGGAAAAAAAAGCTGGAGGCCGAAACCGCCGACAACGTGCTGATGCCGGACAGTGAATCCGGCCACGTCGTGCTCATCATCGGCTACAACAAAGAGACCGGCGAAATCGCCTTCAGCGACAGCTGGGGCGAGCGCTACAAGGAACGCTGGATCACCATGAAAGAAGCCGATCTCGTTTCCCAGAAGTACTTCTACGTGGTGGGCTTTTGAGGCGGGGGAGGTTGAATAAACTGCTCTAAAAACACCTGTGGCGAAACTGCACGAACCTTGCTTTGGCGAAAGTCTGAGGTGTTGCGGGTGACAATACAATCCGCTCTGCAGGATTCAGCTGCGGCTGCCTGCAAGGCATCTTCAAAATCTGAAAAGCCCATCCCGCGAGCATGCCTGGCATAATGATCTAACCAAAGAGGTTGCAAAACCGGCTGTTTGTAAAACCCCGTGCTCCACCCCCGGTCCCACCACGCCCCGCTCTCCTGGGATGCAATCTCCTAGATGGCTAAAGTCTGGATGGAGTGCAGTTTCATAAAGCGGCTGTGCACCTTCAATCAACGTCCATTCCAACGCGCCATCAAGATGTCATCCACCGTTTCCCCTTCCTCAAGTTTGACAATGCCTTTGGCTGATGTGAGCCAGGCGCTGGCATTGTTCCCAGCCTCCAACGGAGAATACGATTCCTGCTCGCGGAGATTAATCAAGTAACCCATCAGCTCGTGACGCTCATCCAGCGACAGACTAGCAATCCGCTCTTTGATGGATTCAAGGTTCATGAGACAATCAGGTCCGATAGACGAAATAATCAATCTTCAAATCATAGATTGTGGCGGACATTATTATGGGCATAGACTGCTAAAATCTGAATATCAGTGACCAGAAACCAAGACCAAAGATTCCTGCTTCTGATCCTCTGATGTCAAGATCACATAGGTCCTCATTTTCCGCCGGGAAGAACCCTCAAATATCGAGAAATCCTGAAAGCCTTTGGATGGAATAAATCGCTTTTCCAGCCCAGTACCAGACCACGTGTACATCGTATCCACCCAGCGTCCGAAGTGACGTTCTTCCAGATAGGTTGCGGGCTTTCCGGCAGCATACCCATAATAGCTGATCGGTTCATCCATCGTATTCGTGACCCTTGTTACCACCTTGCCATCTTCCACCTTCAGCAAAGCAACTTCTGGCAGGCTGCTTAGTGGGGGATGAGGATCGTCAGCCAGCATTTTACGCCAACCCATGCTGGAGACACACCCGCTGAGAAGAAGAGCAAAAATGAAGGGGAGCGATTTCATGAGTTGGGTACTCACTTCGTCCTGAAATAAGCATGCCCCGGATCGCCCTTGCTGAGCAGGTAGGCGAGGAGGTCGAGGATGTCGTCCTCGCTGAGCATGTTCACAAGGCCGGCGGGCATCATGGAGGTTTTGCTGGGCTCGATGCTGGCGATGTCGCCGCGCTTCAGGCTCTGATTGGCGTTGGGGTCCATCATGTTGATGTTCACCATCAGGGTGTCCTCCTTCAGGTTCATGATGCGGCCAACGACGAGGCTGCCGTCCTTCATCTTGAAGTCCATGCTGCCATACTGGTCGCTGATTTCCTTGCTTGGTTCGATGATGGATTCCAGCAGGTCCTTGGGGCCAAACTTGCCGCTGACGCTTGTCAGATCAGGACCGACGGCACCGCCTTCAAAGTTAAAACGATGGCAGGCATAACAACCGACGGCACCGAAGCTATTGCGGCCGTTTTCGAAGTTGCGCCCGCCTTCAAGGCCGACGTTCAACACCTTCTCCAGATCGGCCACGGTCCAATTTTTGACATAAGCCAGCGGCTTGGCGGCAAAGGTGGGGCCTTTGGCTTCAGGTTTGGCCTCGATGATGGGCTTCAGCGTAGCTTTCTCTTCCTCCGTGAGACCGGCGATGCTGTCGCGTTTGATGTCTTCAATGAACAGGCCAAAGCTGGCCCCGCCGGTGTAGGTGGCGGCGCGCTGGAACCATTTGAAAAACTCCTCACGCAGGGCCGGTGTCCATCCGCCCTTGGCCAGGCGCAGGCTCTTGGCATAACCAATTTGTTCTTCCTGGGTGGGGGCGCTGTTCACCAGCGGCACGGCCTTGGCGACCACTCCTTCATCGCCGAGATAAACCAGCATTTCGCAAAGGTCGTGGCTGAGACCGATGTCCTGGTTCGGGAAGAGCGGGGCGAAACGGGCGATGGTACTTTTCTTCTGTTCCATCGTTGGTTCGCCGAGGCGCAGGAAGGCCAGCGTGTAATTGCGCAGCAGGGTGGTCTGGCCAAGCAGGTCCAGACCCTCCAGAGAAATCTTGTTCAGCGCGGCAATGACAGCGGCCTGGTCTTCCTTGGCCCCATGGCGGGTCAGCGCCATGAGAGCCGTCAAAGCAGCGCGGGGTTCTTTTTCGCCCAATGCCTTGTCTTTCCATGAGGCCACCGGCTGATGCTCAATGGCGATGCGGGCGGCATTGCGAATAAGCCGGTCGGTATGGCCCAGATGCGGCCAGGCGGCGGTGATGGCCTGGGGATCCTGCACGCCATGAAAGGCCTCCAGGCTGCGGCGCAGCGTATGCAGTTCTTTGGCTTCGCCTTCCAGCTTCATCGGCTGCGGGGCGGTGGATTCTTTGCCGGTATAGGTCACGCGATAAAGGGCGGACTGGGTCTTGCGGCCGCCGATGGCGAAGTACATGGCTCCGTCATTCGGATTGATGAGCAGGTCTGTGAGCGGCAGCGGCTGGGCACTGATGAACTCCTCAAAATCCGCCGCATATCCTGCTCCGTCCGGACGGAGATGAACGGAATACATTTTGCCATAGCTCCAGTCATTGATGAAGTAGGCTTCCTGATACTTGGCGGGAAATTTGGCCCCGTAACCAAACTGCGTTCCCGTAGGCGATCCAGGCCCGATGTCCTGCACAGGCGGCACGCTGTCCTCCCAGCGCACGGGCCATTTGGCCGAGCCATTGCGCCAGCCAAACTCGCTGCCGCTCAGCACCTGGCACACACGGGTGGGGCGGTACCATGGCAGGCTCATGTCCCACTCCATGTCCGCATCGAAGGTGAACAGATCCCCTTCATGATTGAAGGCCGCGCCATACTGGTTGCGAAAGCCTGTGGTCATCAGCTCCCACTGTTTGCCATCCAGGCTGACCTTGGCCACCCAGCCGCGCGGAGCCAGGGCATCCTTCATGAAACCGCGCCCATAGATGCGCGGCAGCAAAATGTCCTCCTGCCACACCGCCGGCACGCGGTTCTTGGTGTATTCCGTCAGCGGTGTCTGGTTGCCCACAATGACGTAGATGCTCTCGCCATCCGGTGCCGGGACGACATAGTGCGGCCCGTGCTCACCTGCGCGTTCGGTATAACCACGCAGCAGTTCCACCTTGTCGAAGACATCATCCGCATCGCTGTCGCTGACTTTGTATAACCCGCGGCCCTGGTATTCATCCCCGTTCACCTGGAGATAGATGGCACCCTTCACAAAAGCCATGCCCTGCGCTGCGCCGATGGGCAGGTCCATCTTCTCGATCTTCGTGTCCGAAGCTTTGCCACCCAAAGCCGGCGGTGTGATGCGATACAGCGGCCCGTTTTGGTCCGAGGCGATCATGCGCCCCTTGTCATCCAGGCACATGCTCACCCAGGAGCCCTGCTCCGCCTTCGGCACCGTATAAAGCAGCTCCACCTGGAAGCCCTCCTTCACCTTGATCTGCGCCACCGGCGTGGCGGCTTCATCCGCCATTAAACTGGACGTTAAAAGAGCAATCGGCAGGAGGTATCGGATCATGGAGCGGGGTGGTTGGTGATGGACAAAAACGGGTGCTGGCAGCAGCCGGACGCACTCAACGCCCGGGCATTGAGCCGCCTTGCATTTGTCGAAGAATCAAAGTCGGCTGGCGAGAAAAAACCGCGCTTCCCGGCAATCAAGCCGCATTCCGCTCAATGCGCTTGCGCAGGATTGGCGGGCGCTCGCCCTTGACGACGGCTTCGTTGATGGCCACGGAGCGTACATCCACGCGGCTGGGGACGTCATACATGACGTCCAGCATGATGCGCTCGAAGATGCTGCGCAGACCGCGTGCACCGGTGCCGCGCTTCACGGCCTCGCGGGCCATGGCGAGGAGGCCTTCTTTGTTGATGGTCAGGTCCACGCCGTCCATGTTCATCAGCTTGGCGTACTGCTTCAGCAGGGCGTTCTTCGGCTCGGTCAGCACGCGCACCAGTTCCTGCTCCGTCAGTGCCTCCAGCGAGCAGATGACGGGCAGACGTCCGACGAATTCCGGGATGAGTCCGTAACCCAGCAGGTCTTCCGGCTCCACCTGCAGCGGGCCTTTTTTCTCCTCTTCAGGAGTGGCGGAGGCCATGTTGAAACCCATGGTCTGCTTGCCCTTGCGACGCTTGATGATGTCTTCCAGGCCTACAAAGGCACCGCCGCAGATGAACAGGATGTTCTCCGTGTTTACCTGGATGTACTCCTGCTGCGGATGCTTGCGACCACCCTGGGGCGGCACGTTGCAGACGGTGCCTTCGATGATCTTCAAAAGCGCCTGCTGCACGCCTTCACCGGACACGTCGCGGGTGATGCTGACGTTGCTGGTGGTGCGGCCGATTTTGTCAATTTCATCAATGTAGATGATGCCGATCTCGGCGCGGGCGATGTCATAATCCGCCGACTGGAGCAGGCGCAGGATAATGTTTTCCACATCCTCACCGACGTAGCCCGCTTCGGTCAGAGTGGTGGCATCGGCGATGCTGAAGGGCACGTTGAGAATCTTGGCCAGCGTCTTGGCCAGCAGGGTCTTGCCACAGCCGGTGGGGCCGAGCAAAAGCACGTTGCTCTTTTCCAGTTCCACATCGTTGGGGTCCGGCATCTTGCGCGGACTGTTCTCCTTCTTTGCCTCCATCTGCTGGCTGTGGAGGATGCGCTTGTAGTGATTGTGCACGGCCACGCTGAGCACTTTCTTGGCGTGGAACTGGCCGATGACGTGCTGGTCCAGAATGGCGGAAATGTCTGCCGGGCGCGGTACGGTCAGTGCCGGGGTGGTTTCGGATTCCTGTTCGGCCTCCTTGTCCAGGATGGCTTTGCAAACCCCGATGCAGTTATCACAAATGTACACCCCGGGGCCGGCAATGAGCTTGCGCACCTCCGCATGGCTTTTGCCGCAGAAGGAACACAAGGTGACTGTCGAAGCACGAGGCATGGTTCAGTGTCGCATGAAAAGGGGGTGGGAGTCAAGAAGTCTGCCGGGGTCAGAGGGCCTGATTTGACCTTCTGATCCGGTCTTCCTCATTCTTTGACAGCGCGCACTGGCTTCCCGCTCATTCACCTCAGGCGGGAACGATCGGCGGCAGCTCGCGGTTGCTCTGCAGCACCTTGTCCACCAGACCGTAGGCGGCGGCTTCCTCGGCGCTCATGTAATTGTCGCGGTCGGCATCGCGCTCGATCACTTCCGGGGTTTTGCCGCAATGGTGGGCCAGAATGCGGTTGAGCCGGCGCTTCAGTTTGTACATGAAGTCCACCGTGCGTTCCACGTCGCTGGCCGTGCCTCGCGCACCGCCGGAGACCTGGTGGATCATGATGTCGCTGTTCGGCAGGGCGTAACGTTTGCCCTTCGTGCCGGAGGCCAGAAGCACTGCGCCCATGCTGGCGCAAATGCCGATGCAGTAGGTGTTCACATCGCAGGTGACGAACTGCATGGTGTCATAAATGGCCAAGCCAGCCGTGACCGAACCGCCAGGGCTGTTGATGTAAAAATGGATGTCCTTCTTGGGGTCCTGCATCTGCAGGAAGAGGAACTGGGCGATGATGACATTGGCCACCTGGTCGTTCACATCGCTGCCGAGGAAGATGATGCGGTCCTTCAGCAGGCGGGAGTAAATGTCATAGGAGCGCTCCATCCGTCCTTCGCTTTCAATGACGACAGGGACGATGTAATTGCTGGGCGAGATCTGATTGGGGAAATCGGAAGGCGAGTTGGACATGGTAGGGGTAATCAAGGGGCGGCGGTGCAGCTTGTCAAACAAGGCTATTGCGCCCGGAGTAATGATTACGAGGCCCGAAGGCGCACAGATGTATGTGCTCATCATCAGCGGCTAAACGGGCGTTTTGCTGCCAGGCGGGCTTCAGGAGCCGCTTTCCGGTGGCAAAATGGACTGGTATTCCGCCAAAACTGCCGTCGCAGGCAGGGCCGCATCCCAGATTTTCAGCTCATCCAGCATCCCGGTGAAACGGAAGCTGTCCTGCCCTGGTACCACGATCTTCCCCAAAATGAGGTTTTCCGTCTGAATGACCGCCGCAGGAAGAACGCCCGCGTTGATGACCTGCCCGTCCAGGTAAACCATCACCGCATCCCCCGCCCGCGTATAGGCCAGATGATGCCAGCGGCCTGGCTGCACCCGCTTTGGGGAATCCAGGAGTTCGTCAATCTGGATCCGCACACAGCCCTCCCGGATTGCCAGGTCCAGCCGCTGCGGATGGGCATACCGATACTGGCCCAGGAAAAACTGCTTCTCCACATCATCACAATTCACCCAAAGGCTGATCGTGAAATCCCTCTCCGGAATGACCGGCCTGCCGAAATCCACAAAATCCTCATTGCTGGCAAACCGCAGCGCCTCACCTGCCACCCCCGGCACCCGCTTGGGCGCACCGTGTATCTTTCCATCGCAGCCATTTCCTGACTGGTCTTTCGATATCGCGCCAGAGCCCTCATCAAAGTTCCAATGACCTAGCAGTTCCGCCGCTTTTACCATGGGTGCCAAAGCGGCGAATAAGCCAATGATCAATATGAACCGTATCATGGCAGGCGGTTCCAGTAGATCATGAGGTTGTTCGTGGACCAACCGGCGGCGATGATGTCCAGCCGCCCGTCGCCATCCATGTCCGCCACTTGCAGGCTCTGGCAGGACATATTGCCTTCATCAACGGACACCTTTTTCCATTCCGTGGCTTCGGCATTTTTGGGAGTGTACAGGCGGATGCCATAGTCCTTCTTTTCTACTCCGCTGCCCCACCAGCCCACCAGGATCTGATGCTGCCCCAGGCCCAGCAGATCCACGCAGCGCATCGCATGCGCAGTCACCAGGGTATCGTCCACCACCAGGCGCTGCCCGCCAAATTCACCCGCCGCATTGCCGGGATAAACGATGAGGTTGTTGCCATGTTTCGGCTCGATGGTGGCCAGATACACGCGCTCCGCCGTGCGGCCTTCGCTGATCTCGCTCAGGCCCGCATGCCAGGACTGGTCCGGGCGCTGGTTGGGCGGCGTCATGCCCGGCAGCATCCGGGGGCCGCGTGCCTTCCAGGGCTGGTCCGTCTTTTCGCTCATCAACTCGACGCCTTCCATGCCGACAAACAGCAGCCGTTCCGGTCCGCCTGGTTCACCCGGAATGACCGCCAGGGAGTGCATATCGCGCATGGATTCCAGCAGCAGTTTGCCAGCGTAGCCCGCCCCGGGCTCCAGGGTATAAGGATAGGCGTAGATTTTGGCAAAGTCATCCTTCGGCAGACCGCGCAGCCGCAGGTGATTGCGGCGACCCAGGTTCGGCACGGCGATGAGATAATCCTGCCCCGTGTGATCCCGCGCCCACTGGATGCGATGCTGTTCTGGCTCGCTGGGAATGCGCACCGGTGCCCAGGTCTGGGTGGGGTCTTCAGGCCGCTTCAAGAAATACACCGCCGCTTCCGGTCCGCGTGTGCAGACGGCGATCTCCATCTGGCCATCGCCATTCACATCCCGCGCATCAATGCTCATCGCGCCCTGGCCGTCCAGGCGGCTGGCAAGCACAAAGCGCTTCCAGTCCCCGTTGCGATACCAGACAAAATCCCACACATCCGCCAGCAAGATGTCCGGTTTGCCATCGCCATCCACATCCGCAATGCTCAGGCCATAGCCTTTGCCAATGCTGCCCACCGTCTCCGGTTCAAAACGAGGGAGCGCCAGTTCACCTGCGTGAGCGCTACTGAAAATGGCCAGTATCATGCCGATGCAGCAGCACCGTATGCGAGAATGAGTACTCATGGTTAGGCCAGGATGCCTTTCACCACCTTGCCCGCCACATCCGTGAGGCGGAAATCGCGGCCCACATGCCGGTGCGTCAGTTGCTCATGATTCAGCCCCAGCAGGTGCAGGATGGTGGCATGCAAATCATGGATGTGCACCCCGTCCTCGACCACGTGATACCCAAAATCATCCGTCATCCCGTGTACATGCCCGGGCTTCACGCCGCCGCCCGCCATCCAGATGGAAAAGGCATGCGGATGGTGATCGCGACCGGCTCCACCCGGTTTAGGCCCGGACACGTCGAAGTGGTTTTCTGCCATCGGCGTGCGACCAAACTCCCCGGCCCAGATGACCAGCGTATCCTCCAGCAGACCGCGCTGTTTCAGGTCCCGCACCAGTGCGGCTGCGGGCTGGTCCGTGCGCAGGCAGTTGGTCTTGAGCTGCTTGTCCAGCTCATTGTGGTCATCCCAGCTTGAATCAAAAAGCTGCACAAAACGCACCCCATGCTCCACCAGCCGGCGGGCGAGCAGGCAGTTGGTGCCAAAGGCGCGTGTCGGCTCCTGGTCCAGGCCGTACAGCTCACGGGTGGCCGCAGTTTCATGGGTAAGGTCCAGCAATCCCGGTGCTGCCGCCTGCATGCGGAAGGCCATTTCATAACTCTCAATGCGGGACGCGATCTCCGCATCCCCGGTGGACTTGAGATGGAACTGGTTCAGGTCGCGCAAGGCATCCAGCCGCGCCCTTTGTGCCGCCTGACTGATGCCGGGCGGATTCTTCAAAAACAGAATCGGATCATCCGAGGTACGCACCGTCACGCCGCTATACGTTGAGGGCAGAAAGCCGTTGCCCATGAGCGCGGCGCGTGCCTCCACATCCTTGCCGGAATTCAGCACCACATAACCGGGCATGTCCTGGCTGAGGCTGCCTAACCCATAGTTCACCCACGAACCCAGACTGGGATGGCCAAAAAGCTGGGTGCCGCAGTTAAACAAAAGCTGCGCCGGATCGTGATTGCTTGAGTCCGTGTGCAGCGAGCGAACCACACAAAGCTCATCGGCGATGGCACCCGTATGCGGCAGCAGGTCGGAAAACTCCAGGCCGCTTTTACCAAAGCGGGTGAACTCACGCGGACTGGCCATCACGGCACCCGCGATGGTCGCCTTGGCATCTACCATGCCCTTCGGCGGCGGCTGGCCGTCCCACTTGCGCATCTGCGGTTTGGGATCCAGCAGATCCAGGTGCGAAGGACCGCCCGCCATGAACATGAAGATCACATTCTTGGCCCGTGGCGCAAGGTGCGGTGTGCGCGGTGCAAACGGACTGCCTGCCGTCTTCGAAGCGCCGAAAGCACTCCCACCGAGAAGCTGCGAAAGCGCAATGGCCCCAATACCACCCGCCTGCCGGGCCAGGAAATCACGCCGCGACATCGGCGGTGGGGGAAGGTGATGTTGGGGATTCATGGGTGAGGCGAGAGGAGCGCGGACACTCCTGTCCGCTTGGTTTGGAAGGGAGCGCGGACACTCTTGTCCGCTCTGGGTTTATTCTCGATGGAAAAATTCATGCAGGTTCAGCAGCACGCTGGCCACGGTGACCCAGGCTGCCGATTCAGCCGCTGTCGTGCCGGGGAATACTTCCGGTGAAAGCTCACGCGCAGCTTCGGCATCCTTATCATAAAGCGCCGTCTGCTGCTTCAACAGACTGATTAACCGGCTTGATTCATCGTTGGTTGGGCGTCGTGCCAGGGCCAGGAGGAAGGCATGCTCCAGCCGGTCTGCATCATCGCCCTTCACCTCATTCCAAACGCGTCCGGCCAGGCCGCTTGCCGCTTCAACAAAGGTCGGGTCGTTTAGCAGATTCAGCGCTTGCAAAGGAGTGTTGGACCGGCCCCGCCGCGCGCAAGACGTCGCTGTGCCAGGCAGGTCAAAGTTCGAAAACTGCGCAAATGGGGCGAGCCTCTGGATGAAAGTATAGAGTCCGCGGCGATACCGTCCCGAGCCTGCCTCCACCTTCCATTTGTTGCGGGGGTTCTCCTTGATCACGCTTTCCGGCTGCGCCGGGCGCACGCTTGGCCCACCCACCGTCCGGTCCAGCAGACCGCCCGTGGCCAGGGCCGTATCCCGCACGCCTTCGGCGGAAAGGCGCAGCTTCACCTGCCGTGCCAGCAGCTTGTTTTCCGGGTCACGCTCCGCCAGGTCAGGCCGCGCATCGGAGGACTGCCGGTAGGTCTCGGAGGTCACCATCAGGCGCAGCATCTGCTTCACGCTCCAGCCGCTGGCGGGGAATTCCGTGGCCAGCCAGTCCAACAACTCCGGATGCGTGGGGCGCTCGCCGCGCATGCCCACATTTTCAGAAGTCGCCACCAGTCCGGCACCAAAAAGCTCCTGCCACAGCCGGTTGACTGTGACCCGCGAAGTCAGCGGATGTTCGGGCGAAACCAGCCATTGGGCCAGGTCCAGTCGCGTGGGTTCCGCTCCCGTCTTGTGCAACGCAGGCAGGACCTCGGGCGTGCCTGGTTTGACGAAATCCCCGGGACGGCGGAAGTCGCCGCGCATGTGAATCCACGTATCGCGCTTCTGCGGCAGGTCCGCCATGGCCTGCGCCCGTGTCAGCGGTGGCACCTTGCGAGCGAGCGAATCCAGTTGTTTGGAAACGTCAGCCAGCTTCAGATCCTTGAAAACTTCCGGTGCCACCACAGCTCCGCTTTTGATAAAATAATCCTGAAGCCGCTCCTGCTGTTCCGGCGTGCGTTCCGCCGGGGGTGTCTTGACAATCATCATGCCCTCAAACTGCCCTTCGCCCTTGCCGCGTCCCCAGCCGGTAACAAACAGCTCATAGGCCCGCATCCAGGCCGGTTCCAGACCAGGATTAAGCTCGGTGAAAAGCATCTTCTTTTCCCATTCTGCCTGCAAGCTATCCAGCCGGTCCTTCAGCGGAGCCAGCAGCGCGGCGCGTTGTTCGTCGTAGATCTTTTTGGCAGGCAGATGCGCCTCCAACTCCCCCGGCAGCGGCGCATTGATGTTGGCCTCCTCCGCACTGTTGAAGAACGCATACAGTTCAAAAAACTCCTTCTGGCTGATGGGGTCAAATTTGTGGTCATGACACTCGGCACATTCCATTGTCAGGCCCATCCACACTGCCCCCACCGTGGAGGTGCGGTTCACCACCATGCGCACGCGGCCCAGCGCGGGGTCCGCATTGCCCGTCTGCCGGTCACTGATGGTATTGCGTAAAAAACCCGTGCCCATGCGCTGCGATTCTGTGGCATTGGCCATCTGGTCGCCGGCCAGTTGCTGGATGGTGAACTGGTCGAAGGGCAGGTCATCATTCAGCGAATCCACCACCCACTGCCGGTAGCGCCAGGCATGCGGCCGCAGGCTGTCCAGGCGGATGCCGTCGCTGTCCCCATAATGCGCCAGGTCCAGCCACCAGCGCGCCCACTTTTCTCCATAATGAACGGAGGTCAGCAGCCGGTCCACCAAGTGCCCGTAGGCATCCGGGCGGGGATCATTGACAAACGCCTCCACCTCTTCCCGCGAAGGCGGCAGCCCCGTCAGGTCCAGCGATACCCGCCGGATCAGCGTGCTGCGGTCCGCCTCCGGCGCAGGCGCAATGCCTTCCTGCCGGAGACGCTCGCGGATGAACCGGTCCACCGGATGCGCTGCGTCCGCCACGGCTGGCGGGGCCATCCGCTGCGGCGGCATAAAGGCCCAGTGCGGCTCATACCTGGCCCCCGCATCTATCCACTTCCGCAAAATTTCCACCTGCCGCTCCGTCAGCCGCTCGCCGCTTTCCGGCGGCGGCATGATCTCATCCGCATCGTCAGTCACCACCCGCGCCACCAGCAGGCTTTCCGCCGCCCTGCCTGGCAGGATCACATGCTCGCCGGACTTGCGTTTGGCCACGGCCTCCTCACGTACATTGATCTGCAGCCCGCCCTTGCGCCCTGCCTTGTCAGGTCCATGGCAGGCATAACAATGTTCCGCCAGGATCGGCAGCACATCCCGGTTGAAACTGACCTCATCAACAGCTGCCGTGGCGGACACCAGGGATGACAGCCCCAGTCCGGCGGCCACCCACCCTGCTCGCAGCACCGGCTGCCGTACGGCACCATTACCGTTTTCGGAGGGCAGGCGGTTTTTTGTCATGCTGGAGGTTACGCCGATTTTAGGCAGGTCTTTTTCATCAGGTCATGATTGCATGCAAAGAGGTCACATGGCGGTTATCCTTGGGACCAGGGGAAAGCCGCTGCCATTCAAGAGGCTGTTACCAGTCTTTTGAGCGAAGCAATTCTCTGGCCGCGTTTGTGACTTTTGACTTTCCTATGAATTTCCGCCTGCTCTGCCTGATGCTGCTGTCCACCCTTAGCGTCAGTCTTTCTGCCGATGAACGCCGGCATCAGGTGGTCACGGACTGGCCGAAGCTTCCCCAAAACCATGTCTTGGGCGTGTGCGCGGGCATTGGCGTGGATGCGCAGAACCGGGTTTTTGTTTTCCATCGCGGCAGCCGGAAGTGGTCCAACCCCTTCCCAAAGGAACCCATCGCAGAACCCACGATCAGCGTCATTGATGGCGCGACAGGCGAGCTTCTTTCCACCTGGGGAGCTGGACAGTTCATCATTCCGCATGGGCTGACGGTAGGCCCTGATGGCAACCTCTGGCTCACCGATGTGGGCCTGCATCAGGTCTTCCAATGCACGCCTGAAGGCAAAGTCCTGCGCACGCTTGGTGAGGCTGGCATTCCCGGTGCGGATGAAAATCACTTCAACCTGCCGACCGATGTCGCCGTGCTGCCTGACGGCTCCTTTTACATCAGTGACGGGTATAAAAACACACGGGTGATGAAGTTCAGCGCCGCCGGTCAGTTCCAGTATCAATGGGGAAGCAAAGGAACGAAAAAAGGCGAGTTCAATCTGCCGCACGGCCTGGCACTGGATGGCCAGGGCAACGTCTATGTGTGTGACCGTGAGAACCACCGTGTTCAGGTCTTTGATGCTGAGGGTAAAGTGCGGCACGTCTGGGCAGGTCCGGAGATCGGCAAGCCCTATGGCATCGCCACCGGCCCCGAAGGTCAGATTTTCATCATTGATGGAGGCCTGCCGTCTTTAAAACCAGGGATGCGTGGCAAGGCAGTGGTGCTGAATGCCACCGGAAAAGTGCGGGAGACCTTCGGAAGCCAGGGGACCTCCGGCGGAAAATTTCAGCTCGGTCACGACATCGCCGTCGGGCCAGACGGGGCCGTTTATGTGGCGGAGGCCACCGGTGCACGGGTGCAAAAATTTGTTCTCAGCCAATGACGGAGGGCAGCGCGTCCCCTACCCCACCAGGCGGAGCAGATAGCGCACCTCCTCCTTCCACGCATCCCCTTCCACCGTCTGCTGGACGAGGCGCTGAAACTCGTGGGCTGCCTCCTTGCGCAGCCGGTGCAGGGTGACTTTCAGGTCCGTTGTGCCGGTCAGTCCGGCTTTCTGAGCCAGCTCTTCCGTGGTAAGTGGCTGGTCCTTGATCTCCCCGAGGATAAGGGTGGACAAAGTCTCATAGACGGCCAGACGGTTGCGGTGGCTGTAGGAACTGCGCAGGCTGTCCAGCACCTGATGCCAGAGCTGACGCGCAAAGCCTCGGTCAAAAGCACGCTCCGGGCTGTCTGTATCCTCCCCGGCGTGCTGCTGGTATTCATTTTCAGCAAGGGTGAAATCCAGGGAGACATGCTCCACCCCGCCACCCCGGCTTTGGGTCTGCTCCCTCGTCAGAGTGCTGGACAGCCTGCGACGGAAAATGGTGATGATCCAGGTCCGCAGCCGGCCGTGCTCCCCGTTGTAGGAGGAGAAGCCTTCGGTATGGGTGAGGATGTGCTGGAAAAAATTCTGCACGGCATCCGCCGCCGAATGCTCGTTCATTCCGGTCCGGCGGGAGAAATCATACAGGGGCACCCAATAGCGCCGGGCCACCAGACGGATGGCCTCCGTGCGGAGAGAGTCGTCCGTACTGCGCAGCTTGCCCACAAGGGTCAGGCTGGTTTCAGGAAACCCGTCACTGGATGGAAGGCTGGAGGTCAAAAAGTTGAATGCGTGATTTACAATGGGGAATACCGTTTTGGCAGGTGATAGGTACATTATTTCTGCTAAGGATTGCAGATTCACAGCGTCCCCTCTGACTGAATGCACCCGGCACCCATGATTCCTGATGATGACGGCATCCCGTCATTTCATGCCATTGTGGAGGAAGACCTGGGGGATGCTCCCCGGGCTGCCGTCCAGTGGCAGGGAGCGCGCCTTCCTGAAGAGGCGCTGGTGCAACTGCTGCCTCAATATGAACGCTGGGAGTTTCTCGGAGCAGGTGGCATGGGGGTGGTTTACAAAGCCTGGCACCGCGAGCTGCTGCGTTGGGCCGCCGTCAAATTTCTGGCTCCGGACCAAGGTTGCGATCCCCGGGCATTGGCCCGTTTTCAAAACGAAGCCACGGTTCTCGCCCAGCTCCGGCATCCCAACATTGTTCCCGTCCACGACTTTGGCTGCCAGGGGGACATCGCCTGGCTGGTGATGGACTTTCTGGACGGCATCCCGCTGCAGCTTTGGGCCAGGGAGAAACCCAGAAGGCCCAACGAGATCGCCCGGATGATGGCCAAGATCGCCCGGGCCGTGGGGGTGGCTCACGCGTCCGGCATCACCCACCGGGACCTGAAGCCGGGGAACATCCTGGTGATGGGGGATGAGCCCGTGCTGCTGGATTTTGGCCTGGCACAGAACGTGGCCTGGCAGCGGGACATCCGGCTGACCCAGCATGGGGAACTGGCCGGAACCGTGGCCTACCTGGCACCGGAACAGGTAAAACCGGAGCTGGGAGAACCCGCCCCTGCCACGGATGTGCATGCCTGCGGCGTGATGCTTTTTGAGATGCTGGCGGGCAGCCTTCCGCGCAAAGGCCAGGCCGCCCAGATCATCAACCGTCTTCACGAGGATGACCTGCCGCCCCGGCTGCGAAATGCAATGAAGGGCGTCAGGCCTGAACTGGACGCCATCTGCTGGCGCGCCATGCAAAGGAAACCGGAGGACCGCTATGCCAACGGCATTTCCCTGGCCGAAGATCTGGAGCGGTATCTGGACGGACGGCCCGTGCGGGCGCGCAATCCGGATATCCTGGACCTGACCTACCTCTACATACGGCGCCATCCCTGGCCTGTTGCCGCCGCAGCGGTCGCTGTGCTGGCCATCCTTATGTTTGCCTGGTCTTCCAGCCAGCTGCATATTAGCCAGCAAAAAGCCCGTCTGCTTTCCCAGATCAACCGGCAGCTTTCAGAACCTGACTGGAATCCTGAACGCCTGGAGACCAGCCTGGAACTGCTCGCTCAGATCCATCTTCTGGATACGGTGCTGGCGCGCTACCTGAAGGAGGATGTGAGTAAACGAACCTACGCGACAGTGGAGGACCACCTGGAAGCCCCGCGGCTGTCCGAAGAGGAATCCGCCCAGGTAAGCAAACTCCTCCAGGCGCTCCAAAAATTGAGCCACCCTGGCACTTCCGCCTTGTTCCAGCGATGGCATTCCCTGGAAGAAGCCTGGCAGACGGCCGCCAGCCTCAACCATCCCATAGCCGAAGATTCCGCCAAGGCACTCCTCAAGCCCAAAGGCTGGGAAATCCGGGACGGCAGGCTCCACGCACTGCCTGCCCACCCAGACCAGACCTGGAATTCCATCCCGAGCAACATCAAATTGGACGGATCCATGGAACTGGAAATCGAACTGGGGGAGAACTGGCTGCATGCCAAAGCCACCGGCCTCGTCCTGCGAATCCCGCTGCTGCAAGACATCCGTTTTCAAATTTTCCAGGCGGACCGCTTTGCCCCGCTTCAGCCCGGGTTTGAAAACCCGGAAGGATGGCCCGTCATGGCCATCCTCTCCGAGATGACCCCGCTCGTTTATGCCACTCTGGACCGTGATACCCGCCGGAGCCCCCACCTCAACCTCCGCTGCCGGTATGAAAATGGCGACCTTTCCATGGCAGTCAATGGGATGCAGCCCATGCATTATACCCGTATCTTCGAGCTTGCACGTCCCCTTGCCAACACTCCCTTCACCTTGCTGCTGCCGGTGGAGACCAGCCTCGTGAGGCTGGAGCTACGGCAACGGCAGGTGAGCTCTCCCGCCTCGCCGCTGGCCAAGGCAGATGATCTGGTCACCGTTGGCAAAGCCCACGAAGCCCTGGCCATCTATGAAAAGTTCCTCAACCGGGAGGATGTCAAAACCGAATGCCAGTACAAATACGCCGCCTGCCTGGAGGCCCTGCAAAAAGCGGATGAGGCAGCAGAAATTTGGGAACAGGTAGCCCGCTCTCCCGAAGAACCCTGGAAAGGCCTGGCCATGTACCAGCTCTGGCGCAGCCATCTGGGCCAGGGGCAGATGGAAAAGGCCAATGCCTGGTTCGATCTGCTGATGGCCACCAATCCTTCGGACATCGTGCGCAACGGCATTCCCACCGGGGACCGGCTGCTCCTCAACCAGCACTATCTCCCCGTCACCCGCAGCGTGAACTGTCTAAAGGTACGTCCTGATGACCTCCCGGACCTGGACCGTGCGGTGCGGGTGCAGCAGTTCCTGGGGGCGGATGACCGCCAGCTTGCCGTACGCACCGCCATGGCCTTCCACTTCGCCGGCCAGGACCACCGCGCCAGGGCCCTGCTCACCCAGGCGGTCACCAAAGTGCGGCCCTCCCCCTCCCTTCCCGGGAATGAAGCTCACGTGACCCTGCTCTGCCTGGACCAATGGGCCGCCCTGGGAGATGCCGACGGTGATGCTGTCCTGCAGGCCACCATCACCTCCTGGCAGCATGCGCTGAAAGGCGGCCGCCTGCCTGCCAGGGCCATCCCGGCCCTTGAAGACCTGCGACATGAACTGCGCAAGGGCCTGTCCTTTAAAAAAGGCCACCGCGAGACCCTTTTGGACCTTCTTACCGACCCGGACGTCATGCTCCGGCACCGCATGGAAGGGTGGCTCCTCAACGGACTTGCGGAGACCACTCCCAAAGCAAAGAAGAACGCCTGGAGACAGGCGGTCCTGACCATTGCCGACAAGACTACAAGCCCCGATCACACCCAGCAGAAACTTCATTCCGAATTTGTCGCCCGGAGCCTCGACCAGAGCTGGACGGCCCAGCAGGCGACTGAATGGATGGCCACGCTGTTTGGCAAAGCCCGGCCATTGGTCACCGAGGACAAATGGGTGGGACCTCTCATTCAGGCCCTGGTGGGCACCTCCCTGGCCAAGACCCTGAACCAGACGCTGCAGAGTGAGCGCGGCCAGACTTTTGCCCGCGACTACGTCCTGCGTACCCGCCCGGCGCGGGAACTAGCCTATGAAGGAATGGAACTTGTCTGGACCACCCTGTTCAGCGAAGGCACTGGCTGGCCGGTGGACCACCCGGATATCCAGAACAGCGCCGCCCAGATGGTCTCTTCCTTTTGCAACCGGGAGATCACCGAGGTCATGCTGATGCAGCTTTTCAGCCTCTGGAACGGGGTGAAAAACCAGGCCACCTGGGACATCATGGCCGGTGCCATGAAACCAGCTCTACGGCAGCCGCTTACCGCCCTGCTGAACCGCCGTTACGAAATACTTGGCCAGTCCAAAGCGGCCGCTGAATTCCTCACGCAGCCGCTGGAGAAAGAAAAACCCGCGCCAAACACGACGCGGGTTTCTCCCTGACTTGATTTGAATCCGGCTTACTGGATCTCCAGGCAAACGCCTTCTTCAGTGCTGCGGGCGAAGAGGCGGTCATAGGCCAGAACCGGATAGCTCCAGACCTTGCCATCCAGCACGTCATCGCGCTTCAACTCGGTGTATTTGTCGGTTTTCGCCTCGATGACGACGACCTCGCCCTTGTCACTGAGGGCGATGAGCTTGTCCCCTGCCAGGATGACCTGGCCCGGGCCAAAGCCCTCTTCTTTCCACATTTCCTTGCCCGTCTTGATGTCCACACAAGCCACCGGGCCGCTGCCGTAATTTTTAAAGCTGAACATGCCGTAAAGGTAACCGTCCTTCACCACCGGGGTGCTCCAGTGATTGGCCAGGTCGTTGCCTTCTTTGCGCCACAACGGCTCCGAGCTGAACTTGTCGCCGGATTTGCTGATCTTGAAGGCACCGGCACCCACATCATACCCTGCGGAGCAATAGACGATGTCCTCCCACACCACCGGCGAGGCTGCGGTGGAGACATTGAAGCGATATTCCTGGCGCCACAGCACCTTGCCATCCGCCGGCGTCACGGCCACCAGCCCGGTCTGCGTGAAGAAAATGCACTGGTGCACGCCATGAATGTCTGCGAGCACAGGGGTGGCATGGGTCATTTTGTCATCTTCACCCTTCCATACGACCTTGCCCGTGTCCTTGTTCAGGCCCAGCAGGGCCTGGCCTTCACCGCCGCCGCACATGAGCAGGATGTCCCCGTCAATCACCGGCGAGGCGGCATTCTGCCAGCGGATGTTCACTCCTGCGTTCTCTTTCATCACATCGTGGTTCCAGACCTTCTTACCCGTGGCCAGGTCAAAGCAAAACACGCCCAGGTTGGCGTCAATGGCATACACTTTGTCACCGCTCACCACCGGGGTGGAACGAGGGCCGTCGCCGCCTTTGTTGCCGGCCACACCCGCATCACCGCCACCGTCATATTTGCCGATGACCGTCAGCGGCTGGTTCCACACTTCTTTGCCGGTGCGCACGTCCAGCGCCACCAGCACCTCGCCCGTATTGCCGTCTGTTTCACCAGTCACGATGGTGAGGGCCTTGCCGCCAGCCACGGCAAAGGAGCTGAAGCCCGTTGGCGTCTCCGTTTTCCACAGGGTTTTGATTTTGGCGTTTTTCCAGTTGGCGATCTTGGTCGCCGGGATGGTGCCGTCATTATTGGGCCCGCGGAACTTGCCCCACTCGGCAGGGGTTTGGGCGCAAAGGCTGGCCGCGGTGAGGAGCGAGCCACTGATGAGGGTGAGGGTGGAGCGGTTCATAAGATGAAATTGCAGGGCCATGGGTAACGGATACCGGCCGCAGAGTCTTGCGAATGCCGGTGCCCACGGCAAGCAAAGACCTGTGAATTTCATCATTGCTCAATCAATTGGAAAATGCCGCTGTAATAACCTGTGACCATGGAAATGATGCGGTAGCCCACAAACAGCACCACCAGGAAGTAACCCATCTTCGGCAGCCACAGGGAGGCCTTTTCCATGGCCTGGGCGGCGCTGATCGTCTCCGCCGTCGTCCAGCGGGCCATCTCTTCATCCAGCTTCCCGACCTCCTCGGCAGTCGCCACGGAATTCACAAACAGAGCGTCAAAAGTCCCCGCATCTGCCATCCCCATCGAAAGCGTCTCCCCGGCCTCAATGCGCCTTGCCGCCACCTCCGCTCCGGCACGGAGGCTGCCGGACTGCGCCGCCTCCCCGGCCAGACGGCAGATTTCAGACATGCGCAGCCCGGCCAGCAGACCGGCATGGAAGACCTGGCAGAAGCGCGCAAGCGCCCAGTGCCGCCGCGCCGGGCCAATCCACGGCGCACGGTTTAACCACGTGTCCACCCCTGCGGAAGTAAGCGCCTTTTTGGAAAGCCACCTCCACAAAAAATACACCCCGGCCACGACCGCCCACAGCAAAGCAAACGACAGCAGGACCTTGGGGAGAAAGCCCGGCCCGTCGTCTGATGCCACAATGGCCGACGGCAGCTCAGGCAGGATGATCGCCAGGTGCAGCAAAATCAGCGGATAAATCATCGCCCCCCGCATCTGCTTCGCCGCTCCGTCGGCGGAGGCGTAATATCGCGCCAGGTGATTGAAAGCCGCACTCAGCTTGCCGCTGCGTTCACCCGCCTCCATCAGGGCCAGGTCCAGTCCGCTGACAGACTCCTGGTTATGCGAGCGGATGGCCTCCGTGAGACTTTTACCCTCCTCCAAGCCGCGCTTCAGCCCCTCCAGAAAAGCACGCGGGGCGGGCGCGGTTTTTTGCGACAGCAGCAGGTCCACCGAACGGTCCAGATGAAAATCCGCTTGGGTCAGCTTCGCCAGTTCGCGATAGAGGACAGTTTTTTCCGCTGGTTTCATATAGACATCTTGGTCAGCGGCGGGTCAGGTGGCGAGGGTAAAAGTGAACCGGCTTATTTCATGGCATAGGCATAAGCCCGTCGCAGTTCCGCCACACTGCGCTCCCAGCTCAGCTCGGTGGTGAGCCGCTCATGGCCGATGCGGCCCATCTCCGCCCGGCGCGGTTCATCGTCCAGCAGTTCCAGGATGGCATCGCCTAGTTTTTCAGCGGAGTTTTCCATGACATACAGCGCCGCATCCCCGGCTGAAAAACGCCCTTCTCGTGTGCCAAACATGACCTGCGCTTTGCTAAAGGCCATGTATTCCAGCGTCTTGTTCATCGTGCAGTGGTCGTTGTATTCATTGATCGGATCGCAGGCCACTCCCACGTCCATGGTCTTGAGGCCGGTGAACAAAAACTCATTGGAGACCCGCCCTGGCATGGCCACATGCTCCCGCAGGCCAAGCTCATCCCGCAGGCGCAGCAGCGTGGCATGCTCCGGGCCGCTGCCCATCAGCAAAAACTGCACATCCTGCCGCCCGCGCACCAAGACGATGTGCCGGGCCGCCTGGAGCAGATACTCCACCCCGTCCGCACTGCCCATCACTCCGATGTACCCAACCAGGAAACGGCGGCCGTTTTTAAAATCCGCATCCGCAGGAATGCCGGTGCGCAGCGTGTTCGGAGCCGTGCGGACGATGAAAACTTCATCATCACTTTTCTGCCCCCGCTTTTTCACTGCCGCCAGTACGCTCTGGTTCGTGGCCATCACCGCATCCGCGAGGGCCAGCGTGCAGCGCTCCGCCCAGCACACCGCCCGGTAAAGCAGCCCGCGTTTGCCAAACTTGGCCTCAAACATCTCCGGCCACAGGTCATGAACATCATAGATCACCCGCACCCCCGCCAGCAGCTTAAACGGCAGCGCCACCAGGAACAGCAGGTCCGGCGGATTGCACAGATGAATCACATCAAACCCGCCCCGCCTCCATGCCTTCAAGGCACAGCAATACTCCCCCCAAAGAGCCGTCGCATATTCCAAGATGAACCCCCGGATCCCCCGCGCCTCATCACTGATCCAGTGCCGATAAATCTGGATGCCCTCCAACACCTCCTCCGCCTCCGTATACCCCCGCATCTGCGGACAGATGACTGTCACCTCATGCCCCATGTCCCGCAGCGCACACGCCTCCTGCCACACCCGCCGGTCCAGCGGCACCGGCAGGTTTTCAACAATGATCAGAACTCGCAATATGGACATTGAACTGAGCCTTGCCGGATCTCGCTGTTTCGCAAGCGCTGAGACGACTCACTCCTCCAAGATCGAAGCCGAAACGCGGGCGATGATGTGGCCCTGGGGATCGCGGACGATGATTTTGCCATGCTCCACCACGGGCGTTTCGCCCATGCCTTCCACATAATCCGCCGCGAGATCCTTGCTGCAACCCAGCACCTGGCAGACGCGTGCGACGCGGGCATTGAATTCGGAATCAGTCATGGCTGGCATCTAACCTCATTCTAAAGAGGATGCTAGGCAAAAGGATGGGAACACTTTAGCGAGCCCCTTTCCCATTGTCTCCAAGGCAAAATGATGGAGAAATGCCTGTCTCCGGCCCCGTTACTCCTTCATGCGCTGTTTCCTGCTCCTCCTGACTCTCTGTTGCTCCGCTTTCGCGGCCCAGCCCAACGTGGTTTTCATCATCAGTGATGACCAGGGTTACCCGGACTTGGGCTGCATCGGCACGAAACCGGTGAAGACGCCGAACCTGGACAAACTGGCGGCCGAAGGTGTGCGCGGGACGAGTTTTTACGTGACCTGGCCGGCCTGCACCCCCTCACGCGGCAGCGTATTGACGGGGCGCTATCCACAGCGCAACGGCCTCTATGACATGGTGCGCAATGATCTGACCAATTATGGGTATGTTTTTGGCGCAGAAGAATATGCCGTGTCCCCTGAAATGACACTTGGCCTGGACCCGAAGGAGGTGACTATCGGTGACATGCTGAAAAAAGCCGGCTACGCCACCGGTTGCGTGGGCAAGTGGGATATGGGCCAGGCCAAACGCTACCTCCCCCTCCAGCGCGGCTTTGATTTCTTCTACGGTCACGGCAACAACGGCATCGATTATTACACCCATGAGCGCTACGGCGTCCCCTCCATCTTCCGGGGCAATCAGCGCACGGAGGAGGACAAGGGCAAGTACATCACCGATGTCTTCCGCCGGGAGTCGCTCTACTTCGTCAATGAGCAGCTCGGGCAGAAGCCGTTCTTCCTTTACCTAGCCTTCAATGCGCCACACGGAGCCTCCTCATTTGGCGAGGGAACGGAGTCCGGGGTGAGGCGCAAGGGTGGCCCCGGGGTGCAAGTGCCAGAAGAATATGCGGCCATGTATCGTGATGAAGTGAAGGAAGACAAGCTGGCCCGTTACTATGGCGCTGTCACCTGCATGGACGAAGCTATCGGCGCGGTGATGGAGGCCGTGGACAAGGCCGGGCAGACGGATAACACGATCTTCATTTTCATGTCTGATAACGGCGGCAGCGGCAATGGCGGCAATGCTCCGCTGACCGGCAGCAAGAGCACCATGTGGGAGGGCGGCCTGCGCGTGCCCTTCATCATGCGCTGGCCCGGCAAGCTGCCCGCCGGCAAGGTGACGGATGAATTCATCACCGCCCTGGAACTGGTCCCCACCCTCCTCTCCGCCACCGGCACACCCGCACCTGAGGGCATCCCGATGGACGGCTTCGACATGCTGCCCATCCTGCGTGGCGAGGCGAAGTCCCCTCGAAAAGACATGTTCTGGCAGCGTCGCACGGACAAAGCAGCACGTGTGGGCAACTGGAAGTGGGTGGATTCCGCCAAGGGCAAGGGCCTCTTCGACCTGAGTACGGACATCGGCGAGAAGAAGGATCTCTCCAAAGAAAAGCCTGAGGTGCTGAAGATGATGCAAGACCAGTTTGCCGCCTGGAGAAAGACGATGGATGAAACCGAAGACCGCGGCCCTTTCCGCGATTTTTAATCCTTATTGCACTTTTTGTTAGTCTTCGCGCGGGCCGTTTGAGGCTACCTGCATGCATCCAAGACTCTTCATCAACGGCACCGTCATCCTCCCTGATGGTCTGGTGGAAAACGCTGCTGTGTTCTGCCGCCAGGGCCGCATTGAATCTGTGGGCCTTGTCAAAGCCACACTGCCCGCAGACGTGGAAATCGTGGATGCAAAGGGAGGTTACATCTCACCTGGTTTTGTGGACATCCACGTTCATGGCGGAGCCGGTGCGGACTTCATGGATGGCACCGCCGAGGCTGTGCGCACGGCCTGTGCAGCCCATGCCCGCCACGGCACCACGACAATCTTTCCCACCACGACCACAGGCGCACCTGCCCAAATCGAGGCCATGCTTTCCGCCTGTGCGGAGGTGCAAAAGAATCGCCGCGCAGAGGATGGAGCCCGCATCGCAGGCGTGCATTTTTACGGACCTTTCTTTGCCGAGGACAAGGTCGGCTGCCACAGCCTGGAAGGCCGGCGCTGCCCCTCGGAGAAGGAATACGCGCGCTATTTTCAGACCGGCCTCATCCGGGTGGCCACCTGCGCGGCGGAGCTGCCGGGGGCGGAAGCCTTTTACCGTGCGGCCCGCAAGCGGCGCTGTCTCATCACCTGTGGTCATTCCAATGCAAGCTGGCAGGAGATGGACCGCGCCTTTCGTGCAGGCATGCGGCATGTGGATCACTTTTGGTGTGCCATGAGTTCCGTCTCCTCCGTCCGCGCCCGGCTGGGCGTGCCCATGCAGGGCAGCATGCTGGAGTATGTCCTGGGGAATCCGGAGATGAGCACCGAGGTCATCGCCGACGGCTGCCACCTGGCCCCGGAGCTCCTGGAATTCGCCTGGCGCATGAAGACCGCCCGCCGCCTCTGCCTGGTCACCGATGCCAACCGCGCCCTGGATCTGCCACCGGGCAAATACCGCTTCGGTTCAGAACAGGACGGCTCCTGGTTTGAGAGCGATGGCCAGGTCGGCTGGGCGCCCAACGGCAGTCTGGCCAGTTCCATCATGGGCATGGACCACATGGTGCGGCACATGAAAAAAGCCACCCGCGCACCGCTGCCGGACATCATCCGCATGGCCAGCCTCACCCCCGCCGAACGCACCGGCATCGCCCACGAAACCGGCAGCCTGGAAAAAGGCAAACGCGCCGACATCCTCCTCCTCAACCGCCGGCTGGAAGTGAGGAAGGTGTTTATGGGACACTCTGCTTAATCTGCGCTTTACCGCATTTCAGCCTCAGTAATAGCCCTGTCCAAAAGGTCCTGCACTTTGAGCTCCCTCGCATTTTCCACAAGCAAGTCCATGTCTAGAGAAGCTCCTTGGAGCCGTATCATGCCGAGTATGTCCTGCCACTGACGGTCTGATATTTCATCACCAAGTCTGAACCATTCCAGCTTCGCTGCGATCATATCCTCACGACAGGTGACTTTGATCTGCGGTCCATCTTCTCCTGCCAGATGAATGAGTTGAATTCGCGTAAACTGCCCTTGCTCGAAAGCTCGAAATTTGGCCGCAAAAACATCAACCTTGAGAGCCGTGTTCATATTGATCAAATTAAATGAAGTTCGCGAGGTAATAGCTTCACGAATGGCAGCTTCATCAGCATACCAGTCTTCACCAAGATTTTTCACAAGCGGAAGTGCATGGGAAGGGCGCAGATTGGCTACTATATCCGCATCCAGCGTCGCTCTGGGTACACCGTAAATCGAACTTGCCAGCGAGCCTCCCAAAAACCAAGGCACTTTGAGTTCGTCCAAAATTTGGGCCACTTCCAAGGCGGCTTTCAGATTTTCATCCATGAACTTTGATGGCATGGGCAGCGACTTTGGCGGCAAGCTCGGGTCCCAGCCAGCGGATGGCAAAAAGCGCACGGACTTCCTGCTCGCTGGCTTCCGGTTTTTCTTGCCGGACTTGTTGCAAAATGAGAGTCCTTAACGTCTGGCTCCAGCCCAAGGCAACCGACAGACGCTTGCCTGGCGTCATTCGCCGCAAAGCTTCAATCTGCATCTGGGCTGCCTTCGCAGAGGTGTCAGTCATGCGGTCAATGTGTCACGCAGTACGCCAAATGTCCACCCTCAAGGATCCAGCAGATAACCCCTGGCCAGCGTTGCATAAGCGCTGACCTGCGCCGTTTCCCACGCGGCATCTTTGCCCATTTCACGGGCCATCAGGCTGGCCACGACGGGGGCGGCCTCGATGCTGGCACGCGCATCCAGCAGCAGGGCGCGGGTGCGGCGGGAGAGGACGTCCTCCACGGTGCGGGCCATCTCATGACGGACATGCCAGATGACTTCCGCGCGGATGAATTCCAGCTTCGGATGCAGGGTTTCGCCCAATATGGCATCTTCCTGAACCAGCGTCCGAATGCCCGTGACATCACTGCCGTAATAATGCAGGTGACTTTCCTCCAGCGGCACCGCCACGGCCCCATGAACGGGCAGTTCATGAGTGGAACAATAGCGGTGGTCCAGAGCTCCGATCATCTCTGCATGGTCAATCACATCCTCCGCCATTTTGCGATAGGTCGTCCATTTTCCACCGGCCAAAGTGATGAGTCCGGAATCCGAAATGGAGATGAGATGATCTCGTGACAGCGCCGCCGTGGAGCTGGCATCCGACTTGATGAGCGGGCGCAATCCGGCATACACGCTTAGCACATCCGCACGCGTGGGATCACGGGAGAGGTAACGGCTGACCTGGGTAAAAATGAACTCGATTTCCTCAGCCAGCGCACGCGGTTCCAGCGACGCATTTTCCACAGGTGTATCCGTGGTTCCCACCACGACTCGCCCATGCCAGGGCACGGCGAAGAGCACGCGCCCGTCATCCGTTTTCGGAATCATGATGGCCGTATCGCCCGGCAAAAATTCACGCGGCAGCACAAAGTGGATGCCCTGGCTGGGGCTGAGCATCGTCTTGGCCTGCGGATCATCCATCAGGCGCACTTCATCAGCAAAGACACCCGTGGCATTGATGACCACCTTGGCAGCAACCTCCGCTTCCTCACCCGTTTCTTCATCGCGCAGTTTCACTCCGGCCACATGGTCCCCATTTTTGACAATGCCAGCGCAGCGCACGTAATTGAGCAGCACCGCTCCCTTTTCCACCGCTGTCTGCGCCAGGTTAATGGCCAGGCGCGAGTCATCAAACTGGCCGTCATGATAAATGATGCCTCCCGTTAGATCCTGCTGCTCAATGTTAGGCAGCAGGCCGATCACATCCTCGCGATTCAAATAACGCGACGGCTCCAGCCCGAGTTTACCAGCCAGCCCGTCATACACCTTCAGCCCGATGCCATAAAACGGCCCTTCCCACCAGTGGTAATTGGGAATCACAAACGGCAGGCTGTGCACCAGGTGCGGCGCATTCCGGCACATCAGGCCGCGCTCGCGCAGCGCCTCCAAGACCAGGGAGACATTCCCTTGCTTCAAATAACGCACCCCCCCATGCACCAGCTTGGTGCTACGGCTGGATGTGCCCTTGGCAAAGTCCGCCTGCTCCACCAGCAGCACGGAGTGCCCCCGCAACGCTCCATCCACCGCTGCCCCCAGGCCAGAAGCGCCGCCGCCAATGATGACAATGTCAAAAGGTTCCGTCCTGGAGGACAGCTCAGCAAGGGAGGCGAGGCGCTTCATGATTATTCAGGTTAACGAATGCCACACCGGCTGCCGAGAAGAATTCATCGCTGGATGCTGAATTCAGGCCTTTGGCTTCTGGTTTAGACCGGCTTCACTGGCTGCTTTCAAAACAATTCTTTTCCATACATTCATCCTTAGACGGGTAGCGGCTACTGCAATCACCAGGGCTCCAATGGATTGCCACATCCATGGCGACAGAAGTGTGAGCACGCTGATGAGCAAGGCATGCGGCACCAACGGCCGGATGTGCACCCGCACCATCACCCGTACTCGGGTCAGCCGTCGCTCCCTGCCATGATATTCCGTGACAGTCAGATAGGCAGGTGACATAAACCACTGCGGCGCGGCTTCAATGTCGAACAACCTCCAGCCGTCATCCGATCGAATCACCAGATTCTGTCTGGCGAGTTCTTCCTGGAGGCAATTCAGCAGCCGCGTTCTGTCAACTCCAGCCTCGTTCCAGAACGCCACTTCTCCCAGGCTAAAGGAGATTTTTTTAGGCCGCCTCAACTCTTGGATCTGACTCCAGTTTCTCTCTCCCCCCGGCCTGGCCCCCAGCTTTACCATTCCCAGCAGCCTTTCCCATTCTCGTAAAACTGGCTGCCACCAGCACAGGCCTAACAATAAGAATGACTCTGCCAGGCTCAATAAAAACGGCGCATGGGTCAGACTGCGCAGACGGCAGGCGGCCAGCATCAGTGAAAGGCTCAAGATCATCGCAGCCACAAGCGGCACCTGCACCAGCAGGGCGATCAGCAACATGGCCACCCACAGCACCCCGCCCATCCAGTCCAGCCAGCAGCGGCTGCCCTGACGGTAGATGCCCTGGAACAGTCCCTGGCCCATTGGCCCATGGAAAATACTGCCTTCCCGCAGATGCAACGTGGCAGCGCGGTCCCCATAGATCCCGCCAAACCAGCGCGCCCCGCCCAGCGGACCAAAGCGCTCCGGGTGATCCTTCATCAACAGCGCTTCGGCCCGGCCATAACCGCGCTGCTGGCGGAAATACGCACCCACCGTGTAGCGCCGGTGATGCCACACCATCGCCCCAGGGACGAAGTGCAGCTTTCCGCTTGCCTCCCGCAGCCGCCAGCACACGTCCACATCATCTCCGGCCACCTGATACTGCGGGCGGAAGCCACCAATGGCCTCCAGCGCTGTTTTGCGGATGGCCAGGTTGCACCCCGGCAGGTGCTCGGCCTCGCTGTCCGTTAACAACACATGAGCCGGTGCTCCTGGCGCCGCTCCCACCACCGCCTCCGTGCGGTTGCGCGGCTCTGGCGGGATGTTCGGCCCGCCTGCGGCCACCCATTGCGGATCCCCAAAACCTAACGACAAGTATTTCAACCAGTCCTCGTCCACCAGGCAGTCATCATCTGTGTAAGCCAGGATCTCCCCCGTCGCCAGAGAAGCCCCCAAATTGCGCGCTATGCTCAGCCCCGCATGCTCCTGCCGCACATAACGCACCTGTGAAAAATCCCTGGCCATGCCTGCAATGTCTTCTGTGGAGCCATCGTCAATCAGCAGCACCTCAAAGTTAGTATAGCGCAGACGGCCCAGAGATTCCAGACAGGCCCGCAACGTCGCTGTGCCATTGTAGGTGCACACGATGACCGAAATTGACCACGTCCGCCCCATCGGCTCCAGGGCATTTCCGCCCTGCTTCAGACGCTGGCAGATCTCCCGCTCCTGCCTGTTCACATCCACCAGCCCAAACCGCCATTGGTTGACATCCTCTTCACCACGAAACCATTCGTCCGTGTAGCTAAACCACACCGTCCCGGCCACGGCCTTCTCCGTGCATACGTTGGCAAACCAGGCCTGCGTTTCCGCCTGCGCCCTTTCCCCATGCGCCGCCGTATCCAGGCCAAATTCAGTGATCACCAGCGGTTTGTTGCCCGCCAGATTTTGCAACCTTTGCAGGTAGGCCGCCAAGGCTGCCGGATCTTCCAGATAAAGATTCACCGCCAGGAAATCCGCATTGCGCGGGATCAGGTACTCTGTGCTCGGATACGTCGCATAGCTGACCAGCGCCTGCGGGGCGATATCATGCACGGCCTCAATCAGGTCCTCCAAAAAATGCTGCACCCGCGCCGGCCCCATCCAGCGCACCAGGGTTTTTTCGATCTCGTTGCCGATCAGAAAGCCTGCCACACACGGCTCATCCTTCAGCCGTGTCACTGTCTGTCTTATCTTCTCCAAGATCTCCTTTTTTAACCGGCTATCCCGCATGAAATCCACATGATCCGTCCAGGGAATGCCCACCAGCAGCCGCAATCCCAGTTTCGTCGCTGCATGCAGTACCGCCGCCGCCGGCAGTTCGTAGAGCCGCACCGTGTTAAAACCCAGCTCCCGGATGTGTCTCAGATCCTCCTCCAGCCTGGCATCTTCCGGGTAAGGCTCCCCACGGGCATTTGGCTTGAAAGGCCCGTAGGTTACCCCCCGCATGAGCCACTTCTCCTCCCCAGCACGCAGCCACTTACCCCCCGTCATCAGACGGGGGAAAGACGGGTTGGCTGGCACGGGATCGGGCATAAATCAATCAAGCATGAACGCTGCCCGGGGGAAAGCCATTCGCTGGCAAACCGCAGACTATTCTCGTCCAGTCAGCCCGCTTCACATTCCCGCCATGGTCACCCCAAGTTCCTCGGCGATCCCAGCCAGGATGTGGTTGTGATCCCAGCCTTCCTTTTCATGAAGGATGACCTTCCCAGGATGCGCTGCCGCCAGCTCCCGGCTCATGCTCACAGGGATGACCTCATCCTTTGTGCCATGAAAAATAACCACCCGCGCCCCCTGCTCCACCACCTGCGCCAGCGTCTTGCGGTTGTCAAAACGGTGCATGTTCACATAGCACAGCGGCCAGCCCAGGATGCGCTTGCCCATGTCCGTCAGCGTGGTGAAGGGCGCAATGAGCACGATGTTTTCAATGTGCAAATCCGCCGCCGCCATCAGGCCCGCAGCGCACCCAATGGAATGCGCCAGCACCCCCAGCCGGGGTTGCAGTCTCTCCACCGGTTCCTTCAAATGCGCCGCCAGAGCCGCCACCGCCGCATTGGAACTTTCCCGGATCTTCGCCGGTGAGGGCGACCCCTCACAGTCCCCATAGCCTGGATAGTCCACCAGCAGATAGGCAAAGCCCGGATCCCACTGCCCCACCCGGTGCAGCCAGTTCAGCCCCAGCGAGGCATTCCCCGCAAAGCACAGCCACACCGTCTTCGGCACCGCCTGTCCGTTCTTTGGCGGGATGTAATGCGCCACCTGCTTGCCCTGCCCGGTCACATATTCCAGCGGCAGCCCCTGGTGCTTCACCAGGACATGCCGGTGCTCCGCATTGTAGGCACTGGGGTAATAGATCAGTTTGGTCTGGCACCCGAGCAAAAGCAAAACAGGCACCAGCATGAGAAGCAGGAGCAGACGAAACATTCGAAAAAGGAAATTCACAGGCAGCAAAGGTGACAACCTTAGGCATACCATAAATAAGAAGAAGAGACCAATTCACTTTAGGGGTGATTTGCCCTCCGAATACGTTCCCAGGCCCGCTTCCGCGCGTAGGCAAAGCAATTTCTGAACAACCGGCTGATTTGGCTCCGTCCTGCGTATCATACGCACACCATGCCGCGCCTGAAATCCAGTGCCAAAAAGCCGCCTCCCACTTCCAGGGTGGCAGGCAGCCTGCACCCGAGCTTGCAAGCCTGGATCGCCTCTTCGTTTGGCCACCTCACACAGGCCCAGGAGCTCACCTTGCCGCACATCCTCGCAGGCCGCTCCGTGTTGCTGTCCTCTCCTACCGGCAGCGGCAAGACACTGGCGGGTTTCCTGGGCATCCTGGATCATCTGCTGCGCGAGCATGATGCGGGCACGCTGGGCAATTGCATCCGCGCCATCTACATCTCCCCGCTGCGCGCGCTGACCTACGACATTCAAAAAAACCTCATGGCCCCTCTGGAGGGCATGGGCCTGGCAGACATCATCCGTATCGGGTTACGCTCGGGCGATACGACCGCCAGTGAGCGCGCCCAGCTCAAGCGCAAACCTCCGCACATCCTGCTGACCACCCCGGAAAGCCTGGCGATCATCCTTCCTCAGGTGGGCTGGGCGCAGGCCTTGCAGGATGTCCGGTTCATCATCGTGGATGAGCTGCATTCCCTGGCTGAAAATAAACGCGGCGCGCATCTCACCCTCAGCCTGGAGCGCCTGGCCCATCGTCTTCCCCAGCCCCTGGTGCGCATCGGCCTGTCCGCTACTGCCGCCCCGCTGCCGGTCCTGGCGGAGCTGTTAGTGGGCACCGGGCGCGCCTGTGAAATCGTCGAAGCCCGCATGGAGCGCCGCCGCCGGGTGGAGGTGCTTTCTCCACTGCGCCGCAATCCTTATCCGCCCACCGGTTTTACCGCTCAACGGGTGATGCAGGACATCGCCGCCACCGTCGAGCGCAACCGCAGCGTCATCATCTTCTGCAACATGCGCAGCAGCACGGAAAGCGTGACCTACCGGCTGAAGAACGCCCTGCCCAAGCTGGCGGACAAGATTGAGGCCCATCACGCCTCATTGGATCGCGATGTGCGTCTGGATGTGGAAGACCGGCTCAAAAATGGCAGCCTCCGCGCCGTGGTGTGCAGCACCAGTTTGGAAATGGGCATTGATATCGGCAGTGTGGACTGCGTGGTCATGATCTCCACGCCCAAAGGCATCAGCCGCGCCCTCCAGCGCATCGGTCGCAGCGGCCATAGCATCCATGCCGAGAGCCACGGCATCCTGGTGGCCACCAACGTCAATGACCTCATGGAGTGCATCGTCTGTGCGGAGATGACCCGCGCCGTGCAACTGGATGAGGTCCGCGTTTTGGAAAAGCCCCTGGACGTGCTGGCCCAGCACCTGGTCGGTATGGCCATGGAGGGCGGTTATACACGGGACCTGGCCCTGGCCACCATCCGCGCGGCGTCTCCCTTCAAACACCTCACCGGCCAGGAGCTGGACCGCGTGCTGAATTACCTGGAAGGCGGCGGCCGTACTCTGCAAAAGCAGTACAGTGAAAACTTCGGCAAGCTCATCTGGCTTGATGACTGCCTGGCAGTGCCTAACAAAAAGGTGGAACGCGAATACCTGGCCAATGTCGGCGTCATCCACACAGAGGGTGCCGTGAGTGTTTTTCTCGGCAAGCGCCGCCTCGGGCAGGTGGAGGAGTCCTTCATGAAGCGGCTGAAAACCGGTGACATCTTTGTCTTCGCCGGTCGCATGGTGAAGCTCATCGAGACCGGCATTGGCGAGGCCAAGGTCGAAGACGCCACTGGCCGCCTGCCCACTGTGCCCTCCTGGAATGCCAACAAAATGCCCCTCACCTCCGGCCTGGCCCGCGAGGTCGCCAAACTCCGGACCGAGCTGGCCGCCAGGGTAGGCACGGATGCGGATGAGGCTGTCTGCGACTGGCTGATCGAGCGCTACGAAATCTCCAACAGCAACGCCCTGGCCATCCTCAATCATTGCCGCAACCAGCTCCGCGTATCCCGCATCCCCACCGAGCACACCTTGCTCATCGAGCGATTCGTGGATGACCGTGAGGGCAGCGATCCCGACCTCGTACAGTTCTTTTTCCACACTCTCATCGGCCGCAGTGCCAATGATGCCCTCAGCCGCATCATCGCCCATCGCGTGAAAACCGCCGTCGGCGGCAATGCCATGGTCACCATTGATGATTACGGTTTTCTCCTGACGCTGAAAACCTTTCAGGACATGGGACTGGAAGAGTGGAAGGTCATCTTTGAAAAAGGCCATCCCGAGGCCGACATGCGCTCGGCCCTGCAAGATAGCGAGCTGGTGAAATGGAACTTCCGTGGCGTTGCCCAAACGGGTCTGATGGTACCACGCAACCGCCCTGGCCAGGACCGCAAAATCAAGCAGCTCCGCTGGAGCACGGAGATCCTCTTTCGCGTTCTCACGGAGCATGAGCCGGACCACCCCATGCTCGTGCAGTCTTATCAGGAAGCCACCCACACTTTTCTGGACCTGCCTCGCGCCGAGGCGTTCCTGGAGACAACGGCGGTCCTGGACTGGCATCTGGTGGAGGTGCCCGTGGTCAGCCCCTTTTCCTTCGGCCTCTTCGCAAGCAAGATCAAAGAAGGCATGATGCTGGAGGACCCCGAGGAGGCCATCGAGCGGCTGTGGCGGGAATATGAAAAGAAGGTGGGCGGAGTTGCGGATGGAGGCTTGCGATAAGGCGCGCCTCCGGCACATTGGGCCATCATGTCCGATTCCCTCACTGCTGATATCACCCTGCTGGGCCGCTCCGAGCACCGCCTGCCTGCCTCCCCCGACGAGGCCGCGCTGGAGACTTTCCCCAACCGCACCCCGGGCCGTAACTACACCATCCACCTCAGCGCCCCGGATTTCGGCTCCCTTTGCCCCGTCACCGGCCAGCCAGACGCCGCCCATGTGGAGATTCTTTACATCCCCGATGAGCGCTGCGTGGAGACCAAGTCCCTGAAATTTTACCTGGCCAGCTATCGCAACCATGCCTCCTTCAACGAGGCCATCGTCAACCGCATCCTGGATGACCTGGTCACCGCCTGCGCGCCCAAGCAGGCCATCGTGCGTGGCCGTTTCGTCCCCCGTGGCGGTATCCAGCTTACCTGTGAAGCCCGTCATCCCAGCCGCGATGTCCCGCTGGAATGGCCTGCCGCCTCCTTGAGCACCGCGCATTGATTTTGAACTCTCCCGTTATGTCCAAAGCCATCATCCTTCTCAGCGGCGGCCTTGATTCCACCGTCGCCTTTTATTGGGCACGCCAGCATCATGACGTGGTGGGCGCGGTGAGCTTTGACTATGGCTCCAAGCATAACGACAAGGAGATCACCCTTGCCGCCTGGCATTGCGCCCAGTTTGACATCCCGCATGACACCGTGTCACTGCCGTTTGTGAATGACTTGTTCAATTCCGACCTGTTGAAAAGCGGCGGCCCCATCCCTGAGGGCCATTACACGGACAAAAACATGAAGCGTACCGTCGTCCCATTCCGCAACGGCATTATGTTGGCCATCGCCTGCGGCATCGCCGAATCCCGTGAAGTGGACGCCCTCGTCATCGCCGCCCATTCGGGCGACCACGCCATCTATCCCGACTGTCGAGAACCCTTCATGAAAGCCATCGGCGATGCCATGCGCGAAGGCACCTATGCCCGCACCGAGCTGCTGCGCCCCTTCATTGACATGGACAAAACCGCCATCACCAAGCTTGGCCACGAGCTCGGTGTGGACATGGGCAAGACCTGGAGCTGCTACAAAGGCGAAGACCTCCAGTGTGGCATCTGCGGCACCTGCGTGGAACGCCGCGAGGCCTTCATCCTCGCCAGCATCCCCGACCCCACCGTCTATCAGCACGAGTGGCCCCTGCCCGAAAAACCGGTGTATTGATCGGGGTTTGGAGTTCGGAGAACCGCATTTATGCGGGGATTGGGAGGTTTCTGCACAAAGCGGCACTCCCATCAGCATGGGTTCAAAATGGATTTGGAAGCCTGAAGGGATGATGGTATTCTTCACCCATGAGCGAAATGACCTCCATCCCCGAGCAAAAACGCCCGGCGTTGCACAAGCTGATTGATGAGCTCCCTGCCGAAGAACTGGAATTGGTCGAGCGCGTGCTCGCCCGTTTGGAAATGGACCGCCTCTGGAAAGAAACGCAGGAAGGTTTACGCAAGACTGGAATGAAGGCAAATATGCAGGCCTGGATGATATAATTCAGGAAGTGCGAGCCGACCTAAAACAGCGCGCCGCATGATCGTGGTGCTGGATACCAAACAAGGCCACACGGGATCATACCCAAAAAGGTAAATCAGGCTCATTCCCTTTTCCGTGTGTTCCGTATCTTCCGTGGTTGTTTCCCAGTTTCTGAATCAACCTGGCTTCTTTCTGCATGCCTGACGTATGATACTCGCACTGTTCCCCACACCCCATGACGTCCGCTTTCATCGAGCCCACCTTTGCCGCCTGGCGCAGCAAGGCGCGGGAGCTGTTAAAGCAGGGCATCCCACCCGACCAGGTGCATTGGGGCGACGCCAGCGAGGGTCATGGATTGCTTCGGGAAGAACCCGCCTCTTACACCATCTCCGTTCCTGTAGAGATCAAAGTGCCCCCCAATTTCCTGTCCCTGGCCGCCAGTGTCTGCGCCCACACGGATGACCGCCGCCACGCCATTCTTTATCGTTTGTTATACCGCCTGACCCTGGGCGGCGAGCGGCACCTGCTTCGGATACCCAGCGATCCCGACACCCGCCAGTGCCAGGCCTGGGCCAAGGCCATTGGTCGCGACATCCACAAGATGCATGCCTTCGTCCGCTTCCGCCTCATCGGTCAGGATGACACCACCGGGCGAGAGCAGTTTGTCGCCTGGTTTGAACCGGAACATCGCATCGTCCGGCTGGCCACACCGTTTTTTGAGAAGCGTTTTGCCGGCATGGACTGGTCCATCCTGACGCCGGATGAATGCGCCCACTGGGATGGAAAAAAGCTCACCTTCACCCCCGGCCTGGACCGCAGTCAGGCTCCTTCCGCCGATGCCCATGATGATCTCTGGCGCACCTATTATCGCAGCATCTTTAACCCGGCCCGGCTAAAGGTGCAGGCCATGCAGTCCGAGATGCCGCAGAAATACTGGAAAAATCTCCCTGAGGCCCAGATCATCCGCGACCTCATCTCCGGCAGCCAGGAGCGCGTGCAAGAAATGCTGGAGACGCCCGAACGCCCCGTGAAGCCGGTCCCTGACAATGCCTACATCCGCTCTTTGCATCAGCGGCCCCAGTAGCTGCGCTCGCAAGAGCGTGGCCTTTGCCCACTGACAATGCCTGCATCCGTTCTTTGCATCAGCGCCAGGACGGTTCATAATCCCGGTCCTACCATGAAAAGACGCCTCCTCATTCTCGCCGCCCTGCTCGGCTCCGTTTCCTTTTCCGCCTTCGCCGAAGACGGATTTGTCCCCCTCTTCGATGGCAAGACCATGACCGGTTGGACCAACCCCTACGAGTGGGGCAACATCGAGGTCGTGAACGGTGAAATCCACCTCACCGGTGAAAAGAAATTCTTCGTCGTCACCGACAAAAGCTACACCGACTTCATCTTCGAAGGCGACATCCTCCTGCCGGAAGGCAAGGCCAACAGCGGCTTCATGTTCCGCGCCCATGTGGAGCCTAACAAAGTGTTCGGCTACCAGGCCGAAGTGGATGGCGACGCCAACCGCAAATGGTCCGGCGGCCTCTACGATGAAGGCCGCCGCAAATGGTTCATCAGCCCCATCAAGGGCGACAAAGCCAGCGAGGACGCGTTCCGTGCCCGCGCCGGCGATGCCTTCAAACGCAATGACTGGAACACTTACCGCATCACCTGCAAAGGCAACAAGCTGAAGATCGAAATCAACGGCGTCACCACCACCGATGTCGAAGACGGCATGGACGCCAGCGGCCCCATCGCCATCCAGCACCACGGTGAAAAAGGTGCCACCTACAAGTTCCGCAACCTGCGCATCAAAGAGCTAAAGTAACCCGCCTTCACCCCTTCCAAACGATCCCGAGCCCGGCTGCTTTTGCAGCCGGGCTTTTTTATGATGGCTCCCTATCGCTATTTACAGTCGTGATAAAGAATGACGCCGTATGCCTGGAAAACAATGTCCCCAACATTTTCGCTGCCGAACCAGGCCAGGATCTGGTCATGACCTGCATTGGGAAGGTCCCAAAATTGGTTTGCCAGCTTTAATTGAGTGAGGTGGTTGGCATTGGCCTCATAGAAAGAAAGAACGTGAGGAGGTGACTGTTCGATCTGAGTGAGAAAGGGATGAAGGTCCAATTCCATTCGCGCCATTGCACATAGCCAGGAATCAATCTCAGAACCTGAGTCGGCCTGATTCAGCAGATGAGCAATCAGAGCGCTGAGAAAATTATGCCAGGCAACGCGTCTCGGGGCTGGCCATTCGGTGGGATGCGTGTTGGCAATGGCCCGTCCCGTCACTTCAGGCACGGGCCACCAGAATTCATTGAGCGCAGAACACTCCATGATCCTGGGTAGAAAATACAGGTAATCCGGAACATCCCCAACTGTGAGGAAAGCGGAGGCGGCATAGGGGCCGAGGTCGTCTGCGGAGATGTCCCGCAATGGCAGGGACGTGAGGACGCAGAGGTTCTTGCTATCCACACAGCACGGACAAGCATCAATCTCGCTTGGGCGAGGTATGTCAGCAAAGGCCTCGTATAGAAGCATAATGGAATTCTCCAACGAGTCCATGATCTAAAGCTAGCAAGACTTCACTCCACCTTCATCACCCCGTTCATCACCATCCAATGACCCGGAAAAGTGCACAGATAAGGATACTCTCCCTTTTCCTTGGGCGCTTCAAAATGGATGCTGAACTCTTCCTTCGGATTGACCATGTCCGTATAGACCAGAACATCCTGGGAATCCGGCACGTAATGTTTGGCCAGGCCTTTTGGATCGGTAATCATGAGGTTCACCTGATCGCCCAATTTCTGCAAGGAGCCAGGTTTGGCCAGCAGCCAGTTGTGCGGCACTACATCCGGATTTTTGAAGGTCAGCGTCAGCTTCTCCCCCGCCTTCGTCGTGAGCTGCTTCTGCACATATTGCAAGCCCAGCGCCGCATCCACCACGATCTCACGTCCCGGCTCGCCTTTGGCCCAGGGATTTGGCTTGCTACTAACAGCAGCGCTGGCCTTGGTCGCCGGCACAAATGTTTTGGCGATTTTTTCATACCCATCAAATTCCGTGAACGCCGGAGCCAGCGCATGAGCCGTCAGAAAGACATCATGCGCCCGCCCTTCCGTCACCGCCACCCGCAGGTGGATCATGCTGGCAGGCACCAGTTGCGGGATCTCCAAAAACAGCGCCTTGCCGCCCTCCAGAACCTGCGCACTGCGGATCTCCAGCGGATCATGCCCCACCGTATCCGCATACTTCGCCGACATCTCGGGCGACCCATAAGCCGCGCTGTAATTGTAGTTCCAGCACTGCGCAAAATGGCTGGCCGCTTTTGCAACCGCCGCTTTGTCCACAGCACGGTCAAAGCGCAGCATCACGCCATTGTCCCGTGCTTCAAAGCCCACCGGAACCGCCACCTGGCCGCCGGTATAACGCACTCTTTGGAAACAGCCGTCCAGAGGCGCATAGCAGCCCCAGCCCTGCATGCCGGTGACGTAAAGCTGCCCGTCCTTGGGATGAAACCTCCCGGTCTGCGACCCCGAATCAAAACTGCCCGCAATGCGCACCGCCGCGCCCTGCCAGCGCCCCTCCACCTGCTGCCGCATCACCAGCCAGCCGGTGCCCGTGCCCGGTGAAAAATGTGTTAAGTTGCCATCGCCTTTCAGGGCATCCCACGCTTGCCCCATCACAAAACATTGTCCGCCCGATGAGTTGTCTTCCCCACGCGGCAGATACATCAGCGGAGGCTCGGGCGGCTTGCCATCCTTCGGGCCACCCGCGCCAAAATGCGCCCCCTCATTCCTGCCCATCTCCACCTGGCAGATGGAGGATGACGGAGTCCAGTCCCCCTCCTGCACACTGGTGGTGACAAACTTCCCATCCGGTGAAAGCCCCAGCCCGTTCGGATTGCGAAAGCCCGTCGCCAGCACCTCCACCTGATCACCCGCCACGCGGATGATCCCCTGATTTCCCGACGCCGTATAAAACCGCCCCTTCGCATCCATCTCCAGCCCCGTGATGAAATCATGCCCGCCAGGTGACGTCTCCTGCACATTCGTCACGCACTCATAAAAGTCCGCCTCATCATCGCCGTTCAGATCATGCAGCCGCGTGATCTGGTCACGCCCCAGCACATGAATCTGGTCCTTCACGATCTTCAGCCCAAGCGGCTGGTGCAGCCCCGTGGCAAAGCGTTTCCATCTCAGCTTCTCGAGCTTGTCATCAATACCGCGCACCAGCCACACCTCCCCCGTCATTGTGCTGATCGCCGCACTGCCATCGCTGAAGAAATCGTGTCCACTGACAAAAAACAGGGTTCCATAAGGATTGTCAAAAGGCAGCGTCAGCGTGTCCGTGGCAAAGGGTTCCCCCTTGCCAATGACACCCTTCGTCTCGATCCACTCCGGCCATTGGGCAGGTCCGCCCTTGGCACATTTTTTGACGAGCTCTTCGTTAGGCGTCTCCACTCCGTCCTGTCCCAAAGTCAAATAAACAGGGGACTTGCCATCATGGCTTTCAGCGAAGAACACCACCTTCTCTCCGTGCCGGTAAAATCCTTTGTATCGGGGTCTGTCTTCCTCACTTATAAGTCCGCCTTTCGCCACCATCTTTCCTTCCATGGCCGCACCGCCCATGAAGCCGTGACGGGAATCCGTGAGCTTCACAAATCCAAAACGCCAGAGGATCGGGAAGAAAAACTTCTCAGGATCGAAGCATGCTGAAAGTTTTCCAGAGCGCACAGCCACCCCCTTGGAAATCGTCAATCCACCTCCTTTGAAAACCACACTGAACACACTCCCCAGATCCGAAGCCGCAAAGCGCCCGTCACGCCAGCTCACCGCATCATTTTGATTCCCCCAGTGCCCCTGCTGACCGCCATCCAGCCCCGGAAAACCCGGAAGCAATTCCGGCAGTGGTTTGCCCATGAACTGCACCGCCTGCTTGCCATAATAATCAAACACGCGCTCGCGGTTCACATCCGCCTGCCAGTGGGCATATTCCTCTTCACGCAATGGCTTGCGCTCCGGCTTAAATTCCGCTGGTGCGGGTGCCTGGTTCGTGCCTGAGAGAAGCGCCTCCAGATCATCAAAATTCCAGATGCCCAGCGTGTTGTCCATACGCTGGCGCGGCAGATCCCCCTTGCGCGGTTTCATGGGCCCTCGGGAGATGCGCACATCATCAATGACCCCGTCACAGCCCACGCCGCCTTCCACCAGCCGGCCAAAGGCCAGCCCGCCCGGCTTCGGTTCCCCATGCAAAGGCGGCAGCGCTTTTTCCAGCACCAGCTTGCCGTCCACAAACAGCTTCACCAATTCCTCCTCCATGCTCGCGATCACATCATGCCACTGGCCGTCGCAAATATTGACGTTCGTCTTATACTCCCCGCCCCGTCCCGGCAAATATAGGCTGAAAACACCGCTGTTTTTATAAGTATAGATCTCCCAATGCGTTGCGGAGTCCTTCGGTTCATTCGCCACCAGGATGTTAAAACCGGCCGCGCTGTTCAGCTTCACCCGGCACTCCACGCTCAGCGGCAGCCTGCGGTATTCCTCGCCCCCCTCCAGCACCAGCCCGCCCTGCAGCGCCTGGCCGAATTCCGCGTTCATCGAAGCCACCGATTTCGGTGCCTGCACCCCCTTCGGTGCCGCCGTTGGCACCTTCGCCGCCGTCTCCTTCCAGGTCCTATACTCAGGCTTTTTCCCCGCCGCCTCACCCGCCACCTGCGGCAGCAGCCAGGCCAGCCCGTCCAGATTGTCCAGCAGCCGTCCCTCTGCGTCTTCGTTCGTATGGTTCAGGATGCCAATGACCCCCTTATAGCCGCTGGCGGCGATGATCCTCAGCACCCGCACATCCTCTGTGCCCACGCCCAGCGGCAGGATTTTGCGATCCTTTGTATCCCCCGCCACGTCCATGCCATTCAGGTTCAGGCACAGCAGGTGCGGCAGCATCTTCGGCAGCAGTTTTTCCAGCCGGTCCAGATGCCCGTGGCCATGGTGCAAATTATACACCAGGCCCACATTCGTGATGCCCTGCTTCTTCAGCGCCCGCACAATCGCCAGCGCATTCTCCGGCTCCCCATACCAGTTCCCATGGTTATACAGCCCCACCTGGCAGCCCAGCGGTGCCGCCGCCTCGCAGATAGGCCGCAGTCGCTCCACCTCCGCCGCGATGCGCTGCTTCTGGTCCTCCGGTGACTTCACCTCCACCGGCCCGCCGTTGCCGTTCACCCACAGCTGCGGCTTCACCCCGTGGCGCTTAAACAGCTCCAGCGTCTGTTTCGCCACGTCATTGTAAGTCGTCGGAAACCACCAGCCAAACAGCTCGATGCCATGCTTTTTCAGCGCAGTCAGCTCCTCATCCCACTGCGGGATGTGCTCCGCCCGGTAGTCATACACAAACTTCCGCACCCCCATCTTCTCCAGCATCGCCGCCCGCTCCTCCGGCCCACGTTTTTTCGCATCAAACGGCACAATGCACCACGCCGCCAGATTTCCCCGGTCAAACACCTCCGCCGCAGGCAAGGCCGTCCAGGCAGCCAAAACACAGAGGAAAGTAAAAACGTAACGAAGAGACATCATGGATCGGCGGCAGGTTAAGGCTCAGGATAAAAACGTGAACTGGTTCAAACGCATCTCCCGCCCGTTTATTCCCGCCCAAATCACAGCGCCATCCATGGAGCGCCGACGATCCGTCGGCAAAAAAAACTGCTCCCCCTTGGGCAAGCCACCAATTCCCCTCACTGCGCACCGAGCACCGCGCACTCCTGCCCCCGCCCCCGTCTCCGTCTCCCCCACCACTGAAAACCGCATACTGAAAACCGCACACTGCCCACCTCCCCCTAAACCATTGCAAACCACCGCCAACCACCGCAAACTCCCCCTTCACCTTCCGTCCCCCCGTTCCCACCCATGCTTCTCAACCACGGCATCCACCTCGGCTATTGCACCAACATCCACCGCGGGGAGACCTGGGACCAGACCTGGGCCACCTTGCGGGATTATACCCTCCGCGTCAAAGACCGCGTCAGCCCCCACCAGCCCTACGGCATCGGCCTCCGCCTGGGTGATCAGGCCTCCCGCGAGCTCCTCGTCCCTGGCAAGATCGGCGAGTTCAAAGACTGGCTCGCCGCCAACAACTGCTACGTCTTCACCATCAACGGCTTCCCCTACGGCTCCTTCCACGGCACCCGCGTCAAAGAGCAGGTCTTCCTCCCCGACTGGACCTCCAAAGACCGGCTCGACTACACCAACCGCCTCTTCGACATCCTCGCCCAGCTCCTCCCCCCCGGGGCCAGCGGCAGCGTCAGCACTCTCCCCGGCTCCCATAAAACCTTCCCCATCGGCAGCGACGAAATCAACGCCATCTTCGAAAACGTCCGCCTCTGCCGCCAGCACATTGAGGAAGTCTCCACCGCCACCGGCCACGACCTCCACCTCGGCTTCGAGCCCGAGCCTCTCGGCCTCTTCGAGACCAGCGGCGAGGTCCTCAAATTCTTCGGCCTCTATTACGACCGCCACCCCCAGGACAAAGACTTCTTCAAATTCATCGGCCTCAACTACGACACCTGCCACCTCGCCATCGAGTACGAGACGCCCAAGCGCGCCCTCTCCCGCATCACCGGCGCGGGCATCCGCCTCAGCAAGCTCCACTTCAGCTCCGCCCTCAAATTGAAGCCCACCCCCGACATGGTGGAAAAACTCCGCGCCTTTGACGAGCCCGTCTATTTTCACCAGGTCATCGCCGATTACGGCCCCACCACCCCCCTCCGCCGGTTCAAGGACCTGCCCGATGCCCTCCACTTCGCCCAGACCAACCCCACCGAATTGGGAGAAGAATGGCGCGTCCACTTCCACATCCCCCTCCATGCCGAACCGACCGACGGCTTCCAAAGCACCCGCGACCATATCGAAGGCACCATGGACTGGCTCAGCCAAAACCCCACCAAGTGCCAGCACATCGAAATGGAAACCTATACCTGGGAAGTCCTCCCCAACGAAATGCGCACCGGCGACGTCGTGGACCAGTTGGTCAAGGAGTACGACTGGACGCTCGGGGAGATGCGCGGGCGGAATCTCGCCAGCTAAACCCGCCTCGCGGACCATGGAGCGCCGACGATCCGTCGGCATAGTTAGCCGTCCAAAAGATAGCTCAAGCAGTGACAAGTGAGTTCTCCCCACCAATCGGGGGTTCTCCAAAGAATGCTAATAGCTTATTCAATTGATCAGGACCCTCCATCCCAAACTTAAATTTTGCGCTTGAGGCGATTTTTTCAACAGCAGCAATTTTGAAGACCGTCAATGCATCTCAGATAACGTCTTTTAATGGGTGGCAAGCATCAATTTTGCGTACATTAGTTTCTGAGTCAGCGAGCTTGATAAAAATTTTCCGAGCTTCTTCAAGACTGTGTGTTAACCGCATCCTCTTTGCCAACCCCGCCACCCAGATCCCCGGCCGTTGGGGCCGCACCACGCTCACCCTCCGGATGAGCTATGACGAGGGCCAGACCTGGCCGGTCGCCCGCGTCCTGCATCCCGGCTTTTCCGCCTACTCCTCCCTCGTCGTCCTTCAGGATGGCAGCATCGGCTGCCTGTTCGAGTCCGGTGGCGATGTGAAAAAAGAGCGCTACCAGCACATCACCTTCGCCCGTTTTCCCCTGGCCTGGCTCACCCAAGGCCAGGACTTGCAGGGCTTACACATGAAATGAGATCACAGTTTTAAGTCGTGCCTTAAGTTACAGGATTTACATGATTAACAGGATTTTTTCAGATCCTGTCAATCATGTTTATCTTGTTAATCCTGTAGAATTGGGTGCCCTATTTTTAATGCGTATTCCCTGCAGGACACGCCCCCAAACAAAGGGCACGATTGACCTGCAACGGGGCCACGACGACAGCCTCTGCGGCCTCAGGCCGCCGACTGCAGGTCATAAAGCCGCCAGAATGCCGGAGGCCTTGTGCAGAGTCTCCTCCCATTCCCTTTCCGGGATGCTGTCTGCGACGATGCCGGAACCTGCATGGAAGGTGATCGCATCCCCTTGTTGCACAGCGGTGCGGATGGCGATGTTCCACTGGCTTTCGCCATCAAAACCAAAGTACCCGATGGCTCCGGTGTAGAGTCCGCGAGGATGGAGCTCCAGTTCGGTGATGATTTCCCTGGCACGTCTTTTGGGCGCACCGGTGATGCTGCCGCCGGGGAAGCAAGCGCGAAAGGCATCGGCATGGCTGATTTCCGGCCGCAAAGTGCCGGTGACGGTGGAGACGAGGTGATAGACCTGGGCGAAGCTTTCCACCCGCCAGAGATCCGGTACCTGGATGCTGCCATATTCACACACCTGGCCCAGGTCATTGCGTTCCAGGTCAGTGATCATGAGCAGCTCGGCGCGTTCCTTTTCACTGGCCAGGAGTTCACGGGCGGAGAGGGCATCCTGGTCCGCGTCGTGGGGGAAACGCGGGCGGGTGCCTTTGATGGGGTGTGTGGCGATGGTGCGGCCGGAGAGTTTGAGAAACAGCTCCGGTGAGGTGGAGAGGATGATGGTGCCTGCAAGATGGAGGCAGGCGGCATGCGGGGCAGGGGAGATGCGCCGCAGGCGCTCGTACAAGGGCAGAAAGGGGGTGCCCGCAGGCCAGGCTGCCTGCCAGGGGTGAGAAAGGTTCACCTGATAAATGTCCCCGGCGCGAATGTATTCCTGGGCCCGGACCACTTGGGCCATGAATTCCTGGCGTGAGACGAGGGGCAGGAAGGGGAGCTTGGGAAGATCCTGTTGGGGCTGCCCTTGGACGAGGTGCCGGGCGGCTAACTTTAATTTATCTGAAAAATCACCGCATTCGAACCATTCTTCCCGGCCATGGTCATACAGGAGCGCATGAGAATAAACGCCGAGCACAAACTGCCCATCATACCCCACCCATCCGAACAGGCCCCCTGGCCTTTGGGTGGCAGTTCCTTGGAGGAGAGCGTGTTCCACCAGCGCCCAATCCTGGTCCATCCGCCCCTGGAAAACGGTTTCCGGCCGGGCGGTCAGGATGGAGACGGCATCCGGCGCAGCAACGGCGCTGTCCAGCCAGACAAATCCAGGTTCCTGAGCCAAAAGCGTGGCGATTTCAGCAGGAGAGCGTCCTTCGGAGGCAATTCGTGCCCATGGCCCTCCTTTTTCGGGGAGAGAAGGGGTGGAAAAGGGGTGGAGCATTGACACTGCGGAGCGTGGACCGTACCATACGAATTTCCTGCGGCAATCGGCATGGCTAAAGCCCCTTCCATTCTCAACGCTGACCGGGGCCGTGCCAGTGCAACGGCCCTCGGTGTCCTCTGCCTGCTTGCAGCAGTGCAGATTTTTTTGGTGATTCAGGCCTTTTGGAAAGGCGCGGAGGGAGGGACAGAGGCTGGAAAACCGGCCATCAGCCAGCAGGCGAATCCTTTAGCTGCGCCGGTATCTCCAGTATTGCCCACCGTCAGCTTCAGCCCGCCGTCGGTGGGTCAGCTGGCTCCTGCGGCTCCGGCTGCGGTGTCTCCAATGCTGGCAGACCGGGGGTTTGCTCCACCTGCGATAGGCTCTTTTGCCCCACCGCCCGGAGGTTTGCAGCCGCCTGCTTCCGTTCCTGGTCCGGCTTTTTCACCGCCTGCCATCCCGCTGACGGCCCCGCTGCCCCCCCTCACGGCTCCCGTTTCGACTCCCGAACCTGCACCGGTTCCAGACCCGGTCCCGGCCGTTCCGGCGGCCCCTTCGGATTCGGTGGCCAGCATGACCCTTGAAGAAATGATCGAGTTGGCCAAACAAGTGCGGGGGTTGGGTGACATGCAAGGAGCCCTTGAAGTCCTGAAACGCGCTGACCTGCAGTATCCCGGCCGCCCTGAGGTCCTGGCGGAGACGGCGCAGTGTTATGAAACCATGGGCTTGGCGGACAAGGCGGCTGCCGTCTGGCGGCAGCTCGAAAGCATGGATCCTTCCCAGGCGGCCGGCTTTCGTGATCTGGCCCAGAGGCGGTTGAGTGCCCCGGCGCCTGCCAGTCCGTCCCTGGCTCCGGGTTTTTCCGCTCTGATGGGTGGAGAGGGAGCGAAAATGCTCTCACTGGGCGCCTGCGTGGCCGTGCGTGACCCTTCTGTTGTCAACGGGGAAAAGGTGGTCCTGCGCATCCCCATTCTGCGCCAGGGAAACACCACGCTGGATCCGAGCCAGGTGGACATTGACGTGTATTTTTTTGACCGGGTGAATGGCGAAAAAATCGCCCAAACCATTGCTGATGAACCCGTATCCACCTGGGCGTCCCTGCCGGTGGACTGGAGCGGCATTGGCGAAGAACCCCTTGATGTCACCTATTTCCTGCCGGCACTCACTCCGGGAGAAATCGCCGCCCATGGCCGCCGTTCCTATCACGGCTATGTGGTGCGGCTGTATTACCAGCACAAGCTCCAGGATGTGGCCGCAGAGCCCCGAGACCTCCTGGACTTTGGCTCACGAACGCCCCAGACTGTGCCGGGCGGCGTGAACCCGCTGCTCCCGCCGTTGACCAACTGACGGCTGCCCCCCACGATGACGATCCTTTTTCTCGACGCCAACGCCGACACTCGCGGCCCCCGAACCGAAGCCCTCCAAAAACAGCCCGAATGGACTGTCCATAGTGTGGCGAGTGTGACAGAAGCCCGCGCCTGGATCAGCCGCGCGGACCGGTTGGACCTGCTCATTACCGAGGCCATTCCTGCGGCCAGCGGCGATACAGGGTTCAATCTTCGGGATGCCGTGCTGTCCCGTTATCCGCAGGCCAAGGTGCTTTTCACGACCCGGTATGATCTGACGGGGTTTGAAACTCAGATCGCCGGCTGGCCGGTTCTTCTGGACGCCCCTTACAGCGAAGAAAAACTCGTCGCCAAGACCCAGGCCGCCCTTCTCGCCCCGGCGCCACCGCGCTGTGTGGAGCTGCCCCCATTCCTTGCCCCCGGAACCATGCTGGGGAATTACCAGGTACAGGACCGGCTGACTCAGGAGGCCGAATCTGAAACCTACCGGGCCATCCAGGTGACCGTGCAGCGTCCGGTGGCCATGGTATTGCTGCGCCCCGATCTCCTTAGCCAGCCGGAGGCCGTCAAAGGTTTCAAGGACCGTGAGCGCCTGAAAGCCTCCATTTCCCACCCGCGCATAGCCCCTTTGTATGAGGCAGGTTCCGTAAACGGGCTTATTTTTTACACCCGGGAGCTGCCGCGAGGCCGCAATCTGGAAGAGATGCAGGCCGCCAATGAGCACCTGTCAGAGCGAAAGATTGCTGAGATGCTCTTTGGGGTCGCTGAGGCCATGCAGTACGCGGTGGAGCGCGGGCACCATCATCGCCGTCTTTATCCACGTGATGTTTATCTGGATGCGGAAAATCAGGCCAGCATCGTCAATATCTTCCGTCCCGCAGGCAGCCGCCCGCGTGTCGCCCAGGAAGAAGTGGCGGCTCTGCTGGATCTGGTGCAGCCGCTGGCCAGTGAGGGGAAGGCCCGCGGCCTGCTGGCCACATTGGCGGAGGCCGGGCACGACTGGTCAGGCCTGCTGGAAGCTCTGGATGATGTCCGGGATGCCATGCGGGAGCGCAGCATCATGCGGCGGATCGAGGCGGAGGAAGGCTCCTCCGCCAGCAAGCGTCCCACCCCATGGTGGGTCTGGGCCGCAGCCGCAGCCGCCCTGGCAGCCGTCTTTGCGCTGGGAAATCTGGTGGGTACGGCCACTCCATCGGCCATGTCTGCTCTCAAGCAGCAAATGGTGGCCATCCCGGCAGGACCCTTCATTTATCAGAAAAAGGAAAGACGCAATCTGCCCGCCTACTGGATCAGCAAACATGAGACCACCATCGGCCAGTATGGAGAGTTTCTAAACTTCCTGGACCAGAATCCTGCCGCTAGCCTGGACCATCCGGACCAGCCCAAAACCAAGACCGGGCATACCCCCCCCAAGTGGGCGGAAACCTACGCAGCAGCCAAGGCGGGGGCCACTTATAATGGCCAGCCGATGAGCCTGAACACCCCCGTCACCCAGGTGGACTGGTGGGATGCCTATGCCTTTGCCAAATGGAAAGGGCAGCGGCTGCCTACAGAAGAGGAATGGGAGAAAGCCGCTCGCGGCAGCACCGGTTTTCTTTTTCCCTGGGGTGAAAAACAGAACAAGGCTGCCGCCAACCTGGGCGAGGACTACGACACCAATGGCAAAGGCGGCATCAAAGACGGTTTCAACCTCTGGGCACCGGTGGACCGCAAGACCCTGGATGTAAGCCCCTATGGCGTCTGTGACATGGCGGGCAATGTCTCCGAATGGACCGCCAGTGAGAGCAAGGACGGCATCTGGCCTTCACATCCTGACTATCCGGATCTCCGCGTGCCGGTGGTGCGGGGCGGACACTTCGCCTTGAAGGTCACCAATGACCTGCTGACCAGCCGCTTCTTTGCCGAATCTGCTTCTGAAACCACCCTTGCCCGCGGCTTTCGCACCGTCAGCGACACGGCTCCGTGATCCACTTTTACCCGCCCCGGCAGGAGGGCGGTGCATTTTAATGTTTTCTACACCCCTGTTTCAGCTTTGAATGTCACCATGCGCTTCCTTACCCCTCTCCTTTTCTTCGCCCTGGCGCTGACGGCACAGGCCCAGTTTCAGGTCAGCCTTACCTTGCCGAGGTCGGATTTCCTGGCCCTGGAGGCGATCCCGGCGACTGTCACCATCACCAACCGCTCCGGTGCAGAAGTTGTGCTCGGCGGCCCAGGGCGTACGAGCTGGCTCTCCTTCGAGATGACTGACCGGACGGGCGTTCCGCTCTCGCCCATAGATGTCTCTGGCGCTGATCTTGCCCAGATACCTCCTGGCGGGACCATCCAGCGTAAAATCATTGTTTCGGATGCTTATGCGCCAACGGAAATTGGCAATTATGGGCTGATAGCGCGTGTCGCGGATGTACCTTCCGGGCAGTATTATACCAGTTCCCGGGCGCGCTTTAACATCACTGACAGCAAGGCCATGTGGGAGCAGACCTACGGGGTCCCGGAAGGCTATCGCGGGGCGGGAACCGCCCGCCGTTACGCCGTCATCCTTTTTGATGATGGCAAAGGCACCTCTCTGTATGTCCGTCTGATTGATGAGAAGAGCAAATTGCGCCTGCAAACTTTCCGCATTGGCCCGGTCATCATGGCTCATGATCCACAGATAACCCTGGACCGTGGAAACCACCTGCAGATTCTCTTTCTGGCCCAGCCCCATATCTACACTCACTGCATCGTCGCGCCTGACGGCTCATTAAAAAAACGATCCTACTACCGCGAGGAGAACGGCGACCGCCCGCACCTGACTGTCAGCGCTGAGGGCGATGCAATGATCACCGGCGGACAATTTTTTGATCCGAGCGCCCCGCCGCCGATGCCCGCTGGCAATACTGGACGCAATGTCTCTGACAAACCACCGGGTCTGGAATAAATCAAACCCTCACCCTTTGGTGATGGTTTCATCCAGGTTCATCAGTGCGCCGGCCACGGACTCCAGTGCTTTAGCCTCTCCCTGACTGATCTGGGAATCATAGAGATGCAACATCACTTTCAGTTCGGACTCCGCCGGTTCGCGGGCCAGCACCCGTTTGAAGCCCAGGCGGATGCGTGATTCAGCATCGGGTTCTGTCATCAGGGTTTGAGCCAGGGCGCGGGCGGCTTCGACATACACAGGGTCATTCAGCAGGGTCAGTGCCTGCAGCGGCGTGTTGCTGCGGCCGCGCTTCACCACGCAGGCCATGCGTGCGCTGGCATCAAAGTTCATGAAGCTCGGATACGGGGCACCGCGCTTCAGCACCACATAGAGTCCGCGCCGGTACTGCATCTCGCCAGGGCTGACCTGATAGTCATACTTTTGACCGCCCACCTTGGCCCAGAGGCCGTCGGGCTGCGGAGGCCGGATGGGGGCACCGCCTTTGCCCAGGCTGATGAGTCCGGAAACGGCAAGCGCATTGTCGCGGATGGCCTCAGCATCCAGGCGGAAGCGCGGTCCGCGCCAGAGCAGGGAATTGGTGGGATCTGCTTCCAGCCCGGCGGAGCCTGGAGGAATGACGGAGCTCTGCCGGTAGGTCTGGGACATCACCATCTGCTTGATGATTTTCTTCAGGCTCCAGCCCTGGTCCATGAATTCCAACGCCAGCCAGTCCAGCAGTTCCGGGTGGGAAGGCGGTGCGCCTTTGATGCCAAAATCTTCCACGGTGGTCACGATGCCCTGGCCGAAAATTTCCGCCCACAACCGGTTCACCGTCACGCGCGCCGTCAGCGGATTGTCCTTGGAGACGAGCCATTTGGCCAGCGTCAGCCGGTTGGCCGGACCTTCAGTCTGCTGGCCGAAAATCTCCGGGATGCCCGCCGTGACAGGGTCTCCTGGGTCTGTATAAACGCCGCGCTTGAAGACGGCGGTCATGCGTGGCTCAGGCAGCTCGCGCATCACCTCCGTGGTGGCAGGCTTCATCGCCTCCATCTCCTTCTGGATCGTCTTCATTTCCTTTTCCATCGCCAGCATGGCAGGGGTCTTCTTCGCCGCTGCCACAGTTTCCACCTCCGGCAGACTGGCTGCCACCTCGCCGCTGATGGCGGAGAAGCGCAGTTTGCCGATGATCCGGCCACCGCCGAATTCCTGCACCAGGCGCAGCTTCACTTTCATCCCGGCAGTGAGGGTGACGGGTTTCGCCAGGGCAAAGGCGGCCCAGTGTGGCTTTGAAAAGGCCGGGTTGATCGCCCAGCCGGTCTCACGGTTCTCGTCAATCAAGCCATCCACTTCAAAGCGTTTCTGAGAAAAACTGGCAAAGGCATCGCTGAACTTTAGCGGAGTGCTGCTGCCATCTGCAGCGACCAGGGAAATCTCCATGTGCTGCAGCACAAAGTTAGGCCGCCCGCCCGCTCCCCGGCCCGGGCCATTGTCAGGCAGGGAAGGGTCCGTCAAGGCTTCCAGCATGAGGCCGGTCAGCGGTCCTGCGGGCGCTTCATACGTAACGGTGTAGATGTCCTCATCCGGCACATCGCCGATAAACAGGATGCTCTGGTCCTTTTGCACATCCCACTCCGCACCGGAGGCCGTTTCGATGTCAGCAGGCTTCAGGACAACGGGAGCGTGGGACTTGACCGGCTGTTTGGAGCGCGGGGCTTCCTGACTTTCCAGCTTGGCCATTCTGGCTTTCACCTGCTTGAGCTTTTGGGCCAGCCCGGCCTGCGCCTTCTCTTTTTCCGGATCAGGCATGGTAAAGGGCACGCCGCCAAACTGAATGGAGCCGGGGGTTTTTGGATTGGTCCGCTCAGCTTCCTTTTCGGTGTTGTTAAAGTAAGCCAGCAGGCGGTAGTAATCCTTCTGGCTGAAGGGGTCATACTTGTGGTTATGGCACTGGGCGCATTCCATCGTGCTGCCCAGCCACACCGCACCGGTCGTGTTCACCCGGTCAATGACCTGGTTGATACGGCTTTCCTCAGGCTCGGTGCCTGCCTCCACATTCGTCGGTGTGGAGCGGTGGAAGCCTGTGGCGATGATTTGCGATGGAGCCGGGTTGGGTAAAAGATCCCCCGCCACCTGCTCGATGGTGAACTGGTCAAACGGCATGTCCTTGTTCAGCGCATCCACCACCCAGTCCCGATAACCCCAGACCTCCCGCAGGTCATCCCGCTGAAAGCCGTGAGAGTCCGCATATCGCGCCAGGTCCAGCCAGTGCCGCGCCCATTTGACACCAAATTCCGGCGATTCCAAAAGATGGTCCACCAGCTTTTCATATCCGCCCTCGGTCTTCAGCGAAAAGGTCTCCAGATCCTCCAGCGTCGGTGGCAGTCCCGTCAGGTCAAAAAACACCCGGCGCATCAAGGTCGCTTCCGGTGCCTCTGGCGACGGCTTCAATCCCGCTTCCTTCAACCGGGCCCCCACAAAAGCATCCACCGGATGGAGTTCACCCTTCTGCACACTGAAAACTGAAGACTGCACACCGGGCACCTCCGGTCTCACCGGCACCTCATACGCCCAATGCCTCGCCGCCGTCACCTCCTCCGGCCACACCGCCCCGGCGGCGATCCAGCCGCGCAACGCTGCGATTTCTGGTTTCGTCAGCCGGTTGCCCCGGCGCGGCATGGCCTCCTTGTCAGTGCGTGGCAGGGACACCCGGCGCAGCAGCTCACTTTCCTCCGGTTTGCCGGGCACGATCACGGCCTGATGGTCGCTGCCTTTCAGCGCACCGGTTTTCTCATGCAGACGCAGTCCCGCCTTGGCCACCTCGCTGCCATGGCATTCAAAACAGGCGCGTTGCAACACGGGCAGCACTTCCTTAGAAAAATCCACGGCCAGGGCCGGACTGCCCAAAAAAGATAAGAAAATCAACGAACGTTTCACACCCCTGCTAACGATGAGTGGTGTCCTCAGCTTTCCTCTCATGCCGGAAGACTCTGCTCTGCTCATGGAGTATCCTCGCACGTCCAGGAAGATCAGCCTTCAGCAGGCGTTAGTTCATTTGCCCTCATGCATCGGTTCTCTCTTATCCTCGCCCTCTTCGCGCCCTTGGCCGGCGGAGTGGCGGCCCCTGTGGATTTTTCCAAACAGATCCGCCCCATTCTTTCGGAGAACTGCTTTTTTTGCCATGGCCCCGATGAAGCCAAACGCGAGGCAGGTTTGCGCCTGGACGAAGAATCGGCTGCCAAGGCCAGTAATGAGGGTGTCATCGCCGTGGTGCCGGGGGATCCGGCCCGGAGCGCCCTCCTCCAGCGCATCCTCACCACCGATGCGGATGAAGTGATGCCGCCGCCCAAGCAGCATAAAGTCATCACGCCCGCGCAGATCGCCCTGTTGAAGCAATGGATCCAGGAAGGGGCTAAATGGGGCGGGCATTGGAGTTATGAACTCATTGTTAGGCCGGAGGTGCCCGGTGTTCAGTCTGCAGTTTCCAGTGTCCAGAAAAAACAGATCAGTCCGGTGGATGCGTTTTTGTTGCAGCGGTTACAGCTTGAGAAGCTGGCCTTCACTCCAGAGGCCGAGCCAGCCACTTTGATCCGCCGAGTGGCGCTGGATCTCACCGGCCTGCCGCCCACCCCCGAAGAAGTCGAGTCCTTCGTCCAAGAGTGGAATCAAAATTCGTCATTCGTCATTCGGAATTCGTCATTTTATGCCCTGGTGGACCATTTTCTGGCCAAACCTGCCTTTGGCGAACATTGGGCACGCATGTGGCTGGACCTCGCCCGGTATGCGGACAGCTCCGGCTATCCCAGTGACCAGCCGCGTGAGATCTGGGCCTATCGTGACTGGGTCATCCAGGCGCTAAACCGGAACATGCCCTTTGACCAGTTCACCATCGAGCAGCTCGCTGGCGATCTTTTGCCCAAGCCCACAGATGACCAGCTTGTTGCCACCGCGTTTCATCGCAATACGATGACGCAGAATGAGGGCGGCACGAATGATGAAGAGTTCCGCATTGCCGCCGTGGTGGACCGGGTCAATACCACCTTCGCCGTCTGGATGGGCACCACCATGGCCTGCGCCCAGTGCCACACGCACAAGTATGACCCGCTGACCCATGCCGAATACTTCCAGGCCTATGCCTTCCTGAACCAAAGCGCCGATGCGGACAAAAAAGACGAGTCTCCTCTGCATGAACTCGTCAGCCCGGAGGTGCGCAAGCAGAGGGATGAATGGAAACGGGAGCAAGCCGCCCTGGAAGCGCAGTTTAATAATCCACCCGCTGAATGGATGGCTGGTTATGAGACCTGGCTCGCCAGCAAACCCACGGTCAAAGACAAGAAGGTAAGCGCCGTCCTGGCCGTGGCGGCAGACAAACGCACCGCCGAGCAGCAAAAGACCCTGCAATATCACTACGCGCGTTTTGTCGCCAAAGAAAGCCTGGCTGAGCAGAAGCGCATGCTCGCCATCAACAAAGAACTGGCCCGCACCAAGCCGGTGACGGTACCTGTCATGCTGGACCTGCCCGTGGCTGAGCGGCGCAAGACCAACATCCAGCTCCGGGGCAACTGGCAGGCGCTCGGAGAGGAAGTCAGTGAAGGCACCCCGGCGGTCTTCCCACCACTTCCGGCGCAGGCTCCGCGTAACCGCCTCACGCTCGCCAAATGGCTTGTCAGCCGTGAAAACCCGCTCACAGCGCGTGTCACCGTCAACCGACTGTGGGAAAGTTTGTTCGGCATCGGCATTGTCCGCACCAGTGAGGAATTCGGCAGCCAGGGCGAGCTGCCAGTTCATCCGGAGTTGCTGGACTGGCTGGCGGCGGAGCTGATGGACAGCGGCTGGGACATCAAACACATGATCCGGCTCATGGTCACCACCCAGGCCTACCGCCAGGATTCCCCCAGCACACCGGAACTCAACGAGCGCGATCCCGACAACCGCCTGCTGGCGCGTGGGCCGCGTTTCCGCCCCACGGGAGAACTTCTTCGCGATCAGGCCCTGGCCGTCAGCGGTCTGCTCAGTGCCAAAATGGGTGGACCCTCCGTCCGGCCCATGGCCCCGAACATGGGACTCACCACCGCCTTTGGCCGCAGCAATGACTGGACCGTCAGCGCGGGCGAGGACCGTCACCGTCGCAGCGTCTATACCGAAATGCGCCGCAACAGCCCCTACCCCAGCTTCAGCACCTTTGATGCGCCTAACCGAGAAGTGTGTACGATTACACGCGGCCGGACCAACACTCCACTACAGGCCTTCGTCACACTCAACGATCCCGTCTTCATCGAGGCCAACCAGGCCCTTGCCCGCCGTGTGGCAGACACCCCGGACCCCATCGGCCTCATGTTCCAGCTCTGCGTCTCCCGCGCACCCTCCGCCAAAGAAAGGGCCACCTTGCAAAAGCTCTTCGACGAAGCCCTGGCCGACTATCGCTCTCATCCTGACGAAGCTGCCAAAATGGCCACCGATCCCCTCGGCCCCGCGCCCAAGGAGGCGGATCTCCCCAGCCTCGCCGCCTGGACCACCGTCGCCAATGTGGTCATGAACCTGGATGAGTTTGTGATGCGGAGGTGAGCCTAACACTCGACTGAATAACTATGAACCCCGTCCGCCACGACAGCCTCCAGCTCACCACGCGCCGCACTTTTCTGAACGGTGCGGGGCAGTTCAGCCTGGGTGCCATTGCCTTGCAGGCATTGCAGGGGAAGGGGAGCGCGATGCCGCCGGCGGACAATCCGATGGCTCCGCGTGTGACACCGCAGGCGGCGAAGGCAAAGCGGGTCATTTATCTGCACATGTCCGGCGCACCGCCGCATCTGGACCTGTTTGATTACAAGCCGGAGCTGGTGAAGCATGACGGTCAGGACTGCCCGGATTCGATTTTGAAAGGCCGCACCTTTGCCTTCACCACGGGGGTGCCGAAGCTGATGGGCACGCCGCGCAGCTTCAAGCAATATGGCAAGGCGGGCATGTGGATGAGCGATGCCTGCCCCAACTTCCACACGATTGCGGACGAGATCACCATGGTGCGTTCCATGCACACGGACCAGTTTAACCATGCCCCTGCCGAGCTGTTGCTTTTCACCGGCCATACCCGCCAGGGGCGGCCCTCGCTTGGCTCCTGGGCCACCTATGGCCTAGGCACGGAAAACCAAGACCTGCCCGGGTTTGTCACCCTCATTTCCAGCGGCACCCAGCCCAGCGGAGGTCAAGGGCTGTGGGGCAGCGGGTTTATCCCTTCTGTCTATCAGGGTGTGCAGTGCCGCAGCAAGGGCGATCCAGTCCTCTATGCCTCCGACCCTGCCGGCATGGACCGCAACATGCGCCGCCGTACCCTGGATGCTTTGCGCACGCTCAATGAGCAGCAGGCCGCCGAGCTCGGCCACCCGGAAACCATCACCCGCATTGCCCAATACGAACTGGCTTACCGGATGCAGATGAGCGTGCCCGAGGTCATGGACATCTCCAAAGAACCCGCCAGCGTCATCGAGGACTATGGTGCCAAACCAGGGGAGGCCAGCTTTGCCAACAACTGCCTTCTCGCCCGCCGCCTGGTGGAAAAAGGAGTGCGCTTTGTGCAGCTTTTCGACTGGGGCTGGGACTTCCATGGCACCTCCGAAGCCACCGGCATCACCGATGGACTCACCAAAAAGATGTCCGAGACGGACAGGCCAGTCGCCGCTTTGATCAAGGACCTCAAGCAACGCGGCCTGCTGGAGGACACCCTCATCATTTGGGGTGGTGAATTTGGCCGTACCCCCTTTCGTGAAGGCCGCACCGCGGCGAGCAAAGTGCTGGGGCGCGATCATTACCCGGATTGCTTCACCCTCTTCATGGCCGGGGGCGGCGTGAAGTCCGGGTTCGATTACGGCAGCACGGACGACCTGGGTTTCAGCATCGCCGAGAACAAAGTCCACGTGCATGATTTCCAGGCCACCGTCATGCACCTCCTGGGCTTTGATCACGAGCGCTTCACTTACCGTTTCCAAGGCCGCAACTACCGGCTCACCGACGTGCACGGGCACGTGGTGAAAGAGCTGCTGGCTTGAATCAAGGAGCGGGACTTGCCAAGTCCCGTCTTCAAGGTCGCACGCATCTTACGCTGATCATTTCACCTTCACCGGCTGCCGGGCCAGCACCTGGCTTTCCCCGGTGACGTAGCGCAGTTCATACTCACCCGCTTCTTCGGGTGCCGTGAGCTCCATTTTGGGTTCGGCATCCTTGGTGGAGAAATAGTTCAGATACTCCCCATCACCGGCTCCTGTTTTGACAATAGTCACATAGTCCCCGCCACCTGTAGGGCCGGTCCATTCGATGCTCAGTGTGCTGCTCACGGCCGCTTCTGCGGGCCCCTTCACGCTGGCCTTCATCTCGGTAATCTGGATGGGTCGTGAAAACAGCACTTTCACCTGCTGCTCATCATTGATGCGGATCTCCATGTCCCCGGTCTTGCGCGGAGCCTGGATCTTCAGCGGACTCTGCCCGCTGCCCAGCCTTTGATAATCGTTGTAGGCTCCTGCATCCGAGCCTTTCTCCACAATGGTGATGTAGAGGTGATCCAGTGCGGGTGCGCCTTTCCAGCCAACGTCCAGGTAGGAGCCGGCCATGGCGGATTCCGGGGCTTCCAGCGCCATGGTTGAGCCTTCCACCTTGAATGCCTTCCGCGCGAAGGGGGTGACGGCACCGTCATTGGAATACCTCATCTCATAATCTCCGGCCTCCGCAGGCGCATTCATCTCCACCTGGTCGCTTTGTTCGTTAGGCCGGGCATAGATGGCGTAGTCGCCGTCTGCCGCGCCCGCTTTCACCCAGCCGATCCAGTCGCCGTTTTGCACTGCCGCTTTGAATTTAACTGTCATCGGCGTGCTTGCTTTCACGACGGCTGGCAGGTCCAGCGTCACCTTTGGCATCTTCACTTCAAAGGGGGCGGAGCGTCCGCACACCACGTTTTGATAATCCGCACCCCTTTGCGTGAAGCGTGCTTCATACATGCCTGGCAGGTCCGGGGCCTGCATGGTCATCGTGGCTTCTTTGCCGATGGCGTCGCGGATGTTCGGCAGGGCGGAATCTGGCGAGCCCACCGGAGCCAGGATGATGTACTGGTCTCCCACGCCGTTGGCCCCTTTGAACAGCAGAGTAAATTCTTGCAGCACGCTGATCTCCTCGTTCGGGATTTCGATGCTGACTGTGGGCAGTTCCGTCACGTCCAAAATGAAGGTGTTGTCCGCCCCCCGGGCCACGCCCAGGTCAGGAAATTGGCGGGCCGCAGTTGCCACTGTGGCGGTATATAATCCAGGCTCCAGTTCAGCCGTCCAGGTCCCCGGTTCCTCGCCTTTGGTGAATTTCACCGCCGTCTTGTCTGTGCCTGCCAGGGACACATCGCCATCGCTGAAGGGCTCCCCGTTTTTCGTCACACGGATCGTCACCTTTTCTTTCTCCACCATGGGCGCAGCCGGGGCGGTCACGGTGGTGGCGGTGGCATTTCTCAGGGCCTCCGCCAGTTTGGCCACGCTGTCAGCATTTTCAACCGGGGCCAGCACGGCAAAACGCTCCGCCACCGCCTTGGGCAGGCCGATGCCGATGATCCGCACATCTGCGTCAATGCCACTCGCCTTCAGCTTAGTCAGTGCTGCGGCCACATCACCGCCGCAGGATTCCTCCCCATCCGTAAACACGATGACCTGCTTCTTCCCCGGTTTGGTGAAGTCATCCGCCGCCGCATTGAGCGAGATGGCCAGCGGCGTCGCCCCGATCGCCCGCGCCTCCTTCACCAGTTGCAGCATGCGGGTGCGCTCAAACCCTTCCATCGGCAGCACCAGCACAGTGTCTTCACAAGCCCCGGGTTCCCGATGTGAAACCTTGGATCCATAAAGGCGTAACCCTATATGCAAATCTTCCTTCTCCGGGGCCGTGGTGATGAACTCGCTCAAGACCTGCTTCGCCGCATCAATGCGGTAACGCCCGTCGCTCAGCTTGTTCCACATGGAGCCGGAGCAGTCCAGTATGAGTTCCACTGAGGTTGGTTCCGCGTGCAGGACCAGTGACGTGAAGCAAAGAAGGGGGAGGAGGGATAGGCGCATAAAGTCAGTCTAATGAATATTATCTTTTTCCCCTCTGTGGTTACTCCGCTCATCCGGCAACGGCTCGCATCAGCGTTTTAGGTCTCATTGGAAAAGGGGGCGGCACATTCTTTCAGCAGGCGCTCTGAGGAATTAGGAACTTGCGACAGGTCGTTTTTGATCCGCTGTATTTCAAAAAGGGATACCTTTCGACAAATACGGCATATCTTTATCAGCAAGCAAAGTGCATCATGTAGTCACTCTCTCTGCTGCTCCATTTTGTTAGCCCTGTTCTTTGTTTGTTTTCTCACCTTTGACGCCTTAATGCATGGATCGCTCCCTGTCCTCACCTGCCGATAAGGCCTTTCCTGCGACACAGTGGAGCATCATTTCCCTGGCGGCTCATGGGAGTGAAGAGGAGAAAATAGCGGCTCTGGATACCTTGTGCCGTACTTACCGGCAGCCACTCTATGTCTTTCTCCGCAGTATCGGACGCAGTCACGAAGCCGCTGAGGACAGCCTTCAGGAGTTTTTTCTCCGTCTCATGGACGGACGGCTTCTCACTCTTGCCTGCCCGGAAAGAGGGCGTTTCAGGACGCTGATCCTCACCGCCCTCAAAAATCTGGACCATGATTTTCACCGCATGGAAAACGCTCAAAAAAGGGGCGGTGATACGGAGTTTGTCTCCCTGGATAATCCAGCCTTCAAAGACCATCTTCAATCAGAGCTGACTTATGGAATATCACCCGAGCAGGCGTTTGACCGCGCCTGGGCGACCATTCTCATTGACCGCTCGCGTCTTCGTCTTCAAGAGCACTTTACCAGCATTGGAAAAGCAACTTTGTTTGCTGAACTGTTTCCGCGCATGATGGGCGAGGGGATGGAAGAAGGGAATCTGGCTGCTGTCGCCCAACGACTGCAAATGAGCGAAACCGCCGTCAAGACCGCCTTTTGGCGGCTGCGCCGTCATTATGCCGAAATCTTCCGTTATGAGGTTCAGCAAACCCTTGTCTGCCAGGAAGAAGTCCAGGACGAAGTACGCTGCCTGATGGCGAGTTTCGGGTAAATTTAATACGCAAAATGTTTGCATTTACAATAATGCAATTATATTGCACTTGATGACTGTTACATCTTCTTCCCGCCTTCCCGTCACCGTCCTCTCAGGATTTTTGGGCGCGGGCAAGACCACCCTCCTCAACCACATCTTGCGCAACCGTGAGAACCGTAAAGTGGCCGTCATCGTCAATGACATGAGCGAGGTCAATGTGGACGCCATGCTCGTCAAATCTGGCGACGCCAGCCTCAGCCGGACAGAGGAAAAGATGGTGGAGATGAGCAACGGCTGCATCTGCTGCACGCTGCGGGAGGACCTCATGCTGGAGGTGGGCAAGCTGGCCCGCGAAGGCCGTTTTGATGCCCTCGTGATCGAATCCACAGGCGTCTCAGAGCCTATGCCAGTCGCGGAGACTTTTACTTTCACCGATGAAAACGGCCAGTCCCTGTCGGACATCGCGCAGCTCGACACCATGGTCACCGTGGTGGATGCCCGCAACTTTATAGAGGACTACCACAGCACGGAGGACCTCCAGGATCGCAAGCAGGGCGTCAGCGAAGAAGACGGCCGCACCATCGCCCACTTGCTGACGGACCAGATCGAGTTCGCCAACGTCATCCTGATCAACAAAACGGACTGCGTGGACAAGGAGGAGGTGGAGGAAATCCAGGGCATCATCCGCGCCCTGAATCCCAAGGCTACAGTCCATCTCACGCAAAATTCCGAGGTGCCGCTGGACCGGGTGATGAAGACCGGCCTGTTCCAGATGAGCGAGGCCGAAGAAAGCCAGGGCTGGCTGGATTCCCTCAACGCCCACACGCCTGAGACGGAGGAATACGGTATCAGCAGCTTCATCTACCGCTCCCACCGGCCCTTTCATCCGCAGCGTTTTAGCGATCATCTAAGAGCCTCGTGGGAAGGCGTGGTCCGTGCTAAAGGGCTCTTCTGGCTGGCCACCCGGATGGAACTGGCCGGTTACGTTTCCCAGGCCGGAGTCCTGCGCGATACCCGTGCCCTCGGCTTCTTTTGGTCCGCCGTGGACCGTGCCGAATGGCCGCAGGATGCGCAAAGCCTGGCTGAAATCCAGGCGAACAGCCGCGAACCCTATGGCGACCGCCGCCAGGAGATCGTCATCATCGGCCGCCACATGGACAAGGAGGTCCTCCATGCCCAGTTCGAGGCCTGCCTGCTGACGGAGGAGGAGTATGCGGCAGGCCCGGACGCCTGGAAAAACCTTCCCGATCCCTTCCCCCAGTGGATGCCTGCGCAGGAGGAAGGCTGAGACTAACCCTTTGGATAACGACTTCGATGATGAATCATCCCTTTGCCAGCCGTGTGAGCGTCCAGCAGGTCGAAGAAGGCCGTGATCTGGCTCCCAAGTTTGACGCCAGCGGACTTCTTCCTGCCGTCACCACGGACTATCTGACGGGGGAGCTGCTCATGCTCGGCTACATGAATGCCGAGGCGCTGCAGAAAACCATCAAGACTGGAGAAGCCCATTATTTCAGCCGCAGCCGCCAGGTGCTCTGGCACAAAGGCGGCACCAGCGGCTTTGTCCAGCAGGTGCGTGAGATGCGTGTGGATGATGACCAGGACTGCATCTGGCTGCGTGTGGAGACTGCGGGCAGTGCCAACTGTCATGTAGGCTACCGTTCCTGCTTTTACCGGGCAGTTCCTCTGCGGCAGGACTTTCCGGGGCCTGAATCCAGCCTGGTCTGGAAAGAGGAGGACAAGGTTTTTGATCCAAAGGCTGTCTATGGCAGCGCACCCAATCCCACCCAGCTATGAGCCGCATCCCTCTGGTGCTGATCGCCGGCTTCCTGGGCGCAGGCAAGACCACCTTCCTCCGGGCTCTCATGGGCAGCCTGGAGGAACGCAACATAGGCTTCAGCGTCGTCGTCAATGACTTTGAAAACGCCGAGGTGGATGCCATACGGCTGCGCTCATTTGATGCCGAGGTCCAGTCCATCAACGGCTCCTGCGTCTGCTGCTCCTCGCTGAATGAATTCATGCAGACGCTGGGAGACATTGAGGTGCCTCAAGGCGGTGTGCTGCTGGTGGAGGTCAACGGGGCATCAGATCTCATCTCCCTCATCGCGGCCATTACCGTCCGGTATGAGTGCCACCGTTTTACTTCGCCTTTACAGATCACGATGATTGACGCGCAGCGCTGGCAGCGCCGGGGCCAGCACAATGAACTGGAGCATGAGCAGGTGCAGACGTCCACCCATTACATGATCACTCATTCCGACGGGGCGGACAAGGCGGGCCTGAAGCGGCTGCACCTGGCCGTGCAGGCCGCCAGCCCCCGCGCCACCGAGACCAGCGCCGACAGAATGGCCGAATATCTCCGCTTCCTGTGTGCCAGCAGCCGTTTCGGCAGCCAGGAAAACACCACCCCGCTGCCGCTGTGCCTGTCCCACCCGGCGGAGCAGCCGCATCATCACCATCATGAGGATGAACGGGCGTTCACCTCCATGCGTGTGGACCTTCCCTTCGTCGTCAGGCGTGGAGACCTGGAGCAGGCCCTGCGCGACCTGCCGGAGGAGGTCGTGCGGGTTAAGGGCCTCTGCCGTCTCGCGGAACTGCCCACCGTCCCCATGTCCTTTCAGCATGTGCGGCCCCGGGCGGAGACCTGGTTTCTGCCCATGCTTGGTGCCGTGGGCATCGTGCCCACCGGGGTCATCATCGGAGTCGGCCTGCCCGCCAGCCAGATCAGCTCCCAGTTTGACCGCCTGCCCTCGGCCGAGCTTCTGCCCGAATTCAAACCCTGACCGCTTGGCATGGAGTCACGGCGTGGATTCCGTTTTTCGTCTTGCAGGACACCATGCTCGCATTCTCTTCCGTCGTCATCACGTGCGCGTGATCACATCGATGACCTCTCCACCGGCCAGGGGGCGGCAGACCTATCAGGAGGGGGGCTCGCATTTTGGGTCCTCCCCAGCCCGCTCGCTCCTTTCAAATCGTAAATCATAAGCCATAAGTCATAAATCCCGCCCTTCCGCAACGTATCCTCTTTCCCCCAAACTCTGGCCCTGCCCATGCTTCACCGGATGACCCTTTCCGTTCGCCTCATCGTCCTCGCTTCCTTCGCTGCGTCATTTCACGCCGGCGCGGCCCCGGACTGGAAAACCGTGCAGCCGGCTTTGGCGGAAACTTGCTACGACTGCCACAACGGCAAGAAAACCAAAGGCGGCGTGGATCTGGAGCGACTGGATAAAGATCCCTCCGTCGAAAACGAATACGCCCTTTGGGAAAAGGTGCGCCACGTCATCGCCTCGGGCGAGATGCCGCCAGAGGATGAAACCCAGCTTCTGGCCGAAGAAAAAAAGAGCCTCATCGCCTGGGCCGATGCCTCCATGGATGCCGTCGCCACCGCCAATGCCGGCGATCCCGGGGCTGTCACCCTCCGCCGCCTCACCAATGCCGAGTATGATTACACCATCCGCGACCTGACCGGCGTGGACTACGGCCTGGCCAAAGAATTCCAGCCCGACGGCGGCGGGGGCGAAGGCTTCGCCAACACCGGCGACACTCTCTTCGTCAATCCCTCCCAGCTCGACAAATACCTCGCCGCCGCCCGCAAGCTGGCCGACCACGCCACCATCCTTCCCGGTACTGGCGTCACCTTCCATCCCCAGCGCATCGGCATGCGGGGCAATGCCCAGGTCAAAAGCCAGGCCCAGCAAGCCCTCTACGTCTGGTACCAAAAAATGTCCGGCCCGCATCTGCCCACCTATGACCGCGAGCTTCGCGAGGACGAATACTTGCTGGCCTGCTGGAAATGGAAGCACAAAGACCTCACCGGGGCCGCTTCGCTGGACCAGCTCGCCAAAGAGGCCAAGCTCTCCGCCCCCTTCCTGCACAACTGGTGGAACCTCCTCAACGACACCAAAACCCAGTCCCGTTTCCTGGACCTCACCAAAGTCCCCTGGCGCAAACTGCCGCCGCCAGATGCCGCCAAACCGCATGAAGTGCCCCCGCAGGTCCTCGCTGGCGTCAAGGCCATCCAGGTCCAGCGCCACTCCTGGAATCATCCCGACAAACCGGGCAGTGGCACCCAGCGGCGCCAGCAGGATGCCGATGGCATTCGCACCTATGGCGGCTCCCGCGTGCTGACCCAGGGCGCTCGCGAATTCCACGTCGTTTTGGGAGACATCGGTGATGGCAACGGTGGTGATTACGTCACCTTCACCGGCCTCACCTTCCGAAAAAAAGGCGGCAAAAACTACGAATACGCCCCCTTCATGCGCCAGCAGCGGGCAGGCGATCAAAAGCTCCTCAAAGACATTGAATCCGGGAAACCCGCCCCCAAAGGCATCACGGCCGATCTGCTGAAAAAACGCATCGGCCAGGCAGAGAAGGCGCTTTCCTGGTTTGGCAAAGACCCCCTCGGCAAAAACGGCATCGCCGAAAATGTCCTCGCCGCCAAGGCCCCCCTCATCATCACCCTGCCCCTCCCGGAAGACACCGTCGAGGTCTTCGGCGCTGGCCGCCTGGACATGCGCAGCCCCGAGGTGGACCTCGCCACTGTCCAGTGGACCCTCAGGGTGGGAACCCCGCCTAACCCAAAGGACATCATCCCCGGTGTCCTCACCGTATGGAAACGCAACACCGATGCCCATCGCAAGACCATGGCCGATTTCAGCCGCATGAAGGCTGCCTTCCCGGACATGCTGGAGCGCCGCTTGGAAGAAGTCGCCCGCAATGCCTACAGCGACAAACCCGGCCCCGGCGTTTATTATTTCAGCGACGATCAGCTCAAGTCCATCATCCCCGCTGCCGAGGCCAAACGCCTCGATCAGATGAAGACTGACTGGAACTTCCTCGTCCGTGACACCCTCAAAAAAGAGCAGGCCGCGCAGTACGATGAATTCATGCGCCAGCACCTGCACCGCTTCGCCAGCCAGGCCTGGCGCCGCCCCACCACCCAGGCCGAGCGCACCCAGCTTTCCAAGCTTTATCATGACGGCCTAACCAAAGGTATGGACCGTGAATCCGCCGCCCGCGAAGTGGTCACCCTCATCCTCGTCTCCCCCAACTTCCTCTACAAAACCGAAGGCTTCACAAGTACGGCGGGCACTCTTGCCCGCCAAAACGAAGTTCAAAAGACCCCCTCCTCCACAAAACCCACCGAAGTCTCCCAGAGGAGCGCGGACACTCCTGTCCGCTCAGCCGCAGGCCAAACGATCTCCCTTTCCGAAAACCCTACCGAAGTCTCCCTCAATGCCTGGGAGCTCGCCTCCCGCCTCAGTTACTTCCTCTGGTCTTCCCAGCCCGACTGGCAGCTCCGCAAAGCCGCCACCGATGGCACGCTCCTCCAGCCCGAAGTCCTCACCACCCAGGTGAAGCGCATGCTCAAGGACCCGAAGGCCGAAGCCCTGGCCAAAGAATTCGCCGGCCAGTGGCTGGAGTTCAAAGGCTTCGACAAACACGCCGCCGTGGATGACAAAAAGTTCCCCGAATTCACCCCCGAGCTCCGCCGCGACCTCGACCGTGAAACCACCCTCTTCTTCACCAGCCTCATCCGCGAAGACCGCCCCGTGCAGGAGATCATCGGTGCCGATTACACCTATCTCAACGAACGCCTGGCCAAGCACTACGGCGTCCCCAATGTCAAAGGCGAGGAGTTCCGTAAAGTCAGCGTCAGCGCCCAGCATCGCGGCGGTTTGTTAGGCCAGGGCAGCCTCCTCACCAAGACCTCCCGCAGCCACCGCACCAGCCCCGTCTTGCGGGGGAACTGGCTGCTCCAAGCCGTTTTGGGTACTCCCGTCCCACCGCCTCCCGCCGATGTGCCCGAGCTCAAGGAACACGGCCCCAGGCCCACCACCGTCCGTGAGATGCTGGAGCAGCACCGCGCCTCCAAATCCTGCTCCGGCTGCCATGACCGCATAGACCCCCTCGGCTTCGCTCTGGAAGGTTTTGATGCCATCGGTCGTTACCGTGAAAAGGATGAATCCGGCCTTCCTCTTGATACCTCCGGCCAGGTCAAAGGCGGTGCCAAGTTCGTTGGCTTCGAAGGCCTGCGCGATTACCTGAAAACTCAGGATGACCAGCTCACCCGTCACTTCTCCCGCAAGCTCATCGGCTTCGCCCTCGGCCGCCAGCTTCTCCCCACTGACAAGTTCCTCATGCAGGAAATCAAGACCGGTCTTTCCAAGAACGAAGGCCGCTTCTCCGCCGCCGTCCTCGCCATCGTCCACAGCCGCCAGTTCCAAAACAAGCGCCTCTAAACGGAGAGCGGACGCCCTCGTCCGCATCACTTCTCCACTCCGGCCACCGCCATCGCGGCGATGCCTTCTTCCCGGCCGACAAAGCCCATGCGTTCGTTCGTTGTCGCCTTCACACCCACTTGGTCCGGCGTGATGCCCAGGGCGGCGGCGATTTTTTCCTTCATCGCTGCCGCGTGTTTCATGACCTTCGGTGCTTCGGCCACCAGGGACGAGTCCACATTGGTGATGGTATAACCTCTCTCCTTGGCCAGTTCAGCACACTTCTCCAAGATGCGCAGGCTGCAGATGCCTTCGATGCTGGCATCCGTGGGCGGAAAGTAAAAGCCAATGTCCGGCAGGCCCATGGCCCCGAGCAGGGCATCCGCGATCGCGTGGCAGAGAACATCCGCATCCGAATGCCCCTTTAACCCTCGTGTATGCGGGATCTCCACGCCGCCCAGGATCAGGGGGCGGCCTTCTTCAAAGGAATGTACATCATAGCCAATGCCGACTCGGTTCATAGTCCGACTGACTTAGCCGCAGGCAGGGCGGAGTCCAGCAATGAATCAGCTCCGGCGTCAGCCCGGCTTGCCGCCCAGGGTGCGCATCTGTGCCCGGTATTCACGAGGGGTGCTGCCCACCACCTCGCGGAAGCGGCGGTTGAAGTTGGCCAGGTTCCGGTATCCGCAGTCCAGGGCGATGTCGGTGATGTTGTTCTGGTCTTCGGCGATCATCCGGCAGGCGCGGCCAATGCGGACCTCGTTGATGTACTCCGGCACCGTCTTGCCCGTGCGGGAGCGGAAGAAGCGGCTGAAGGCCCCCTCGCTCAGGTGCGCCAGCTTGGCGAGCTGCGCACGGTCAATGTCCTCGGTCAGGTGCTGGTGGATGTGGTCGCATACCCGTTCCATGCGGCCCTGGTCGGTGGCGTGCAGGGTGGGCTCGTAGGCGGCGCTGGCCAGGGGTTTCAGGTCCTTGGCACGGGACATCACGTCCAGCACGGCCAGCAGGTCCACCACACGGGTCAGCCCGTCGCTCTCCGCCAGGTGGCGCAGGCGCAGGGATACTTCTTTGCGGATGGGGCCTTTGATCTCCAGGCCCCGGCTGGCTCGCCTCAGCAGTCGGCGCACAGATTCCAGCTCTGGCAGGGCCATCAGGTCTTTGCCAAGAAAGTTTTCCTCAAAGCGGATGATGATGGCATCCACAATGCCGGCTCCTTCTTCTTGATGCCACACATGCGGGAGATTGGATCCCACCAAGACCAAATCCCCATCACTAATGGGTGCAATATTGTCCCCCACCACGCGATGCCCGCGGCTGCGGATGGCCAGGGTGATCTGGAATTCCGGGTGGAAATGCCAGCGTGTACCATAGTCGGGACCATGCACGAGCTCACAATGGAACGACTCCCAATCACGGCGCGGGACTTTCTCAAAGACAGGCTTCATGTCCCCGAGACTAAACGATCAATACGAAAATGACAATCGTGCGCTTGTGCTCAACACTGGACTTTTGGTGCTCTACGCCTGCCAGCATCCAGCGGTTGCAGCCGGGTGCGTCTTGGCTTTAGTTATATATTCCATGCCACCTGAACACGAGGCCCTGCTTATCCTGACCCGCCAGCAATTTCCCGCGCTGGCGGACCTGCCCTGCGTGGTGGAACCCATAGTCAAAGGTGGCTCTGACCGGCATTTTTACCGGTTTACCTGGGAAGGGGAATCCCATCCGCCCATGATCCTCATGGTGTACACCATGGCCCGGCGGGATAACCCTAAATTCGTACCCGCCACCCGCCGCCTTGCCGCGCTGGGGGTGAATGTGCCGAAAATCTTTGCCTTTGATGAGCAGCGCCTTTGTGTCTGGCTGGAGGATCTGGGCCGGGATGATCTGCATGCTCATCGCGACGATCCTTGGGAAACCCGCCGGGGTCTTTACGAAGCCACCCTGCGCGAGGCTGCCAAGATCCATGCCGTGAAAGCCGCCAGCCTCAGCGCCGCCGACCTGGGCAGCATGGAGCCGGAGTTTAATGAGGGGCTCTACGACTGGGAGCAGAATTATTTCATGGAGCACTTCGTCCGCAACGTGCTGCGCCGGGATGCCGACCATGCCGACCACGCACCGGCCCGCACCGTGCTCATGGAGCTGCGCCAGCGCCTGGCCCGCCTGCCACGCTGCCTGGTTCACCGGGATTTCCAAAGCCAGAATGTCCTGCTGAAGGACGGGCAGGCCTGGCTGGTGGACTACCAGGGGCTGCGCCCCGGCCTGGCCGAATACGACCTCGCCTCCCTCCTCTTTGACCCTTACGTCACACTCAGCCGCAGTGAGCGCGGGGAACTGCTGCAATATTACGCCGACCTGCGCGGCCTGGCCCTGCCGGATCTGCGCCAAGTGGTTTATCAATGCGCCGCCCAGCGTCTCATGCAGGCCCTCGGGGCTTATGGCAACCTGAGCCGCAATCAGGGCAAGACCGCCTTTGAACAGCACATTCCCGCAGGCGTACGCAACCTCTCCGCCGTCTGTGAAGAGGCGCAAGAACTGGCTCCCCTGCGCAGCCTCTTCCTCTGATGCACGCCTTCCTGCCTGCTGCTGATTGCGCTGCCTTCCTGGTGGATGAGCTGCAGCGTGCCGGCACGGGCGCGCATCTGGACTCTTCCACTGGTTTTGTCCACTCGGATGCCCTCCCGGCCCTGCCATGGCTCGCCTTTGCCCGCCAGACCCTGCCGGAGGCTGCCGTAGTTAAGGACGCCTCCATTAATGGCTGGGCAGATCAGATCATCACCCGCATCGCCGGGCTGTTGCCAGATGCCCAGCCCTGGCGCCTGCACCTATGGCCTGCCTATGGTGAAGGCCGCGCCGGCCTGCATCGCTGCGATCTCATCCGCACCGCTTTGCATGAACGCCTGAAGAAACGCCGCCGCGCCCTGCTGCGCTCATTGGAGGAAAGCGACATGCCGTTCCTTCCTGGGACCTCCCTGGTGCAGGCCGTGCTCACAGGGCCGGATGCCGGATACATCTCCGTCAGCCAGGCCCCGCAGCCCGTCAGCCTGCGGGCCATCATCTCCCCGTTTATCGGAGGAGACATCCCTCATGCTGAGGACAAGGCCGCCCCCAGCCGGGCCTTTGCCAAAGTTATCGAGGCCGAGCTGCGCCTGGGTCAGCAGATTGAGCGTGGTCAGACCTGTGTGGACCTCGGTGCCTCACCCGGAAGCTGGAGCTATGTGGCCATCCAGCGTGGAGCCCATGTCACCGCCATTGACCGCAGCCCCTTGCGGGATGACCTCATGCGCAATCCGCGCCTCTCCTTTCTCCAGGCCGATGCCTTTAAATATAAGCCGGAGCAACCCGTGGACTGGCTCATCTGCGACATCATCGCCGCCCCCCAGCGCAGCATGGACCTCCTGGTGGAATGGCTGCGTGAAAAGCGCATGCGCCGCTTCATCGTCACCCTCAAGTTTAAAGGAACCGACGAATATCCCCTCATGGACTCTCTAAAAGAGCTGGCCCCGCCGCTCTGCGCAGACTTCCGCCTCACCCGCCTCTGTGCGAACAAAAACGAGGTGACCGCCTTTGGAGTAGCGGCCGCAGTCTAACATAAAGTTGCTTCTTATTAAACGTGAAATCCCTTGGTCGGAGCACACTTCTCCGGCTATAAGACGGCCATGAACCTCATCATCTTTGACCTCGAAACGACGGGGCTGTCTCCCTATCACAATGAGATCATCCAGATCGCGGCGGTGAAGGTGCGGGCGGGGTGCTGGCAGCCGCAGGGGCATTTTGATTCTTTTGTCAGGCCGCAGCAGCGCATACCGAGGTTCATCACGGGGCTGACAGGCATCTCCCAGGCACAGGTGGAGCGGGCGCCATCCCCGGTGGAGGCGCTGATGGCGTTCTCCAGTTTTGTGGGGGAGGAGGCGACGCTGGTGGCGCACAACGGCCCCGGCTTTGACATGCGTTTCATTGCGGAAAACTGCACTCGTCATGGCATCCCGGTCAGGAACACGGCGATGATGGATTCGCGGGCGTTTTCGCGGAAGATCTGGGGCGGCCGGGGTGGCCATGGGCTGGATCCCATTCTGCATCGGTTGGGGCTTTCAGCTGTCGGTGTGAAGAGGCACGATGCGCGGGGTGACGTGCATCTGCTGGCGCAGGCGGTGCAGAAGATGTGGGGCCAGCTCGTCCCGGATTTCCAAAGCTGCCCGGTGGAATTGAAGACAGGCGTGATCCCGGCTTTGGGCGCGGTGAATTGAACAACCTTCGCCGCAATCGCGGGACAGGCGAAATACTCGGAACACACGCCAAAGAAGGCTGGGATTTTAGCAAGAAGCGGCCTTTACTGCTCGTGACTACCTGCGCATGTCCGTCTTCCTTCGTCTCCAGCTTTCTTCGCTTGCCCTAGCGGCGGCTCTTGCGGCCCAGCCAGCCACCACACCGGTGTTCTGGCCGGATAAAAACGGGCCTACCTATGATGGCGTGGTGCCGCCCGCAGAAGCAGCCCGTCTGCCCCTGAAATGGAACTCCGAAACCGGCGAAAACATCGCTTGGAAGGTGGACCTGGAAAATGAGGGCCACAGCTCGCCCGTCATCGGCGGGGACCGCATCTGGTTTACCTCCGCCACGGTGGACGGGAAAAAGCAGTATGTGTACGGCATTGACCGCCACACCGGCAAGGTGGTGCATCATGACCTTGTCTTTGAGAATGCTGAACCGGAAGGTCTCGGGAATCCGCTGAACAATTATGCGGCACCGTCACCCGTGCTGGAGGCGGATGCGCTCTATGTCCACTTTGGCACCTACGGCACGGCCAGGATCGATCCGGCCACCGGCAAGAAGGTCTGGGAGCGGCGGGACATCAATGTCCGGCATTATCGGGGGCCAGGCTCTTCGCCTATGATCTACAAAGACCTGCTCATCCTGACTTTTGATGGCATTGACCAGCAGTTCGTCACCGCCCTAAACAAGGTGACCGGGGAAACAGTCTGGAAAACCAGCCGCACCACGGACTATGGAGACCTGGATGCCGAGGGCAAACCGACCCGTGATGGCGACATGCGCAAGGCCTACCACACCCCCAGTGTCTTCAACTTGGGAGGCGTGGACACTCTCGTCTCCGTGGGATCGCGTGCCGCTTTTGGGTATGCGGCGGACACTGGCAAGGAGCTGTGGACGGTACGCCATGGCGGCTTCAATGCAGCCATCCGCCCGCTGGTTTACCAAAATGTCCTGATCCTCAATACGGGCTCGGAACGTGCCCACACCTTGGGCGTGAAGATTGATGACAAGATGCAGGGGGACATCACGGAAAGCCATATGCTCTGGGATCGTGAGAAGCGCAATGCCAGCGAGTCCTGCCCGGTGCTGGCCAACGGGCTGCTGTTTCAGGTCACCCGTGGTGGCATCGTCACCTGCATGAATCCTCTGACCGGGGAGGATGTGTGGGAGGAGCGGCTGGCAGGCCAGCATCTGCCCAGCCCCATTGTGGCGGGCGACCGCATTTATTTCAGCAATGACCGCGGAGACACCCGCGTGCTGGATGCCGGACCGGTGTTTAAAGTGCTGGCCGAAAATGTGCTGCCGGATGCCATGACCGCCGCCCCTGCCGTGGCGGATGGGGCCTTGTTTATCCGCACAAAAAAGCAGTTGTATAAACTTGCGCAGCCTTGAGGCTGAGATGTATTCAATGTAAATACAGGGCGTGCAAGAAGGATGCCAAAACGCGCCCCGAGCCGCATTCTATCAAGGAAAATGGCTCATGAAGAAATAACATTTCTTATCATAAATACGTCGCATTCCACAAATAACCTGTTATTGTAGTGTCCTCTATGGCTACGACACCGACTCGCAAAACACGTTTCTCCCGCCGCGTCCCTGACCATGTAACCGATGAGCTCGTCAATGTATTGTCCGCCGGGGACACTCTTGAGTTCAACGCGTTGTTTAAACTGGTTTATGACAATCTGAAGCTGAAGAACGCCGTGAGCGGAGGCGAAGAAATGCTCCGTCTGCGCTCTTATGAGAAGCTTCAGGGCCTCGTCAGCCGCGGCCTTTGTGCCAAGGTCAGCAAGACCTATCGTGGTCTGGAAGGCCTCCGCGCCGCTCATCAGGCCACCATTGCAGCCCGCACTGCGGCTGTGGTCGCCCGTTAATCCTTTCCTTTTCTATCTTCAGAACCGCCTTTCCACAAACGGGAGGCGGTTCTTTTTTTGTCCAGGGGCGCGGATGGACACCTCTTGACGAGCGGCCCCGCCTCCCTCACAGACTGGCAGACCATGTCCTACAGCGATTTCGAATCCGAATCTGACTCCGAAAAGGAGCTTTCCCCGCTCATGCAGGCCATCGTGCCGAAGCTGATGCTCTGCCGTATCCGTGAATTTGAGCCGGCGGATCTGGAGGCCTGCGTGGAGATTTATCGCTCCAACACGCCGGATTATCTGCCTGAAAGCGGGCTGGAAGCCTTTATCGAGTTTCTGGCCGTCGGCACCTCCTATTACCTTGTAGTGGAGCACGACGGCGAAATCGTCGCCTGCGGCGGCCTGGAGCTCATAGGGGATTCTGACACGGCCACGCTGGTGCACGGCATGGTGCATGGGGAATATCACCGCCAGGGGTTCGGCACCACCCTGCTTGCTGCTCGTATCGCCCTGTTGGAATGCGAGGTGCGGCCCCAGGAAATCTGGGTGCACACCACGCCTGCCACGCTGCCTTTTTACGGCCGCTTTGGATTCACCTACCATTCCGCCGTTCGTAAAGGACCAGGCAAAGGCGACGAACGTGCTGGCGTATGGCTCAGCGTGGATGACCAGGACATCGAAGACGTCCGCTACGCCCTGGAAGAACGGGATATTAAGATCTTCCTCAATGACCCCGCGGAAGAGGATGACATCGAAGAGGAGGAATAACCTCGTCTTCTCCGTCAGCCGCTTCCTTTTTTCGTCCGTGCCTGCATTTAATCCTATGAAATCCTTCGTCACCGCCCTCCTGGCCATGAGCTTTCTGCCGCTCCTGACGGCTGCGGAAACCCAAAAACCCGCGTCTAAAAAGCCTGCACCGTCCGGCCCAAAATGGCAGAAGCTGACCCCGCAAACACCGGCCGGCTTTACCCTGAAGACGCTGGAGGTGGCGAAGTATCCGGAGCATACGGTGGAACTGTATGTCTATGTGCCGGATGCGGCAGGCACCTGGCCGTGCATTCTGGACATCCATGGCGGCGGCTGGCAGAAGCGGCAGGTGGAGGCTGACAAGCCGATGATGGAGCGGCTGGCGCAGCGCGGGTTTGTCACTGCTCTTGTGAGCTACCGGCTCTCCACGGAAGCGAAGTTTCCGGCGGCACTGCATGATTGCAAAGCGGCGCTCCGCTGCCTGCGTGCCCATGCCAAAGAGCTCAAGATTGATCCAGAACGCATCGGCTGCATGGGCGGCTCGGCGGGAGGCCATCTGTCCGGCCTGACGGCGATGACCACCGGCCTCCCAGAATTTGAAGGAGAGGGTCCGTTTAAAGAGCAGTCCAGCACGGTCCGGGCGGCCATTGTCCTGGCCGCGACCCAGGACCTGGTGGCTGCCAATGTGGGCAAAAAGAGTGAGGGAGCCATCCTCTTCTTCGGCGGCAGCATCGAAGAAAAACCGGAAGTCTATCAAGCCGCCTCACCCATCACCCATGTGCGTGCAGGTGTGCCACCGACGATCTTCATCGAAGGTGAAAAAGACACGCTCAAAATCGGTCGCGCAGAAATGATGGAAAAACTGAAGTCCCTCGGGATCGAGACCGGCGTCCACACCCTGAAACACGCCCCGCACCCCTTCTGGATGAGCGATCCCTGGTGCGCCGAAACGGTTGACATTGCAGCGGCTTTCTTCAAGAAACATCTGGGAGAGCCAATGCTGGAATAATTCTTTCTCTTCCAGATAAAGGGCATACCAGGGCCTCCTCAAACCGGAGCGCGGACGTCCCCGTCCGCATCACCAGGAGCGCAGACATTCGCCGCCAAAGCCCCCGAGCGGAGCGCAGACGCCCTCGTCCGCCTCACCCCATGGAGCGCCGACGATCCGTCGGCATAGCCGACCCGAGCGGAGCACAGTCACTCATGTCCGCCTCACCATTGCTGCGGGGCAGCCGCGAGCTTCTTCCCTGAGCCACCGAACAGCACGTCCATCACGCTCCAATCAAACTCACGCGTTTGCTGCGCTAACCACTGATCCTCAGCGAGTTGTAAGCACCATCTTACTGAATGCCTGGCATATAATACCTTGGAATATAATACCTAGCCCTACCCCCACCCCGCCCGCGTATCCGTATAGCACGATTGACCCACCCAGGGGCCACGACTACAGCCTCTGCCTTCGTCGCTTCTTCATGGAACATCTGCTTTATCTCCTTGCCCGCGCCTTTCTGGCGTTCATTCAGGCGTTGCCGGTGGGCTGGGTGGCGCGGTTAGGGCGCTGGGGGGGCGGGCTGGCTTTTTGGGTGGATGCCCGGCATCGGCGAATGGCGTTGAAGAACCTGACCCGCTGCTTCGGTCACGAAAAGTCCCCGGCGGAGATCCGCGCCATCGCCAAGGAAAACTTCCGCCGGCTCGGCGAGGTGTATGCCTGCGCCATGAAAGGCATGGCGATGAACGATGCGCAGCTCCGCACCATCTTCTCAGTCAAAGGTGGCGAAGCCGTGCGGGCGGTGGACGCGGAAGGCAAACTGGTGAACCGCGTTTTCACCGGCGGCCATTTCGGGAATTTTGAGCTGGCCAACCGCATGTCTGCGCTGATCCCCGGGTATCAGGCCGTGGCTACCTATCGCGGTATCCGCCCGCCAAAGCTGGACCAGCTCGTTTACCGGATGCGCACCGTCTCGGGCAACATCCTGGTGGACCGCCGCACCGGCGCGGACGATCTCAAACGGGCGATGTCCGAGGGCGGCAAGCTGCTCATCCTGGCCAGCGACCAGGCCGACCGCAGCGGGGGTCTTGAGCTGCCCTTTCTCGGTCACTACGCCTGGACCACCCGCGCGCCGGTCATCCTGGCCATGCGCTACAAGTGCGTCATCTTTGTGCCCATCTGCTACCGTGTGGGACTGGGGAAATGGGTGCTGGAAATTGGCGAGCCCATCCGCATGGAAGAAAACGGCAAGCGCCGGAGCGTCGAAGACCTCATGCGCGACATCAACACCGCCCTGGAAGCCGGCGTCCGCCGCGACCCCGCCAACTGGTTCTGGGTCCACGACCGCTGGAAAACCAAGGATAAAAAACCGCCGCGCGCGGTGGAATAGGTGGCCGCCGGGGCTCTACCCCTCTTCAACCCAACGGACTTCAGTCCCCCAAGCCCAAAGGGCTTTCGTCTCCCAGCCCAGGGTTCGAAGAACCCTGGGTCAACGGCTGAAGCGCCCAGGTCTTGACGTTAGACCACTCAATCCTCCGGGGGTAATCACACCTGCTCCCCGTCCGCCGCTCCCACCGCCACCATCTGCTGCTGCTTCACGTCCCAGACCTTCAGGCACAGGCAGCGATAAATCTCAATCGGGTTCAGCGTCGTGACTTTAGGATTTCGCAGCTCGGGCATGGCCTGCAGCACCTCCGGCAGCCGGTAAAAGGGAATGCGCGCATTCAGATGATGAATATGGTGGTAGCCGATGTTCGCCGTGAACCACGCCATCACCGGTCCCATCTTCAGGTAGCTGCAGGAATCCAGCGCCGCACGGTCATAGGTCCAGCCGGACTTGTCGTAAAAGGCCACCCCTGGGAAATTGTGCTGCGCATAAAACAGATACGAGCCGATGGCACTGGCGATGAAGTGCGGCAGGATCTGCGTGAGCAGCCAGCCCTGCCAGCCCACAAAACCGATCAGGCTGCCGGCAATGACCGCATGCACCACCACGGCGATGAGGCAGTCCCAGTGCTCGCGCGGTTTCATGACAAATGGCCGCATGCACATGCCGTGCAGAAAAATGGTCAGGTAGCCCAAAAGGATCGTCAGCGGATGCCGCATGAAAAGATACAGCCAGCGCGCCCGCCGCGGCGCCTTTTCAAAGTGATCCCGCGTCATGATCGGAAAGGAGCCGATGTGGGACCCTTTGATCTTTGAATTGTGGTTGTGATGATGATTGTGCGAAGCCCGCCAGATGCTGCTCGGACTCAGCGCCAGGATGCCAAACACCCACATGAACTTCTCCGCCACCTTCGACTTCGGCAAGATGGCGTGGTGCTGCTGATCATGGTAAATGACGAACAGGCGCAGCAGCAGCAGCCCAGACAGCACACTGGACCCCATCTTTATCAGCCCATGCGGGGCAAGGAGCGTGCCTGCCACCGCCGCCACCAGCAGCGCCGTCGTGGAAAGAATGCACCACCAGCTCCTGGCCGTGCTGTCCACAGCAAAAGGCTTCGTGGCCAGAATGAGCTCAGGACCAGACCTGTTCACCAAGCCACGAATGAAGGAATCAGCCGCAGCCTGGCCATTAGTCATGAACTGCCATTCAGCCTCAGTATCAGTAAATTAGCAACATGGATTCCTCAGAACAAAAATCCGATTGAGTGAATATTTTTGCATCCAGGAGACCGGGATCATGAAGAAAATCTTCTCATTTCGCCTGGGCACAGGTTCTCCTGGTCTCCGTCAATCGTCATAGTCACCTTCAAGCAATCCCTCCAAACCCCTGACACCAAAGCGGTGTACCCGCTCCGGGTACACCGCCAAAGGAAGAATGTCAGATGTCACATCTTGTGCGGCCGGCATCAGACCCGCCGGTTCCAAGATCAGTCGTCCACTTCGATTTCCACCTCGTCATCGTCATCTTCCACCAGCACGCGCCGGATCACCCGGGTGTCGCCCTGATTGGCGTATTCCACCCGCACAGGCAGACCCACGCGGATGCGGGCCTGCACCTGTTCAGGCGTCAGCACCGTGCCGCCACTCGTGGCATAGACCACTTCCGGGCCATAGGTGTAGGTCACCGGGCCGGACGTTTCCTTCACCACAAACGTGGAGCCAGGCGTGTATTGATGCAGGGTACCGCTGCTAGTTGTCACCGTCGTGGTGGTTGTCGCAGCCGTTTGGGCATGCAGCCCGCCGAGGGTCAGAAGGCCGCTCGCCAGAGAGATAAGTAGAGCTTTCATAACATTTAGATCAGGGGTTAATGAGGGGCCTCGCAGAGTGCGCGGCCGCCTCTTCACCACCAGTTCGCCTCACGCGCCCTCTCCGGTTCCCAAAAAAAATCAGCACCTCTTCGCAGACTGTCGGGACAGCGCTAAGCCACTGGGATCATTGACATCATCTCGCCCCATGGATGACGCGCCGCTCCTCAGTCCACCTTCGTCCCCACCCACCACGTCGTCCCTCCTGCGTCCTTGAATCCGCCGCGCTTGTCCTCATCCTCTTTCTGCACCGGCTCCTGCACCCCCGTCGCCCCACAGGCCAGCGCCTTCTGGTAGGTGGCATCCACATCCGGCACATACACATGCACATGCGCCTCCACCGCCGGCCACGCGTCCTCCATGCAGTCCCCCAGCATGATCACCGTATCCTCCAGCCGCACCTCCGCATGCATGATCCGTCCCGGTTTCTTCTCATCTGGAATGCGCCGCAGCTCCTCCGCCCCAAAAACCTCCTTTAAAAACCCAATCGTCGCCTCCGCATCCTTCAGCACCAGATAGGGTGACACCGAGTTATAACCCGCCGGCTTGTAAGATGGATTCGCGCTCATGATGAATAGGGGTACCGTTAAAAATCGAATGCCAGATGAAATGCGGACCTGAACAGGGAAAACATAAGTACCGCACGTCCGAGTTTCAACTGTCCGCAAAACGTCCTCCCAAAACGGGGAACTGCGCACCGAGAAATGAGCGCTCATACTAAAGACCGTAAACTAAAACTGTGCAGTGGCTCCCCTCCTACCCCTCCCGCCGTCCCCCCTTCGCCAGGCAGGTCCAATAGACCCAGGCTATAAACACCGCCTGTAGCGGCAGCCGCGCCCACAGCACCCAGCCCGGCAGGTCATACGCCTCCCAGCCATTCAGCGCCAAGTGAACATTTGCCGGGAAGACCGCCACCAGCAGGGCGATGAGCCCCCATCCGGCCATCCGGCGCAGTTGTGGCACCAAGATCCCCACCGCCCCCGCCACTTCTGCGGCCCCGCTGATGTAATTTAAAAGCTCCGGCCACGGCAGGTAGGGCGGCATCATGGTCAGATACACCTCCGGATTCAAAAAGTGATTCACCCCCGCCACCCCAAAAAACCCACTCATTAAAATCAGGGAAGCTGTGCGCAGGTAAGACATCCCTGAATTACGCCCCTCACCGCCTCAAAGTACAGTACTCATCACTCTCCGAGTGATGCGGGTCGCTCCCCGAAAAAACCCTCCCCGCATTTTTGGCTGCCCTCAGTCCCCACCTCCCTGCAATACTCTTACCCTGACCAACGTCATCCTCCTCCCGCCCTCCGGCTTCCTTTAAACAATCCTTCAACAATTGGCCAACAACCTTCAACAACCGCCAGCCCATCATGCGTCTCCTCCCCTTCGCCCTGCTCCTCGCCCTCACCGGTCTCTCCAGTGTCCACGCTCAGGCCACCAAAACCCCCAAAGCCCCCGATGTCGCCAAGCTGGACCCGGCCATGGGCGTCAATAAAAAGGCCAAGGACAACCTCGAGTGGCACGACATCACCCAGTGGGGTGTCGAAGGCCGCATCCTCCCAGATCAAAAGCGCCACAGCTGGTTCGACCGCCTCCCCGCCAGCGCCGAGGGCAAAGTCACCCCCGCCGTCTGGAGCCTCAGCCGCGACAGCGCCGGCATGATGGTCCGCTTCAAGACCGATGCCGAGGCCATCAGCGTCCATTACAAACTCACCAAAGACCGCATCGGCATGCCCCACATGCCCGCCACCGGCGTCAGCGGCGTGGACCTCTACGCCCGCGATGAAAAAGACGGCGGCAAATGGAAATGGGTCAACGTCACCAAACCCGCCACCCAGGAGGTCAAAGCCGAGATCATCAAAGGCCTCGCCCCCGGTTACCGCGAATACGCCGCCTACCTCCCCCTCTACAACGGAGTCGAATCCGTCAGCATCGGCGTCGCCAAAGGCAGCAAGTTTGAAGGCCTCGCCCCTCGTGAAAAGCCCGTCGTCTTTTACGGCACCAGCATCACCCACGGCGCCTGCGCCAGCCGCCCCGGCATGGTCCATACCGGCATCCTCGGCCGCCGCCTGGACCGCCCCGTGGTGAATCTCGGCTTTTCCGGCAATGGCCGCATGGACACCGCCGTCGGCGACTTCCTCATCCAGGTGGATGCCGCCGCCTATGTCATCGACTGCCTGCCCAACATGCAGCCCGCCCAGGTCACCGAGAAGACCATCCCCCTCGTCCAGCAGCTCCGCGCCGCCAAGCCCACCACCCCCATCATTCTCGTGGAGGACCGCCGCTTCACCAACGACTGGATCACTCCCGTCAAACACCAGTTCCATACGGATAACCACGCCGCCCTCAAAGCCGCCTACGACACCCTCATCAAACAGGGCGCCAAAAACCTCCACTACATCCCCGGCGACGCCCTCTACGGCACCGACACCGAAGGCGCCACCGACGCCTCCCACGCCAGCGACCTCGGCTTCATGCGTCAAGCCGATATCTTCGAGCCCGTCCTCCGCAAAGCATTGGGCGAATAATCACCAGCCCACCCCCTTCTTCCCCCTCCCAGGCATGTCCCTGGGGTGCGGAATCCAGCGCGCAGCTCGTAGGATGGGCATGTCCGGCGCAACCAAAGCTCCCTTTCCCCAAGAGCCCCACCCGCCGGATTGCCCGTCTTTCTTTGGAGGTCAATACGCCTTTTCGACCCGGCTACAGAGCCAGAACGTATCAGCCGACTATCTCCAGTATTGCAAGGCGCGTCCCTCGAACGTAACTTAGTATCGCGACCATGAGTGACCGCGTGCAGATCAAACCCGACCTTTTCCGATGGGCGCAGGAGCGTTCCAGGATGAGCGAGGAGGAGGTATGCCAAAAGTTTCCAAAATACCCCCTATGGCTGACCGGCGATGAAAAGCCGACGATGAAGCAGCTAGAGAAATTCGCGGCCCAGACGTTTACACCGCTTGGATACTTTTTCCTGAATGAGCCGCCAGAGGAACGGTTGCCGATTCCAGATTTTCGCACCCTAAAAGATCGCAGACTGGCCCGGCCATCCCCGCATCTTTTGGATACCATCCACGCCGCATTGCTGCGTCAGGACTGGATGAAGGGATTCCTGATTGAGCAAGGTGAGCCTGCTCTAGGCTTTATTGGCAGCCGCACGCTGAGTGATCAACCTGAAGAGGTGGCGGAGGAGATGCGACGTACTCTTGCGCTGGAGGGCCACTGGAGCCGCGCTCTCCCGACTTGGGAGGAAGCGCTGCGCCTGCTCATTAAAAAGATCGAGGGCATCGGAGTTCTGGTCATGATCAATGGCGTGGTGGAAAACAACACGCACCGCCCTTTGGACATCGAGGAATTTCGTGGATTCGTGCTCAGTGATTCGCATGCGCCAGTGATCTTTCTGAACGGCACGGATGCAAAAGCGGCCCAGATGTTCACTCTCGTGCATGAGCTGGCGCACCTGTGGCTGGGAAAAGGCGGGGTCTCCGATTTCCAGGAACTTATCCCCTCTGACAACGCGGTGGAGATCTTCTGCAACCAGGTGGCTGCCGAGTTCCTGGTGCCTGCTCACGAGATGCAAACCGCTTGGAAGGAAGTGAAGAATAACCCCAAACCTTTTGAGCGGCTAGCGCGCTTTTTCAAGGTGAGTCCGGTGGTCGTCGCAAGGCGCTTGCTGGACTTGAAGCTCATTACCCGCGAGGCCTATTTTTCCTTCTACAACAGCTATCAGGAAGCAGCAGCTGAACGCAGAAACCAGGGAGCTGGCGGGGGTAACTTTTACCTGACATTAGGGAGCCGTCTTGGATACCGATTTCCAGCTGCTGTCTATGGTGCGGCACGGGAAGGGCGCCTGCAATACAGGGAAGCCTATCAGCTCACCGGACTGAGCGGCAGCAGCTATGACCGCTTTGGGAAGGAGCTGGGTTTTACGATATGACCAACGAAAGCCGAAAATTCCTGCTCGATACGAATGTGCTGATCACCGCACACCGGTCCTACTATGCATTCGACTTATGCCCTGGCTTCTGGCAGTCCATCTCCGATGGCCATGCTGCCGGGCGGTTATGCAGCACGGTCCGGGTCAGGGATGAATTACTGAAGGGCAAGGATCTGCTGGCTGACTGGCTCAAAATCACGCTGCCAGACGGGTTCTTCCTGGATGATTCATCCGCCGAAATCGCAACGGAATATGGGCCTCTTATGAGCTGGGTGGTGGCCAGGGGTTTTACCTCCGGTGCCCAAGCCAAATTTGCCAGCGATGCGGACGGTTGGCTCATTGCCACGGCCAAAAAAGAAGGGTTCTGCCTTGTGACTCACGAAGTGTCCCGGCCTGAAGCCAGGGCCAAAGTACAAATGCCTGATGTCTGCAAGGAGTTTGGAGTCGCTTACTGTAACACTTTTGACATGCTCCGCGAGCTTGGTTGCAAGTTTCAGTGACCCAATTCAAACATGGTCGTCCATAAATAAATTGATTTCAGAATGCAGGGCCATCACGATTTTGCATGGATGATGGAAGGATTTTTTTTCGCCTTTCTCCGCACTTCGTCAGAGCGCAGCCAGCAAATTTGGCACCGCGCTCACCCGCAAATTCTTCGATGCCCTCATGACGCACCCCGCCAGCCATGGAAGCTGATTACCCTCATCAGAACCAGGACTTTCCCGCCCTCATATTCCCAGCCAAGGAGTGAGGCCGTCCGGCACGGGGCCTCAACATAAGAGCAGGATGCACGTAAACTTTGCCACAAACGACGGCATCCTTGCGGCCGTAACCATTTAAATAATACCTCCCGCATGGTTTCTTTACGAAAAGGGAGAGGACTCGTCCAACAGTTCCTTGAAGCATGCCAAAATCCACTCCTCAGTTATCTCACCGGATAGGTGAACATGCATATTGATCAAAGCGTTACCAACATCATATCTACTTGCTTTGAGGTGGGATTTTAGACAGTGCTGAAACTCCACTCGACCCCGACACCGAATTGACAAAAGTTCATCAATCAAATAAAAAGCCGAATTCAGTGCCACTGCCTTCGAAACACCATTGAGACGAGCCCATATGCCGAACGGTTGGCCGTATATACCACGAAGTTTGGTAAGACATGTAAGGCAGGTTTGAGCAACCTCTCGTGCAAGGGTATTCTCAAGTAAGGCAAGGTTTGATTCTGTAACCTGCTGGGCCTCCCATGCAAGTGTCAGTTGGTCTAAATAATCCGTGTAGGGCATTAAAACTGTGACGCAGGTTTCGACAATCGTCCCAGGCCCCATGGCATGCTCGATCTGTGATAGGTCTTTGCTAACTTTTCGTCTAGCAAGTTCAAGGGTATTGTATAGGAGGCTGAAGTCATCTTCACTCATTTTAGTTAATTCCAACTATTGTTATGGGAGATCTCAAGACATTACGTTCGGCAAACTATGGCACATAAATACCAAGCATAGCGTATTATCATTTTCGCTTTTTTACCAAGGAGATGGAGTCGCTGGAGGCAGAGGTGGTTCCATAAAATCCTCTAATGAAGGGAGATATTTCGCAAGATCTGCTGGTCCCACGGGGAAGCTGTTCATGTGGGAAGATAAAACAGCAAAAAAACGGAAGAGTGCATGTGTCTCGAATCGCACCCATTCGCTTGAAAGTATTTTCCGCACATATAACTCATTTTTCTTTATTATCAAAATAGCATTCAGGCGATGATTATCATCAATTTTATCCACTTGCTTGATGAGCTCAGAGGATGATATTTCAGAGTCAATTGCAACAATATAAGCTCTTGGTCTTAAAGAGCCAGCTCCTTCTTCATCACGCATATAATGCTTCTTGCCCGTGTCGGCAAGCTTTCTCACTCTGACTAACTTTTGAATATCCTCTTTCAATTTTCTTGCGCTTAATAACCTTGTGAACTCGATGACTCCAAGAACCATTTCTATTGGACAGACACGAAAGGCCGATTGTGTGCATAACGGAGCATTATTTAAAATATCCAGAATAAGAATATCGCATTGGGAGCTAATGGATTGTGCATGTTCACTACGGTCGCTCTCCGAGTTCACAACGAATCCCGTATCTACACCATAACGCGCTGGTAAATTCTGACGGAGTAGTTCGGCGAAAGATTGGTGATCATTATCGCCCATAAGACCACGATGGGTCACAACACATGTTAAGATGTCAGCCTGCATTTGCAATCGCCTACTTATTTCTTCAAAATAACCTGGCAGGTTGGTTCTTGGTTTAGCCATACTACGCTTATATTAGCTGCCTTTTTTATGTCAAGGATATTAGATCTTGGCTTACATTACCTTTCAAGATTATCGGATGGTAGCTAACGCTTTTATTGAGAAAATCAGAATTTTCGGAGGTGGTCTGGCTAGTCGCCTGCGAAAAAATCCTGGTACGGCGAGGCATCACTAACTCGACTTTCATACGCTTGGCACACTGGCTATGGCAGTGTGGCCTCCTGACTAGCAGATCCAAATTGACAACCCACCAGAAGTTGAGCGAATTATCATCGAGGTGAAAACGGAAATCCAAATTCCAGATGCTCTCTTCCGGGAGGCCCAACGCATCGCCGCTGAAAACGAAATGAGCTTCGCGGAAGTGGTGCGCCGTGGATTGAAGGAGGTCATCCTTCACCATCCGCCCGGCAGGGAACGTGCTGCAGAGTGGGAGATGCCGGCCGCGTTTGATCTGGGGGAAAAACTGGTTCCCGAAGAAGACTGGACCGCTCTTTGTCACGAACAAGACGCCCATGCTGGATAACCTGGCAACCTCGGCCCCGTTATTATTATTCTGCCCCTTATCATTCTGCCATACTTTCTTGAGCCCGGGCATCGGCAGAATAATGAAGGACAGAATAATCGTATAGAATCCAAGGCAGGTCTGGGAAGTTTGCAAAACCGTGTCGGCTCGCGACTCCGGCCAGGTATACCCAAAAACAAAGATGGCAATCCGCAGGGCGGATTGCCATTGATGGTGAAAGGTGTGGAAAGCCCCGAGGGGCCGGGTGGGGGGGTTAGCCGCGGTGGGCGGCTTTGACGCCGCGGGTGGCGGCGGTATTCCTCGTGGCTTTGGCGGCGCGGGCCTTCAGCTTCTGCCGGATGGCGGCGCTGACGCCGATGAGGGCTTCATTGAAGGTGTAACCATCCGCATGGACCTGGATGTCCGGACCGGGGAGCTTCAGGGAGAGGCTTATTCGGTATCGGTAAGTGGCATTTTTGGGTTCTTCGACCCGGGCGGAAGCGTCCGTCACGGGCAGGTGCTGACGGGCTTCAAAAAAGAGGGCTTCCAGTTTTTCGTCCCAGTCGGGACGGGCATCGCAACCGAAGTACTGAATATGTGTGATCATGGTGGATGTTTGTATCTAGGGTATGGGCCCGCCTTCGGGCCGTATGAAAGGAACGTTATGTTCGCAGCACACGGTATTCCAAGGCGGTCGTATGTTTGTAACCCTGGCGGCCTCCGGCGTTGATCTTTCTCTTCGCAGAAATGAAATTTGCCTCCAGTTTACCTCATGTCCTGGCTGCCTGAATCCAAAGACCACCTCCCCCTGACCTGGTGGAAGGGGCATCCGGTCTATCTTTCGGCCGCCATCGCCCTGGGCGGGGTGGCGAGCATGATCCTGACCACGATCCTGATGGCCGCCGCCCCGGAGGCGGTGGACTACCTGACGTTTTCCTTTTCTGACCTGGCGCGGCTGCACCTGTGGGCGCCGGTGACCTACCTCCTGGTGAACCCGCCCAGCCTGTGGCTGCTGCTGGGCTGCTTCATGTTCTGGCGCTTTGGCGAGGCGGTGGAGCGGCACCTGGGCCGCAGCAGCTTTGTGCGTCTGCTGGTCATCCTGCTGCTGGTGACGCCGCTGCTCATCACGGTGGCGGGCCTGATGGGCTCCGACCGGCTCTGCGCCGGGATGCTGGAATGGGAGTTTGGCGTGTTCATCGCCTTTGCCGCGCTGTATTCCCGGGCGCAGATCTCGCTGATCTTCTTTACCCTGGAAGTGTGGATCCTGGCGGCGGTGTTTGTGGGCATCTCGGCCCTGTCCGCCATCGCCAACCGGGACTGGATCTCCCTGATGATCCTGACGGGGCAGGTGGGCACAGCCATCGCTTACATCCGCTATGAGCAGGGCGCGCTGACCTTTCCCAGCATGCCGTCTTTCCAGGCCCGCCCGGCCACGCGCTCCCGGCCTGCCGCCCGCTCCCGTAGCAGCCGCGATGATGAGGAGACGGTGGCCACCCCCAAACCGAAGGCCAAGGTGAAAAAGCACAGCCCGGCGGTGGATGACATCCTGGACAAGATCAGCCGCGAAGGCATGCACAGCCTGACGCCAGATGAGCGCCGCATCCTGGACCAGGCCAGCGAGGACTTGAAGCGCGGAAAGTGAGGGGGATGGAGGGTGGACGTGCCGTGTGCGTCTGAGAGGGGCAGACAAGGTGAACCCATAACGACAGGGACTCTGGCACCGGCATTCCGGCGTTCGGAGTACCGTCCGCGTAATGCGGGACGGAATCTTTGAAGCTGCGCGGCCCCCCAATCACCGCATAAATGCGGTACTCCGAACGCCATACCCAAGGCGTGAGCCAGGCTCAACCATTGCGCAGGTCTTCCACCATGACGAAGCGGTAGCGGGAGTCGTACTGGCCGCCGTTGTGCTGGTTGCAGCAGGCGCTGCAGGCGGTGTAGCGGCGGAATTTGCGCACGCGCTGGACGCGCAGGCCGCAGTGGGCGCAGGCGTAGGTGTAGTTGCGCTTCACCTCCCGCCGGGGCAGGGGAAGGCGGTGGCGGGCGCTTTCCCCAGGGATGCCGAGATCGGTGCAGGCCTGCTGCCACTCGGCCCCGTGGGGCTCGATGCGGCGGCGTCCGGCGCGATGATAGGCGACAAGGTGGGCGAGCTCGTGCCGCATGGTGCGCTCGACCTGGCCTTCGAATTCCTGGAGCTTCGGGTTCAGCTCGATCTTCCAGGAGGGGTAGCTGGCATAGCCGGCGGTGCTGCGCAGGCGGCTGTTCCACTGCACGGAGACGAGCCTGGCGGCACCGGCGAGGTCAATCTGGCGCAGGAGGATGCGGCAGTTCTCGGTCAGGTCTTCATCGGGGACATTGGCGGCGGCAGCGGCGTCTTTGTCCTTGGCGGCGCGGGTTTTGGCTTTGGACGGGGCGGCGGAAGCGGCATCCGGCTGGGCATAGAGAGGGCGGTCCAGGGCGCGCTCCGCGAGGCTGCCGCGGATGCCGGCCTGGAAGTCGAGGAAGAGCTGGGACAGTTTCAGCATGGAAGGCTTGGGCATCAGGCCTTGTCGGAATCAGCGGTTTTGGGGCTTTTGGTCACCGGGGTGGCTTTGCGGTCGCGGATGCGGTGCTCCTGGTCCCCGAGGGCATAGATCATGTCCTGGCCGACGCTTTCCATGAGGAAGACATTGGCCCCGATGGTGCTGCGCGCGCCGACGACGGTATCCCCGCCGACGATGGTGGCGCCGGCATAGATGGTGACGTTGTCCTCAATAGTGGGGTGGCGTTTCTTCCCGGCCAGGGCCTGCCCCTGGGCCAGGGAGCGGGCAACGAGGCCGACGCCCTGGTAGAGCTTGACCCGGGTGCCGATGCTGCAGGTCTCGCCAATGACCACGCCGGTGCCGTGATCTATGAAGAAATGGCTGCCGATCTGGGCGCCCGGATGGATGTCTATCCCGGTGCGGCCATGGGCCCACTCCGTCATCATGCGCGGGATCAAAGGCACGCCGAGGGTATAAAGCTGGTGGGCGGAGCGCTGGATGGCGATGGCCTCCAGGCCGGGGTAGGCCAGGATGATCTCCTCATAGCTGCGGGCGGCGGGGTCGCCCTCGTAGGCGGCGGCGACATCGGTTTGCAGGAGCTTGCGGACCTCCGGCAGCAGGACCATGAAGTCGCAGGCCATCTTCATGGCCTCCTCATGGTGGTTGCCGCCCTGGTCACGCAGGCGCAGGCTGCGGCGGATCTCCGTACGCAGGCGCTCGCGGATGCTGGCGACCAGCTCATGGGTCATCAGCTCCAGGTCATGGGAGGAGACGGCATCTTCCGAATAAAAGCCCGGGAAAAGGACCTGCAGCAGGTCCTCACAAAGCGTCGCAATGGCGCGTTTGGACGGCAAAGCCCCGCAGTCCACATGGTTGATCCCGCCGACCTCGTCATAGGAGGTCATGAGGCTCTGTACAATCTCTTCCTGTCGGCAATCCATCGGTTGGCGGTGAGACTAAAGGAGAAAGGCGGCTCTGGCAAATGCCGGGTGGACCGGACTTTGCGCAAGCTGGCGCTGATTTGCGCAAGCGGGGCCGGGGCGGATCAGGCGAGCATTTTGGGCACGAGCTCGCCGTGTACGTTGGTGAGGCGCATGTCCAGGCCCTGGAATTTGACGGCCAGTTTCGTGTGCTCAAAGCCCATGAGGTGGAGGAGGGTGGCGTGGAGGTCGTGCACGTGCACGGGGTCCTCCGTGACATTGAAGCCGAACTCATCCGTGGCCCCGAGGGTGAGGCCGGGTTTAAGGCCGCCACCAGCGAACCACATGGTGAAGGCATTGGGATGATGGTCGCGCCCGTCATTGCCGCCCTGGACCATGGGCGTGCGGCCGAACTCGCCGCCCCAGATGACGATCGTGTCCTCCAGCAGGCCGCGTTGCTTCAAATCCCGCACCAGGGCGGCGCAGGGCTGGTCGGTGAGGCCGCACTGGTCCTTCAGCCCTTTGGTGAGGCCGCCGTGGTGGTCCCAGGCCTCGTGGAAGAGCTGGACAAACCGGACGCCGCTTTCGATGAGGCGGCGGGCCAGGAGGCAGTTGTTGGCGAAGGAGGCTTCGCCCGGTTTGGCCCCGTACATGTCCAGGATGTGCTGCGGCTCCTGGCTGATGTCCATGACCTCCGGCGCAGTCTGCTGCATGCGATAGGCCAGCTCGAAGCTGTTGATGCGTGAGGCAATCTCCGGGTCCCCCATCACGCCCAGGCGCTCTTCATTGAGCTGCTTCAGCACGTCCAGAGTATTCCGCTGGGTGGTTTTGGTGATGCCCTGGGGATTGCTGAGGTAGAGGACCGGCTCGCCGCTGCTGCGGAAGGGCACACCCTGATAGACCGTGGGCAGGAAGCCGCAGCCGAAATTGGACATGCCGCCGCTAGGGCCTTTGGCACCGCTTTGCATGACGACATACCCAGGCAGGTCCTGATTTTCCGAGCCCAGGCCGTAGAGCGTCCAGGCGCCGAAGCTGGGCCGCCCGAAGATCTGCGCGCCGGTGCTCATGAGGATCTGCGCGGGTGCATGATTGAAGGCGTCTGTCTTCATGGACTTCACGATGGTGAGGTCATCCGCCAGCTTGGCCGTATGCGGCAGCAGCTCGCTGATCTCCGCGCCGCTCTGGCCGTGGCGGCCAAATTTATACTTGGGGGCCAGGAGGGTGCTGTTGGGATTGATGAAGGCGGCCCGGTAACCCTTCAAGAGGTCCGCAGGCGGCAGCTTGCCGTCCCATTGGGTGAGGGCGGGTTTGTTATCAAACAGCTCAAGATGGCTGGGCGCGCCGCCCATGAAGAGGTAGATGATGCGCTTGGCCTTGGCAGGATAATGGGAGCGCTTCGGTAGCAGCGGATTCTCCGCCTTGGGTGCGGCCCCGGCGGTGGAAGCGAGCAGGTCCGCCGCCGCAATGCCCGCCAGGCCAACGCCGCAGTCTTTGAAAAACCAGCGGCGGGTGCGGTAGCGTGTGTATTCGGCGTGAAGCTCGCTTTCCAGATTCATCATGGGAGAGTATACGTGCGCCGGGGCGTCCGGCTAGCTTCCGTCTGCCAGAGACCGGGGATGTGCATGCTCGGTGCGGGGATCGTCCATGGGGGAGGGAGGGATTACTGGTGGAACGGGCATCGTTGAACAAAAGGAAACATCACTTACCGATGGCGAGCAGAAGACAGTGGAACGCAGAATTATCTGGGGCCAGACCTGCTGCTCTGCTCAGCGGACGATCTTGACTTTGTAGCTGACGGCACCGGGGGCTTTGGGGTTTTCGCCGCCGTACTGGATGCGGAGGATGACGTTGTTCCGGGAGGTCTGGACGACGTAGGTGAAGGGTTTGCTTTGGGTCAGGGGTGGCACGGGTTTGATGATGGGGCCGGGCTTCCCATTGACGGGGGATTCGGTGATGGCGAGGCGGGTTTTGTCTCCCCGCTCTGTTTTCTCGGCATCCGGATTGTCAGACGGGTACATGCCGTCGTTTTTCCACTGGCCGCTCAGGTAGCTGAGGGTAATGACATCGCCTTTGCGCAAGTTGCCGAGCTTGAACCCTTCGGGCGAATTGGCGGGGACGACGGCGATGGTCTCCAGCACAGGCACCTGGACGCCGGGGGTGAAGCTGCCCATGGCGGTCATTTTGGATTCCATGAGGGTGATCTCTGCCTGCACGGCCTGGGCTGCTTCGGGCCGGGCATCGCGGGTGAAGGTTTCCTGCATGCGCTTGAGCTCGTCCAGATAGGTTTGGGAAAGAGGCTTCACGGCCCGCTCCACGGCGGACTGGTAGGACGTGCGGAGACCGCTGAGCTCCGCTGGCTCCTGAGCCATTAGGTTGGACACAGCCAGGCAGATGAAGGAAATCAATACATTTCTCATGGTGGTTTTATTAACCGCCCCCACCGCCTGTGCAAACAAAAGTGTCCAGCTTGCTCAGCCTGAAAGGGCTGTGGCCGAGGTGATCATGGCAAGAGGGCTGAGTGACGGGTGGCTCCCCATTGTATGACAGGTGTGAGCGGTTTTTTTGTGAACTGTCGGCGGGCCTGCAGCATTGCATGAAATCACACCGGCTAACAGCATATGAGTCCAAGAATTTGGTTCTTAATTTTGAGGCCTGATGGTAAAATGACTGTCTCTTTAAAGTGCCCTCATCCGCGCAACCTGTCTGCGGTCAGCCGGTTTCAAGACCCACCTCTTTTTTATGAAGTCACGATTTTTCTGTCTCCTTCTGTCCGGTTTCTGCACTTTTGGTTATGCCCAAGTCACCTCGGAAAACAATGACCGGCTGCGCCAGGGACTGAAGCAGTATCCGCAGGCGGATGCGAACAAAGACGGCATCCTGACGATGGAGGAGGCGCGGGCTTTCCTGGCCAGCAAGAAGTCCGCCCCACCCACCAAGACGGAGGCGAAACCGGGGGCGATGAAACCGGATGCGGCGGATGTCTCCTACGGGCCGCATGAGCGCAACAAGCTGGATCTATATCTGGCCAAAAACGCGACCGGCGCCACGCCTGTGGTCATCCTGATTCACGGCGGTGGATTTCGCAATGGGGACAAGAGCAAGTGGGCTTCTGACAAGACGGTGAAGGAACTGCTGGAGCGGGGCATTTCCTGCGCGGCGCTGAACTACCCCTTTCTGACGGACAAGCCGGTCCAGGACATCCTGCGTGACTGCGCGCGGGCGGTGCAGCATCTGCGGGCGAATGCGGACAAGTGGAAGCTGGACAAGACCCGCTTTGCCTCCATGGGCGGCTCGGCCGGGGCAGGCACGTCCCTGTGGCTGGCCACCCGCGATGACCTGGCGGACCCGAAGGCGGAGGACCCGGTGCTGCGTGAATCCACGCGGCTCCTCTGCGCGGTGTGCAATGCCACCCAGGCGACGTATGATGTGTCCCGCTGGGAGTCCTTCATGGGGCCGTCGAAGCCGGAATTCGGCACCAGTGAAGTTGAGGCGGCGCTTTTTTATCATCTGCCTTCCATTGAGGCTTTTGAGACGGAGCCGGGCAAAGCCATCCTGAAGGAGTGCGACATGCTGTCCTGGATCAGCAAGGATGATCCGCCGCTGCTCATCAACAACAGCCAGGTGGTGGAGGCCCCCACCAACCGGGGCGAGTGGCTGCACTGCATCCACCATGCGCGTGAGGTGCACAAGGTCTGCGCTGCGGCGGAGGTGCCCTGCATTGTGCTGCAAGATCAGGTGGAGCCGAAGACGGATGCCACCGAGTTTTTGGTGAAGCACCTGACGGCGGAGGCGGAATGAATTGGGGCATTACCGGCGCTCCTGCAACGGAGTGACATAGGAAAAAAATGTCCAATGTCAGCGCGGTTTTGCCTGATGATGGACACCTCCGCCATGACCACACGCCGCCATTTTATTGCCTCTATCACCGCTGCCCTGGGCGGCAGCCTCATCGCCGCTGACGGCAAACCCAAGACGATCCTGCTGCAATCGGCGTGGGATACGATCAACATTGGCGACATCGGCCACACACCGGGTACGTTGCGGGTGCTGGAGGAGCATTTGCCGGAGGTGAAGGTGGTCCTTTGGGCTTCCAAGCTGGATGAGCGGGTGGAGGCGCTGCTGCGCCGGCGGTTCCCAAAGGTGGAGATTATCCAGGGACATCTGACGGGCAAAAAAGAGCGTGATGAGGTGCTGCGCCAGGCCATTGCGAATTGTGATCTTTTTATCCGCAACTCCGGCATGGGCCAGAGCACGGACTATATGGAATACTGCCTCAAAGCAGGCAAGCCGTATGGCCTGTTTGGCCAGTCGTTTTTCCCGACGATGGTGGAAGGCAAGGGGGCGGCGGAGCGCATTGAGCTGCTCAACAACGCGGCCTTCATCTATACCCGTGAGACCAAGACGCTGGACATTCTGAAGGGCGCGGGGGTAAAAACGCCGGTGCTGGAATTTGGTCCGGACGGCTGCTTTGGGATTGATGTGACCGATGATGAACGGGCGCTGGCGACGATGAAAAAGCTGGGCCTGGAAGACCGCCAGTTCATCACCCTGCAACTGCGCACGCATACCGCCAAACATGAAGGTGTGGACAATCCGCCGCTGAACCCGCTGAACCCGACGCCACAGATGGTGGCTGATGATGAGCGGCGCGCGGCGAAGTATCGTGAGCTGGTGACGACCTGGGTGCAGAAGACTGGGAAGAAGGTGCTCATCGCTCCCGAGGTGAAGAAGGAGATGGTGCATAACAAACGATTGATCTACGATCTGCTGCCGCCGGAGATCCAGAAGAACGTGGTGAACCTGGAGTACTTTTGGAACGCGGACGAGGCGGCCTCCGTCTTCGCGCGGGCACATACCATTGTCTGCCATGAGCCGCATTCACCGATCATCGCGCTCGCCAACGGCACCCCGATCATCCACACGTATTCAGAATTCCACAGCCCCAAGTGCTGGATGTTCAAGGATATCGGCCTGGGTGAATGGCTGCTGGAATTTGATGAAACGCCGGTGGAAAAAATGGCCGACACTCTGCTGGCCATTGATGCCGATTACCCGGCCGCCCTGGAGAAAGTGAAGAAAGCCATGGAGTATGTGCACGGCTGCTTTGCCTCGTCTAGCAAGACGATCAAGGGTGTCATTGGATGAAATCGGAGCAGCTTTTGAAACCACTCAGAAGCTAGTTAGCGTGAGGGCAAAGCCTTCTCACAGTCCCATGGGCTGATCCTCCCCGATCACCTTGACCTCCATCTCCAGTTGCACGCCGCGCTCGCGCTGGGCGATCTCCTGGATCTCGGCGATGAGGTCCAGCACTTCTCGGGAAGTCGCGCCGCCGGAGTTGACGATGAAGTTGCCATGCACATCGGAGACGACCGCTTTGCCCACGCGGCGGCCTTTGAGGCCCAGTTCATCAATGAGCCGGCCGGCTCCGCAGACCTCTGGATTTTTAAAGGCGCAGCCGGCGCTGGCGCCGACGGGCTGGCTGGTGCGGCGCTTTTGATGTGAGGCCGCCAGTCCGGCATCAATCTCCGCCTGCGGAGCCGGGCTGCCTTTCAGCACGGCGGAAACGATGTAGCGCTCCTCAAACTCCGGCACGTTTCGGTAATGGTGTACAATATCCGCCAATGATTTCTCCCGGAGCTGGCCGTCGGTGTCTATGAACCGCACGCTGACGATCTGATCAAAGGTCTCCGTGCCCATGGCACCGGCATTCATGCGGATGGCCCCGCCCAGATTTCCGGGCACGCCTTCCATCCACTCAAAACCGCCCAGCCCGGCATTGCGCGCGCTGCTGGCGATCTTTTTCAAACGGGCACCGGCACCGGCCACCAGCGTTTCCCCCTCCACCCGCACGTCCTCAAATTCACCCTTGGCCGGATGAATGACCGCACCGCGGATGCCGCCGTCTTTGACCAGCAGATTGGACCCGCGCCCGATGACCCGGATGGGCACCGACTGAGCCCGCAGGTAGCGGACGACTTCGGCAAAACCCGCCACAGTAGCAGGCTCCACCCAATACTGCGCGGGGCCGCCGATGAGAAAAGTCGTGTGGCGGTTCATCGGCTCATACAGCTTCGCGCTGCCGCCGCCGTTGGTCTCCAAAAGAGCGCAGAGCTTTTCAAGGACAGCGAGGTCACGTGCAATGCAGCGGCCCACTTCATGAACGTTTCCAGCTCCCAGCGTGATCAGCAGATCCCCGGGACGGAGGGCATTGCCCACCTTGTCGCGTGAGAGCATCAGCGTCGGGGTGGACTGCGCCTTTGTCGCGGACTGTGCCTTCACTTCTTCCACAATCGTCTCGCCGCTGACGCCTGGCAGCGGCTTCTCGCTGGCGGCATAAACGTCCGTGACAAACAGCTCATCCACATCGCCGAAGCTCGCGCCAAACTCTTTTTTCAAAAGCTGGGTGCGGCTGTAACGGTGCGGCTGGAAAAGGCAGACGATGCGCTTCGGTTGCAGGCCCTTGGCCGTGGCCAGCGTCGCAGCGATCTCACTTGGATGATGTCCATAATCATCCACCACGGTAAACCGCTCGCCGCTGTGCCGGATCTCAAAACGCCGCTTGGCCCCGCGAAAGCTCTTCAGCGCGTGCTGGATGTTTTCAAAGGGCACGCCCAACCGGGTCGCGAGGGCAATGGCAGCGAGCGCATTGGAGACATTGTGCTTCCCCGGGATGCCCAGCGTCGCCACGCCTAACAAACGATTCTTTTCATACACCTCAAAGTCGCTGCGGTCCGGCTTCATGGCCAGGATGTTCGCGGAATAATCAAAGTCGCGCGACCAGCCATAACTCACCCCTTGCGGCCCTGCGCAGACTTCCCGCGCGACAGGATCTTCAGCGCAGTGCACCCAATGTCCCGGAGTCTGCGACAGGAGCTGGCGAAAGACTTTTTTGATCGCCTCGATGCCGTCATAAAAATCCAGGTGCTCCGCCTCGATGTTGAGGATGATGGAATGCTGCGGGTGGAAGTTCACCAGTGTGCCATCGCTTTCATCCCCCTCCGCCACAAAGAGGTCGCCCTCGGGATCCCAGTGCGCATTGGCCCCCAGGATGGGGATCTCCGCACCCACATAGTGGCTCGGTTTCAAACCTCCCTGGCGCAGGACATGGGCCGTCAGGGCGGATGTCGTCGTCTTGCCATGGGTGCCGCCCACCACCACACCCTGCTTGTTGGCCATCACGGCCGCCAGCGCCTCCGCCCGCCGCACCAGCGGGATGCCTTGCTTATAGGCCGCCTCATAGGCCACATTCCCCGGCTTGATGGCGCTGGAGTAAATGACCATGTCACACTCTTCCACCTCCTTTTCCGAATGGGGTGAAAAGAACTGTAGCCCCAGCTTCACCAGGCGGTCCGTCTCCAGGGTCGTCACCTTGTCCGATCCGCTCACCCGGTGCCCCAGCGCCAGCAGCAGCGAGGCCAGCCCGCTCATCCCCGATCCGGCCACGCCGATGAGGTCAATGCGCATGGGGTGACGGCTTTCTTTGAGGAGGCTGAGGACGGCGTGGGACATGGAGCGCCCACGTTAAACGGAAGCCGTGCGCGGGCAAGCGGGAGCACGCATTGTTGCGGGGGTGGGGGGCGCATGAATTCCACCAATATTTACGCACTTCCCTCGATGTCCTGCCTGAGCCGGGCAGGAAGATCCATGTTCTCATGCAGCACGCTGATCACGCCAAGATGCTTCTTGGAAAGCTCACGGAAGAAAACGTAGTGGTGCCGGTAACGGCAGTAATACACTCCTGCCATTGCAGCATCCGGTACCGGCCGCCAGCGGTGACGCTGACTTGCGACTTTATCAATGTCGGCGACCAGACCGCGCACATAAGCATCTGCCTGCTTCTCTCCCCATTTCTCTTCTGTGTAATCCCAGATTCCAGAATTCGCTCCTGGGCGGCAGGGTAAATTTTAGCGGCCATGGGCGCTCTTGCGTTTTTTGGCCTGAACAATCAAGTCCTCGGCATCCAGTGCCACAAACTCTGAAGCATCGGCCACAGCTCCCGCCGCCAGTTCATGACGAAGCCAGGCCCATTTCCGCTCCTGCTCCTGTTCATAATCACGACGTACGAGATCCCGAATGTACTCGCTGGTGGAATTGTACAGTCCTGTCTGCGAGACACGTTGGTGGATAAAGCTCTGGAGCTCTCCTGCAAATCTGACGTTCACACCTTCAGCCATAGATTGCATTTTAAAAGCTGTCCCACAAATTGTCAATCCTGTGAGACAACTTCACCCCCGCAGCCGCACCCAGGTCGCCCCCCACCCGCCGGACCTTTCCCCGGCGGGCCAGGTCCAGCCTTCCACCATCTCCATTTTGGTCAGGGCCGCATGCACACCGGTGCGCAGGGTGCCGGTGCCTTTACCATGGATGACACGCACATTCAGGATGCCCAGCTTCTGGCATTCGCCGAGGTAGTCCACCAGCAGATCGCCCACCTCGTTGGGGCGGAAGGTATGCAAATCCAGTTCATCGGTGATGGGGATGCGGACGGGTTCTTCCTCTTCTGGCATTCGGCCATCCTATCCCGGACAGACGGTTCAGCCACAGGATAAAAGGACTTGGCGGCTGCTTTTAGTGCATTGGCATTCAATTGCCGTTTTAAACAGTCGCTGGCATTCTCACTTCACCTCTGCAGCCACGGGGTCCAGGGCGGCATCAATTCGTTTGCGCAGGTCGCCGTTCCAGTCGGCGGGGCTGAGGCCACGGCGGTTGGCAATGGCGGCGTAGTTGAGGCCGTCGCTGCGCTGGGCGGAGACGGAAGTGACGCCGGGGAGGCTTCCGTTGAAACTGTAACTGAACCGTGCGCCGGGCTTGCGCGGCTGACCGCTGATCCAGTAGGCCTCCAGGAAGCGGCAGTAGTCTGCAGCGGTGCTTGCCAGCCCACCGGCACCGTCGCGAGCCTCGGCGCGGTAGGGCAGGGGGATTTCCTTTTGGGGATAATCGGGGTGATAGCAGTACCAGATCTCCCCGGGCTGACGCTCGCGGGCATCGGAGCTGCTGAGACTGAAGGAGAGCGCTTCGGCGGTTTTGAAAACAGTGGCCTGGAGGTAGTCGGTGAAGGTCTGGCCGCTAACTTTTTCAATGACGCGGACGAGGAGGATGTAGCCAAAGTTGCAATAGACCTCCTTGTTCCCTGGATCGAAATCCAGGGGAAGGGTGAGGCCATAACGGACGACGTGCAGTGGCCGCAGTTCCTCGGGCTTGAGGCGGAACATTTCCGTCATCTCTGTGCTGCGGGTGGTGAAGTCGCCGGAGGCGTCGCGGTCCCAGCCACCTTTGTGGTCCAGCAGGTGCTGAATGGTGACGGTCTTCCACCGCGGGTCGCAGCCTTTGGCTTCTTTATATTGGGCCAGCTCCAAAACGTCGAACACGGGATCTTCGGGTTTCAGCCTGCCATCGGTGACCAGGGTCTGAATGGCGGCACTGACGACGGGTTTGGTCATGGAGGCGAGACGCATTTTCACTCCGGGCAGCAGCGGAATTTTCATGTCGGCATCGGCCCAACCAAAAGTGCGTTCATGCAGGATCTTGCCGTTGCGGCTGACGGCGAAGCTGACGGCGGGCACGCCTTTTTCCACCATGAACTCGCGGATGGCTTCGTCCACCGGGGCCAGGGCTGCATGAGCAGTGCCGTTAACAGGGATTTTTTCGGCCTTCAGCTGTTTGACGTCTTCAAAGCGGTCCTCGGCCTTGATCACCTGCACGGAAGGGGCGGGCTTGAGCTGCTGCTGGACGAAGGCCTGGTCCTCCGGGGACAGGCGTGCCAGCTCAAGCTTGAACTGTCTGCCTCCGCGCAATATGATGGTCACCTCGGTGGCAGTCGCCGAGACAAATTCGGCTTCAATTTTCTTACCCGTGGAGGCTTCTGTCCAGGTTCGGGCTGGCAGGCGGTCAGCAGCCAGAAGGATTAGCAGAGCGAGGTATAACCGGCAATTCATGCGCCACATCTAGCGAAACGCGATTCAAAAGGCAATGCGATTGGCGGGCCTCCTGGCTGTCATTTGCGTGCCAGTGCAATCTCCACGGTCATCTCGCATTCTGCCTAATCAAACCCTGACCGGACTTTCATCTTGCAAGGCCTTGGGGCCAAAAACCCCTGATTTACCTGGGAAAGAGACTGTGACAGGCGTGGCACGGTGGATGCAATGAGAGAAATCTCGAATCCCCACACACGCCATGACTGCTCCATCCTTTGTCCTGCCGCTCCAGAATTTCCTGTTCATGCTTCCGGCCGATACGACCCCGGCTGAGCAGGAGGTGATTGTGAACCTTGCCCGCCGCCTGACGGCCATGGGTTATGTGTACATCGCCAGTGCTCATGAAAAGACCATGGAGGACCGCGAGGACATCCGCTTCATGCCTTTCCACCAGGATCTGCTGCCATCCTTTGGAGTGATGGCCGGTGTCTTTGTGGTGAGAGATCAGGACATCGCTGCGGCAGCCCGTGAGGCTTACCCAAATGCCCACGTGCTCGTGATTGATCCAGACCGGGTGCAGGAAGACCTGGCAGATTACGAGCCAGAAGTGATCCGCTCCTGGCCCGCCCCTGCCGCACAGAAACGTCTGGTTGCCGCCTAACAAATATTAGCGCTTGCGACGGCGCATCAGAAGGCAGCCCAAACCGCTGACGAGAAGCAATGCACGCGAAGGCTCCGGAATGATGCCGACGATGAGGATGCCGTCGCTGTTGAAGAGGCTGGTGTCCCATTTGAGGCCTTCGCTGAGGATGGCCTGGCTAAGGTCCAGGTTGTCCACCCAGTTGGTATCACTGCCGGTGCCCAGGGTGGTCCAGTCAAGGAGGTTAAAGGTATCGCCTTCATCGGCTGCGTAGTTTAGCAGGATGCGCAGGGTGGCTGAAGTATCGAGAGTGAAAGCCTCCAAAACGAGCCGGTCACTGCTGCCATCCGCAATGAGACGGAAATCAGCCTGGCTGCCAGCTTCGAGAACGGTCTCTCCTGTCAAAGTCAGCGTCCCCGCCGCCGTGGCCGTGCCACCTTGAAGGAGCGCACCATTTTGCAGGATGACATTGCCGGTGATGCGGCCCGTGCCCAGCAGCCGTGCACCGCTGGCGATGGTCACAGCACCAGTGCCCGTGGCGCTTCCGCTGGAGTTTGCGACCAGCAGCGTTCCCCCGGTGATGAGCGTGCCGCCAGTGTAGGTATTTCCTGTGGCCGCGAAACGCAGAGTGCCGGGGCCCTGCTTGGTCAGCATTCCTTCCCCAGTAACATTACCTGTGAGACTGATGGTGCCGGTGGCCACCTCAGTGCTGACGAGCGTATCGCCCGCCAGGTTGAGTTCGCGATTGAAGGTGGTGGTGAAAACGGCGTTCTGGCTGGTGCTGCTGTTAATCTGGCGCAGAGCACCTTCGCCGCCGCCAGTGCCATTGAAAGTGTATTTCCCACCTGAGGCCATGGACCAGGTGCCTGCGGTATTGTCATCAATAATGAATTGTGCACCCGCTGCCACAGTCAGGTTTTTGGCCAGGTTGAGCTGGGCTGACGTCATGAGCAAGGAGCCTTCAGCGATCAGGATCTCTCCGGAGAAGGTGCTGGCATTGGACCCCACGCTCCACCGGCCCGGGCCGGTTTTGACCACGTTACCGGCGCCGAAGAATCCGCTTCCCTGGAAGGTCTGATTGGATTGGAAGTCCAGCGTGCCGCCTGCAGGCCCGATGGTGACCGTGCGGCTCGCGGCGGTGACGGAGCCCAGATTGCTGGCCGTCAGCTGCAGGGTGCCACCGTTGATGAAGACATCCGCCGTGGTGGCCCCAAGGCCGCGCGTACTCGATACAGAGACCGTGCCGCTGTTGATGACCGTGGTGCCGGTAAAAGTATTGGTGGCCGGCAAATACAGGGTGCCGCTGCCGTTCATGACTACCGGTTCCAGTGCAGTGCCGCTGATGACTCCGCTCAAACGGAGATCACCCTCACCCGTGATGGTGAGCACGTTGCTGCCCAGCGCCAGGGCGGAGGTGATGGCGGCCAGGCCGCTGCCGTTTTGGACAATGCCTGTGCTGACGCCAAGTGTGATGGGGCTGCTCAGGGTGAAGTCATCGGACCGGTTAAAGGCCAGGCTGCCGCCGCTGAGGACCAGCGGCCCGGTGATGCTGCCGCTGATGCCCCCGTTGCCAAGCTGGAGGCTGCCGCCGCTGACTGTTGTGCCACCGGAATAGTCATTGTCCGTGGCGAGGACGAGCGTTCCGCTTCCGGATTTGTTTAGCGCGGTGATACCGCTGATCTTGCCGCTGCCGTTGAAGGTGTAATCGGAAGCCGCATTGATGGATACGGCGTTAGGCCGGAGGACGCCTTCAAGGGTGACATCAAAGCGGGAGGCGGTGTCGTCAAAGTGCACAAAGTCCGCCTGTACAAAGTTGGTGGAGGCCAGGCTGGTGATGGTCTGCCAGTTTTGTGTGCCGCCGATGTCCACGCCAGTGCCAGCATCCCACTTCGCATTGGTGGTGCCGGTCCAGCGTACTTCCTCCCCCTGGAGGATGGTGGCCGTGATTTTCGTGCCTGCGGTGTCATAGTTCAGGGTGCCGGAGGCGCGCCCGGCCAGCTCCAATGCAAACCCGGAGGTAATGGCGCTGCCGCTGTAGTCTAACAAAGTGTATAGACCCGTGGCGAAGTGCTGGCTGTTGGTCAGACGCAGCAGGACTTCCCCTCCCAAGCTGAGCGCGTCCGTATCCGTGACATTCACCAAGGGCAGCACCGGCAGCGTTGAAGAAGCAAATTCATACTGCAATACCGAGCCGCCAGCCAGCATGACCGCCGGGACATTGAGGGAAGCAGCCACGGCATCGTAGCTGACCGCCAGGAGCGCCCCGTCCACTGTTGCGAGGCCGCCTGCCATGGTGCCAGGCTTCAGCCGCAAGGTGCCTTCGCTGACGGTGGTCAGGCCCGTGGAGTCCAGGTTGCCGCTGAGGTTCAGTGTGCCAGCACCGGTCTTGATCAGCGGGCCGTCACCTGAGATGGCACCCGTGAAATTCAGCACAGTGCCCGGCTCAGTCACCTCCACTTTTCCACCACCCGCATGGAGGGTGATGTTTCTGGATGTGCTGCCAATGCCGGAGCCGTAAATCTGAAGCGTGCCCTGCGTTTCCGCCGTTCCGAATTCCAGGCCAGCCAGCGGACCTCCCGAGACAACAGCCGTTCCGGTGGCCGGAACTGAGGTGGTGGGCATAGCCAGTGTGCCTTCACGTACCTGCAGGGCCAGATTGGCATTGAATGTCATGCCAATACCCATGGTAACTGTGCCGGATGTGGTCTTGGCCGCCACCCCGCCACCCGACTGGCCCAGCGCACCGCCGCCAGTCCCTGTCCCTGAGTTCTGGGTGCTCATGGTACCTGAGCGCAGATCAATCACCACCGTTCCTGGAACCGTCGTCTCTCCGTTGGAGGCCAGCGAACCTGCTGTCGTGGTGACCAGATAGTCCCCCCCATTGAGCACCAGGCCTCCATAGGTCTCCCCCGTGCGCAACTCAAAAAGCCCGCCCGTGTTCACTGTGATGATGGTGGTGCCGGGAAGATCCGGATTGCCTTCGCCGCCGAAGATAAAGGTGCCGCCGTCATTGACCATGATGGACTTGGCGCTGATGTCTCCGCTGCTGCCGCGATCCGTGAGCTGGACCGTGCCGGCATTGATGTTCAGCGTGCCGTTAAAGGTGTTCAGACCCAGGAGGTTCAGGTGGCCGCTGCCGTTCTTGTTGATAACGCCGCTGCCGGTGATGGCGCCCGCCAGATCCAGCATGCCGATTCCGTCAAAAGTGAGCGTGTTGGTGCCCAGGGCCAGCCGCGAATTCATGGTAACTGTGGCGGCTCCGTTCTGCACCAAAGTGTTGCTGCCGGTCAGATTGACGGCATTGTCAAAAAAGAAGGGTTCCGCGTGGTTGAAAGCGAGCGTGCTGTTGGCCAGGGAAAGGGGGCCTGTGATGCTGCCGGTGCCACCGCCATTGCCAAGCTGAAGCGTGCCTCCCGTTACCACAGTACCGCCCGTGTAGTCATTGTCCGTGGCCAGGACAAGTGTGCCTGTGCCGGATTTGCTGAGACCTGTGGTTCCAGTGATCTTGCCTGTGCCGCTGAATGTGTAATCCTCGCTGGCATCCACCTTGATGGAAAAAGGGTTCATGATTTCCTGGATCTGGACGTCAAAACGCGCGGCGCTGTCATCAAAAAGGACGGTGTCCGTCTGGATGAAATTCGTCGCCGTGCTGCCAGTGACAAGCTGCCAGTTGTCCGTGCCACCCACTCCCGCTGCCGTGCCCACATCCCAGGCCGTATCCACCGCACCGGTCCATTTCACACTGTCAGTGCCCGTGATGTTCATCTGGATCTGGGTGTTGTCCACATCATAGACCAGGCTGCCCAGGGTGCGGCCAGGCAGCTGGAGTGTGAGCCCGCTGGTGATGGCCGTGCCTGCGTAATCCAGCAGCGTGTAAGTGCCGTTGGCAAATGGGAGCGAATTGGTCACCTGCAGCACAGCGCCTTCATTGAAGAAAAAGCCGTCTGTATTCCCCACTTTCACCAATGCATGGGCGGAAACGGTATCCCGGCCCAGTTCCAGCAGCAGCGTTGCGGTGTCCTGCATTACCAGGGCAGGCAGGCTGAAGCTGCTGCTGCTGTTGCCTGAATTCACTGCCAGCACCGTCCCTGCCTCCACATAAAATCCACCGGAGGCGGTCACAGGATTGACCCTCAGCATACCTTCTGCCACTTGCGTGGGTCCAGTCGCAGCAAAAGAACCTGACAGGTACAGCGTGCCGGGTCCTTTCTTGCTGAGGATGCCTGAGCCGGTATTGGCCCCGGAGAGTGTCAGAATCGTGCTGGCCTGAGTCACCTGGATCACCCCGGTGCCCCCGGTGCTGCGGATGAGGTTTCCTGCCCGCAGTGCACTGGCCCCCTGGTATTCCAGGGTCCCCGTGGTTCCATCAGCGCCAAAAGTCAGCGGAGCGGTGCCCAGGTTCATCGCATGGGCCATGACCACCTTGCCCTCCTGGAGGCGCAGTCCCCCGGTGTTCGTCAGAGCCACGGCCCCGCTCATCGTCACCGTGCCTGCCGTCGTTTTAAAGATCGGCGCGCTGCCCGCCATGTTGTAGGCGGAGGCTGTGTAAATGTTCCCGGTGATGCTGCCGTGCGTCCAGGATTGTGCTGTTGTGCCGTTCGGGGTGGCCGTCCCGTTGGTGAGGGAGATGCTGCCGCCCAGGAGGTTGAAGCCGCCAAAGGTCTGGGTCTCCTGCCAGCTTACGGTTCCACCTTCATTGACAGTGATGTAGGTCGTCAGGGGCAGGTTGGGATCGCCGATGCCTGCATTGCCAAACTGGTAAGTGCCCCCATCGTTCACCACGATGGAAACGGGATTAAAGTTGGTGGTCACGGCATTGCCCGTGGACGTCCCTCCCCAGCTTGAGAAGCGTCCCTCGTTGATGATGATCGTCCCGGTGAATCCGCTGCTGTTGCTGTCCTGGATGAAGGTGCCGGAGCCCGTTTTGGTGATCGTGGCGGAACCCGCCAGGATTCCCGTCACGCGCGTGATGCCGGTGATGTCCAGCGTGGGTGCCAAGCCGTCAAAAGTCAGTGTATTGGCCGTGGAGGAAGCCGCCAGCGTGAGGGTGCCATTGCCTGTATTGTTGACCGTCAGGCGGTTCAACGTCAGCGCTCCGAGGTTGTTCGTGCTGGTGTAGGAACTGGTGGCATTGAAGCGCAGATGCAACTCCGGACCGCTGACCGGCACACCGGCAGGGCTCCAATTGCCTGCGACATTCCAGTTTCCGGTGGTCACGTTCCAGACAGACTGGGCGGACAGCGGGCTGTCTGGCACGAACAAGGCGAGGACAGCTAAAGCGTAACAGGGGAGCAGTTTCATGGGGGGGCAGCCCCGTAGCTCAAGCTCTGAGCACCGTCAGTGTTTCTTGAGAGACGATATTGTTTCCTGGATAGGTGTGGCTGAGGGGGGGCTGAAACCTATCGGATTCTGATTAGCTACATGTTCGTGATGAGACATTTGAAAACCGGCTAGGCACAGCAGTGTAAGGATGTGGCTATGAAATAATAAACCGGAGCTTTAGCACTCAGAAGAGATCGTCACATGGCTTGCATTGTCATTCACAGGTGACCAGCGAAAGGACCGTCCCCCCTTTATGAAGCGACTCTTTTGGCCTCTGCTGGCGGTGCTTGTATGCACGCTGAGAACTCTTTCCGCGCAAACCGCGAGTCCCACCTTTGGTAACATCACCGTCCTCCAGAATAATGAGACGAACGCGGCCAACGGCGTCTCACTCAGCCTGAGCTACAGCCAGGCAGCGCTGTCAGCGGATGGCATCACTTCATTAGGAAACATCGCTTTGCGATCCGGCTCCAACCGGGGGGATTTTCTTTTTGGATTCACCCCCACCACGGCCAATGACCGCAGCCTGGGCATCATGATTTCCAATGTGGCCCAGCTAACCCGTGACAATACCGCCTTTGGAGACGCCACCGGGCCGCTCCGGGCGACGAGTGCCACCGCCAACGATGCCAATGGCTACTTCATCCCCGTGCATTCCACCCCGGCTGGCGGTGAATTTAATATCAATCTGGCCGCCTCCTGGTTCCCCTATGCGGACGGCTGGATCGGCGGTCACGCCGTCAACAGTGCCAACGGCGGCATCCTGACCAGCATGGCAAGCTCCCCCGGCCTGACCCTCAGCACCACCGCCCCCGGGCCAAGTACCTTGTATGATCCCGGAGCAACCGGTGTCTATGAACTCAACCTGGCCGGCATCAACAGCCAGACCGACGGCATTCTCATCGTCACGGGCGGCAAGAATGAAGACAACTATGCAGGTTCCATCGCCAATGCGGATGGCACCTGGACCATCCAGGTGAAGGACAATGGAGCCAATGGCGCGGCCACCGAACCCGACGGGCTGGCCTTTGTTTATGTCCCCACCACCTCCGTCGTCAGCGGCGATGCCCCAGGCGTGCATGCCATGGGCAGGCTCAACGGTAACCTCAGCCGCGACATCACTGGCGGGAATTACGCCTTTGTCCGCAGTGCGACTGGTCGCTACGAGCTCTATGCCCCCGGCATTGACCCCGCCCAGGCCACCCTGCTGCTCAGTCCGGAGCTGGCGGATGTGGCGGGGGACAATCTCTGGTTTTATGAACCCACCACCCATGGCTGGGACCTGGAATACCTGGACCTGCCAGGACTGGGCTACCAGGATAATGGCAACACAGCCGATTCGCTGAGCTTCGTCCTGATGGCCAGCGGCAGCACCGCCGCCATCTGGGATGCCGGCGGTGCCAATACCGGCTGGACCACGGCAGGCAACTGGACCGGTGACGTGCTCCCCACCGCTGGCCAGGATGTGGTCATCGGCACCGGCACTGGCAATGTCGCCATCAACAGCGGCACCGAGGTGGGCATGCTCATGATTTCCCGCCCGACCGGCTTCACCCTTTCCAGCAATACCCCCCTGCCCATCAGCACCGGCATCATCATCAACAGCCGGCCCACCAGCACCCAGACCTTCATCATCAGCGCCCCCTTGGTTCTGGAGGAGGATGCCTTCATCTTTGCGCAAACGATTGGCTCCAGCCTGACCCTGCGCCTGGACGTAGCCTCCGGCAATGCCGTGACGGCAGAGGATAAAAACCTCATGCTCGGCGGCGGCAGCGGTATCGAAATCCGCGACCCCATCTCCCTCGGCAGCGGCAAGCTCATCAAAGAAGGTGCCAATCAGGTGACGCTTACCACCGCTCACAATGTAGGTGGCGTGCAAATCTTTTTTGGCCCCACTTCCACCACCAACGGAGCCTTCCGCCTAAATGCCCCAGCAGCCTATGGCGGTTTCGGCAACGGTGACATCGTGCTGACCCACCCGAGTGGCAACTTGACGGCGCTCTACTTTGATTCAGCAGCCGGGAGCGGCACCTTTGCCAACAACCTGGTTCTGCAAAGCGCCGCCACCAATGCCGGTGCTCGTATCCTTGTGGACAGTGCCGCCGGGTTCAATACCACCATGTCCGGCCTCATCTCCGGTGGCAATGCCACGTCTGAATTCATCGTCAGCAATGACGCCGCCGGGGGCCAGGGTCGCCTGCACCTGACCAATGAGAGTAACAGCTTCACCGCCCTGCGGGTGAATTTAAACCGCGGCGGCCTGGTCATCTACAGTGACGGTGCCCTGGGGGATGCCACCAACCCGCTGTATCTGGATACGAATAACACTACGCCTGACACCCTGACCGGACTTCACTTCGGCGCAGATAACATCACTCTGGCTGCCACGCGGGCCGTGACGCTGAATACGCCCACTGCTATTCAGACAGGAGCTTTTCATTCGACCATCGCCGGGGACATCAGTGGCATGGGCGGGCTGGCCAAAACCGGCACCGGCACCCTCACGCTCACCGGCAGCAACAGCTATGCCGGCAGCACCCTCGTGCAGGGCGGCACCCTCTTGCTCAATCCTGCCACCGGCTCCGCCATCGGCCTCGGCCCAGTCAGTATTGACTCCACCGCCACCCTCGCCGGCCAGGGAGATGTGGCCGGAGCCGTCAGCGTCCTCGCCGGTGGCCGCATCACTCCAGGCATCGGCACCCAGGCTGGTACCCTCTCCCTCCTCACCGGCCTGGATGTCCAGGGCGATGGCCGCCTGGTCCTGGACCTCTTCGCCAACGGCCAGAACGACCGCCTTGCCATCACCGGCACCCTGCAAATGAGCACCACCTCCATGATCGAGGTCCTGCTCCAATACACCCCCTCCGCCGGCGACCAGTTTGATCTCCTCGACTGGTCCACCCTCATCGTCCCTGGCCTTCTTGAGGACCGCCTCTCCGTCCCCGACCTCACCAGCCTCGGCCTCGCCTGGGATTACACCCAGTTTCAAAGCCAGGGCATCCTGGGCGTCCAGTTCATCCCCGAACCCACTCGCGGCATCCTCCTCCTCACCGGCATGATGAGCCTGCTTTTCCGTCGGCGGCGATAGAAGAGGGCGCGGTCCTCGCCGAAGCCCGGCTTGACTCCCCCGGCTGCCTCGCTTGGATGGTCTGCCCGTCATGGAACTGCCTGCCATTGTTGAATCCCTGCTTTTTGCGACCCAGGAGCCCTTGCCCCTGACGCAGATGGTCACGGCGGTGAAGGACACGGCGAAGGACATCCGGGATGCCACGCCCGAGGGCGAAACGGCCCCCGAATGGGTGGAGCCGCTGCTGACCGTGGATGAGCTCAGCATCCGCGAGGCGATTGACCAGCTCGTGGCCCATTATGAGCAGGACGGACGCGCCTTCACCATCGTGGAGCGCAGCCATGGCTGGCGGCTCTGTGCCAAGGTGGACTACGTGGAGTGGTGCCGCGCCCTTTACCCCGGCAAGAAGGTGCAGCGCCTCAGCCAGCCTGCGCTGGAGACCCTGGCCATCATCGCCTACCGCCAGCCCATCACCAAAGCAGGCGTGGAGGCGGTGCGTGGCGTGAGTGTGGATGCCATGGTGCAACAGCTCGTGGACCGTGGCCTGGTGAAGATCGAAGGTCGCGCCGACCTGCCCGGACGCCCCCTGCTGTACGGCACCACGGACGCCTTTTTGGACCACTTTGCCGTTCGCACGCTGGATGAGCTGCCGAATGCCGCCGAGCTGCGCCGCGTGAAGCTGCCGACTGCGGATACTGAGCAGCCAGGTGCCTCCGCCCCTGAAGAAACCCAGCTCTCCCTGGGTTCCACTGAATCCGCCGCCCCGGCAGAATCCGGGCACCTTGAATCATGACGCTGGAAGAAACTCGCATCAAGATTGACGCCATTGACCAGCAGCTCATCCGCCTGCTGAACGAGCGTGCCGAGATGGTCCACGTCATTGGCGAGATCAAAAAGAAGGACGGCCTGGACATCTACGTGCCGGGCCGTGAAGAAAAGCTGCTGCGCAAGCTCTGCGAGCTGAATGATGCGCAAAAGGGCCTCCTCACCGAGAAAGCCATCCGTGCCATTTTCCGCGAGATCATGAGCGCGGCGCTGGCATTGGAAAACAGCCTTAGCATCGCCTATCTGGGCCCTGCCGGTTCCTGGACTCACCAGGTGGCGATCAACAAATTTGGCAACAGCGTAGCTTATGCCGCCGAGGCCAGCACGGAGGGCGTTTTTGCCCGCGTGGCCAGCCAGGAGGTGGACTACGGCGTGCTGCCCATCGAGCATTCCACCGAAGGGGCCGTCCATCACACGCTGGACCACCTGGTGGATTCCGATTTGCAGATTTATGCGGAGATCCTCTGGAAGGTGGAGACCGTCGTCATGGCCAAAGGTGATGCCGCCTCCATCCATGTCATCTACGGCCTGCCCCAAATGCTCGCGCAGTGCCGCCCCTGGCTGTCGGCCTGTTTTCCCCATGCCGCATTGAAGGAAAGCGCCTCCTCCAGCCTCGCCGCCACCCATGCTGAAAACGAGCCCGGTGCCGCCGCTATCGGCACGCCCCTGGGTGCGGAACTTCACGGCCTGCGTGTCCTTTCCACCTCCCCGCGCGAGCATGCTTCCCGCGCCCGGTTCATCATCCTGGGCCGCCGCAGCGGTGCCCCCTCCGGCCATGACAACACCATGCTCATGGTCCACGCCCGCGACCGCGTTGGCGCGCTCCTGGAGGTGCTGCAAGTCTTCGCCAGCCGCAATGTGAACGTCCGCCAGATCGAGAACCGCCCCGTTCCCGGCGACATCACAGGCGAGCAAGCCCGCTTCTTCCTCGAGATCAGCGGCCATCATCAGGAGCCTTCCTTGCAGGAGGCCATTCATGACCTGACCACCCAGGGAGCCAAAGTCAAAGTCCTCGGCAGCTACCCGGCTCCCGGCTGGGTGGAGGAAAGGTAGGCATCGCTGGAGGAGGCTGGTCGTCAACCTTATCCTACCGCCTCATGACTTTCGTCTATATCCGCATGGCCTGCCTGCTGCTGGCCCTCATTGCCGCGCCGCTGTCACTGCTGTTGCTGATGGTGGGGCAGTCTTTTGAGAGCACTGTGTTTGGCATGGCCGGGGTGATGATCGGCCTGGCGCCACTGCTGGTCTGTCTAGGGCGGGAAAATGAACAACCGGGTTTGGAATGGGCGGGGTGGCTGGGCTTTCTGGTGTGGGCGGGACTGACGATCTGGTTGGTGACACGGGCGCCGGACGGAAAGCGGCCCGCCGAGGCCCGAATCCAGCATCGGTATGCGGATGGTGGATGGAGGTTTCAGCGGCAGGCGCTGGGCAACCTTGTGCCGGAGCTGGACCAGTTTTTAATGGGCTTCCAGGTGGTGCCTCTGCTGGATTCGCTGATGACCTTTGAGCAGGCAAGGGAGCTGTCCGGCTGGACGGAGGAAATCTACCGGGAGCTGGAGGCGGATGAGGACTTCCATGCGCTGGGCAGCGTGATGCCAGTGGCCTATGAGGATCTTTTCTTCGGCCGGGCCAATCGGGGGCATTCCTTCATCTATGTGCCGCCCGGACTGAAGCGGGATGTGCCAGCCCCCGTGCTGGTTTTTCTGCACGGCAGCGGCGGTAACTTCAAGGCCTATCCCTGGCTCCTCTCACAGGTGGCGGATGCTCTGGGCATGGTACTGGTCTGTCCCAGCTACGGCATGGGCAACTGGACGGAACCAGCTTCCGCCAAGGTTGTGGAAAAGGCCCTGGCCGAGGCCGGCAAAGTGGCCCGGCTAGACCGGGAAAGGATGCACCTGATGGGCCTGTCCAACGGCGGCAAGGGCGTGAGCCACGTGGGCCGGGACCTGGGGACCCAGTTCCGCTCCCTCACGTTCATCTCTCCGATCATGGAGGAAGATGCCACGGAGTCCTTACGGTTCATGGCCCGCTGGAAAGACAAGCCGGTCTTTGTCATTACCGGTGCCGAGGATGACCGCGTACCCTTGTCGTACGTTGCCGATGCAGCCGCCCGGATGAAGAAAAACGGTGCCCAGGTGACCTTCAAGACGGTCACCGATGCCGATCATTTTCTGCTGTTCAGCCACCGGGAGGAGGTTATTGCGCAATTGAAGCAGTGGCTGGCGGCAGCGATGAAGACGGAGGAAGGGAAGACTGCGCCGCGATAAGATGCTTTATACCGATATCCAAAAAGAATGTCCAAAATTCAGCCACTCCGTCCACGACCTGCTCCGCAGGAGCAGCCCCATCGGCACTATGACACCGATGCAGGTGGCGATCTGATGGGGCAACCCTGCGGGTTGGTCTTCAAGACGGGTCGTGCTTGCCTGACCGGAGGTTAGCTCGCCGAGGCTCGCGTCACCTTCCGGCTACTCATGGGTTAGCCCTTCGGGCTAGAAAAACGGGCCACACAGAGGCTTGCTTGCGCTTAAGCGAGGTTGCGGAAACACTGCGGCTGACAGGAGCCACACGCTTGTCCAACACACGCCGGACACCGGACGGATATGACCGCATGCTGAGGAGCTTCAGCCGGGCTTTGGATTGGATGAGCCCCATTCGCTGGCACGGACTTTTCAGACAACCTGTATGGAAATCAGTATAACCAACGCCCAAACGATGCGGATGAATCACTCTGCCACGCTCACAGTATGCGTCACGGCCTTCACGCGCTTGCGGACGTTGCTGGCGTATTTGGCGTGTTTGGCCAGGACCTTCTTTTTCAGGACTTCGAGGGCGTTTTTAAACTCGGGGTCGGTTTCGGATTCGGGGGCGTAGGTACGGAAGTGGGTGATGAGGTTTTTGATCATCGTGGTCTCGTAGGCCTGCTTGGAGCCGATGGCATTGATCAGGTCAGCAAAGGCGGTGTCAAAGGGGGTGGTGGCGAATTCGGCGGGGAGATTGATGCCTGCTTCGAGCTGGGCTTTGGCGAATTCTTTGGTTTCGCTGCCCCAGGTGACTTTGGCTTTGTCCTTGGTCAGGCCGTTGACGGTGAGGATGTAGCGGTTGAGGTCCTGGTTGAAACGGGTGAAGGGGAGGATGCTGCGGGTGCTGGTAGAGGCCTTGGGATCTGCATCAAAGCAGAAGGGCCAGGTGGTGCTGGCGAGCGTAACGCTGCCGGGCGCGCGGGCGGTGATCTGGTGGCCCTCGCTGGCGGTGGATTCACCGCCGAGGTGAATCGTGATCTGGCCGATGTTACCGTCCAGTTTCAGGCCTTTGAGGAAGGCTTCCGCCATGAGCAGGTGGCCGTTGGGGCCGGGGTGGAAGCCGTCTGGGCCGCAGACATCGTAGTCCTGGCCGAGCACGGGCTTGGCCTTGGCCATGGCGTCAATCATGGTGTCGTGCACATTGGCAAAGCTGTGGCCGGTTTCGGCAGCCAGTTTTTGGGCGATGTCGCGCAGATGGGCGAGGTTGTCGTTGTAGATGGCGGGCTCAAAGCGGGTGAAAAACTTCGTATCCACGGCACCTGGGGAGCCGACGGCGACGTGCTGCACCCCCATGTCCTTCAGGCCGTCCATAACGAGGCGCATATTCTTTTCATACTCGGCGCCGATGGCATCGGTGTAGGTGGTGTACTGGCCGTCGTTCATGCCGTAACAGGTGGTGGCGACGGTGGGGTTGAAGACGCTAAGGTCGTTCTTTAACCGGGCGGCAAAGCCGCTGGCGCGCTCGCCGCTCCAGCCGAACTGGAAGACCTGAATGTCCTGCCGCCCGGTGCAGGCCAGTAGGTAGGCCTCCATGTATTTGGAATAGAGCTTCTGCTCGGTGATGCTGTCGCCAATGATGGCCACGCGCGCATTGGCGGGGAGGAGGGATTCGGCGTGGGCAAGGCTGGTGCCGAGGAGGACGAGAGGGAGGAGGAGTTGGCGGAGCATGAGGAGAAAATGACGAATGCAGAATGACGAATGCAGAATGACGAAGACTGAGGACTGAGGACTGAGGACTGAAAAAAACGGAATCCTGAAACCTGTCCTTGCCAGCCCGGGTGTCATTTAGTTTTGAATTGCAAAATGCTTCCTGCGTGACAGAAGGGCTAGGCTGTTTTACTTGCAGCCGACATGCGCATTCTTTGGGTGAAAACTGGGCCGCTGCTTCCGCTGGATACGGGGGGGAAGCGCCGCACCCATGCCATGCTGACGGAGATCAGCCGCCAGCATGAGGTGACCTATCTGGCGCTGCTGCCGGAGGGCATGACAGTCTCTGCTGAGGAAGAGGCGGATGCGTATGCACAAAGGAAGATCTGGATTCCCACCCGGCAGGCCCCGAAAAGCTCTCCGCGCTTCTGGCTGGATCTGGCACGCAGCACGGTGCTGACTAGCCGCCCGTATGCGGTGCAGCGGTATGAGGAGCCCCGGTTGCGCGCGAGCCTGCAAGCCATGGCTGCGCAAAAGGAATATGACCTGGTGATCTGCGATTTCCTGGCCCCGGCGCTGAATTTCCAGGGGGTGGACTTTGCCTGCCCGACGGTGCTGTTTCAGCACAACATCGAATCCCAGATCTGGAAGCGGCTGGCGGAGGCGGAAACCGGTCTCATCAAACGCCGCTACCTGCACCTGCAATACCAGCGTATGCACGCCTGGGAGGACCGGCTCTCACGCCTTTTTGACGGGGTGATCACGGTCTCCCCGGATGATTCCCGGCTGGCGCTTGAGCTGTATGGCCTGACGAATGTGCTGGGGGATGTACCCACCGGAGTGGATGTGGACTTTTTCAAACCGGGGCCGCCGCCTGCATCGCCGCCCTTTTGGTTAGGCTTTCTCGGCTCCATGGACTGGATGCCCAACATTGATGCGTGCCAGTTTTTTCTGGATGAGATTTTCCCGCAGGTGCTGGCGCAGAGACCGGACTGTCGGCTGAAGATCATCGGCCGGAATCCGCCTGCGAGCCTGCGGGAGCGCGCCAGCGAGCAGGTGGTCATCACGGGCACGGTGGACGATGTGAGGCCGCATGTGCAGGGCTGCCACGCCATCCTGGTGCCGCTGCGTGCCGGCGGGGGCACACGGATCAAGATTTACGAAGCCATGGCCATGGGCGTGCCGGTCATCTCCACCCGCATCGGGGCGGAAGGGCTGCCGGTGCAGCATGACAGTGACATCCTGCTGGCGGATGAACCGGCTGCCTTTGCCCGTGAAATCCTGCGTCTGGCAGGCGATGCGGCCCTGGCGGACAAAGTGGCAAAACAGGCTCGCATGAACGTTGAGAACCATTATTCATGGAAAGCGGCCACTGGCATCTTCATGGACCTGTGCGCTGCCTGCCCCTCCCGTTGACTTTTTCTATCCTATGGCCTCCGAATCATCCCGCTCACTGGACCGTCTGCGCCATCACTATGAGGTGGAGCGCGAGCTGGCCGCCCGGCTGCGAAATTCCACCAAGGAGGAGCGCAGCACACTGTTTGCCACGCTGTATGGGGAGCTCTTTGAGCGGGTGCCTGACCATCCGCGGCTGACGCGGCGGGACACGCCCGAGGACAGCCGCCGCAAGGTGGCCTCCCAGATGCGGCTGCTGACACCGTTTTTAAAACCTGACAGCGTGCTGCTGGAATTTGCCCCCGGGGACTGCCGCCTCGCGGCTGCCGCGGCGGCCAAGGTGAAGAAGGTCATCGGAGTGGACATCTCCGACCAGCGCTCCGCCACGGAGGCTTCCCCGCCGAACCTGGAACTGGTAGTCTATGACGGCTACACGCTGGACGTGCCGGCGCAGTCCGTGGACATCTGCTTCAGCTACCAGTTCCTGGAGCATCTGCATCCGGATGACATCGGCCCGCATTTCCAAATTGCCCGGCGGGTGCTGAAGCCGGGTGGTGTGTATGTTTATGACACGCCTCATCGCTACTCCGGGCCGCATGACATCTCCGCTCATTTTACGGACAAGCTGGAGTGCTTTCACTTCCAGGAATGGACACACCGGGAGATGCGCCAGCTTTTGAAGAAGCACGGTTTTTCCACGACCTGGGTCTTCCGCTTTGGCAAGCCGCAGCGCAGTGCGCTGGTGAATGGACTGGTGGACACACTTGAACTGTTGCTCAGCCCGCTGCCGCACAAGCTGCGCCGTCGGCTCTGCCAGCGTCTTTTCCCCTCCGTCGGTCTGGTGGCCGTGGCTGACTGAAGCATGAGCGCCGTGCCTCCCACCGTCCGCGTTCTTCACGTCCTGGATTCCCTGGCCCCAGGTGGCCTGGAGAACGGCGTGGTGAATGTCGCCCAGCGGCTCAACGGCCAGGGTTTTGACATCCATTCCGCGTGCCTGCGCTTTCGGGGAGACTTCGCCGAGCGCATGCCGGAGCCGGAAAAAGTGGTGGTGATGGGCAAGACGGCGGGCTTTTCCTTCAAAGCCGTGCGCGCGCTGCGCAAACACATCCTGCGAGTGCAGGCGGACGTCATCCATTCGCATAATTTGGGCACACTCATTTATGCCGCGCTGGCCACGCTGGGCGGGCGCACGCACCCAATTGTGCATGGTGAGCATGGCCAGGTGCAGAAGCAGGATCTCACGCCCAAGCGGCTGGCGCAGCGTCGCTGGCTCTTCAAAGTCTGCCGCAGTGTGCACGTCGTCAGCAGCAGCGTACGGGACAATTTGCAGGACCTGGGCCTGGACCCGCAAAAGAAGATCGTGGTGACGCCGAATGGCGTGGACAGCCAGCGTTTTTCCCCCGCACCGGACCGCGCCGCCGCCAGGCAAGAACTGGGCTTTCCAGGGAATGCCACAGTCATCGGCATCGTCGGCCGGCTGGTGGCGCTGAAGCGGCATGAAATGCTTTTCGCTGCCTTTGAAAAACTGGCCTCGCAATGGCCCTCCCTGCGCCTTTTGGTCGTGGGCGATGGTGGGGCGGAGCGGGACCACATCATCGGCCTCATGAAGGCCCATCCTTTCGCTGACCGCATCCTCTGGGCCGGGCATCAAAACGACCTGCCCAAATACTATCGCGCCATGGACCTTCTGGCCGCACCTTCGGAGATCGAAGGTCTGTCGAACGCCGTGCTGGAGGCCATGGCCTGCGGGGTGCCGGTGCTGGCGCATTCCGCCTGCGGCAATGCGGAGGTGATTGAAAACGGCCTAACAGGTTATTTGTCAGACATTCATGATGCAGTCACCCTGGCCGCCTGCATTGAGGCCCCATTGAAGGATGCTGCCTCACTGGCCCGCTGCGGCAGCGGTGCCCGCGAAACGGTGCTGAAACGCTACTCCATGGAGGCGATGGCGGACTGCTACCGGAAGCTCTATCGTGATGCAGCGAAAGCGAAGGAATAACGTTGAACCCTAAAGGCTCAGGACCATGGTGGATTATCTGGATGAACGCATGCAGGACGGATCGCGACTGTTCGCCATCCTGCGGGATCCTATCTCATGGAAGGCCCTGAGAGATCATCTGGAGTCACGGGAAGACATGAAGATCCTGCGCTTTGAGACGGACGGCATCACGGAAGGCTGGCTGGACTTTGAATACTTCGGCCACCAGTTCACCGTGCACGATCCGCTGGGGGAGTTTTATGTGTTTGTGAAGGACCCGGAGTGCCCCGTCTTCATCCTGGGAGAACTGATGACCCATTTTCGGAAGCTGAAGCCAGGCGTTTAAATTTTGCCAGTTCGTAAAAGCCAATACCCGTCAGGATGATGCCAAAGGCGCACATGCCCCAGCCAGAGAGTGTACTGCCGGGCCTGAGCACGCTGTCTTTTGGATCTTGCGGATCGTAATGCACGGTCACCGGCTGACCCGGCTGCCAGGGTTGGAACCGGGCGCTGCCGGCATACTCGGAGAGTGCCTCCTCCTGGCTGTTAAATATGCCCGGCAATGTGTCGGAGGAGTGGGAATGCACGTCCCCCCAGTAAAGCCGTCCCTCCACCCAATAAGAATAGGTGACTCTCACGCCATAAGTGATGTGCTTGCCTGAGCCCTTGGTCACCCGGTAGGAGGAGATGCTGCCCTGTACGGTGGGCCAGAAGTGCGACTGCAAGGCCGCAGTCAGCATGAAAGCGGCCAGCAGCAGCGCCCCCAGGCCCGATCCCATCAGCAGCCAGGCGATGCCCCGGCTGGCGTATCTCGGACGTTTACGGCTCATGGGGATTGCTTCGCGGTCTGTTTCTCCCAGCGCGTGAAGCTCCGCTCCACAGCCACCCAGAAGCGCCAGCCTGCGCCCGCGCCACGCCCGGTCAACCAGCCATGCACTTCCGCCGTGAGGAAGGCTGAGATAGCAGCCAGCAGGACCATGAGTAAAAGCAAAACCATGCCTGCAAAGAACGCCTCCCATCCGCCCACCTGACGCTCAAAGGCCGCATCCAGATATTGATTCCACAAAGACGAAAGGGGCCTGCTACGAGGGGAAGTTGAAAAACCGATCTGGGTGACCAGCAGCAGCACCGGTGGCAGCCAGGCCGATGAACGTTGATGCTCAAAGAACCGCACCAGGAACGCCCCGCACAGAACAGGACAGAGAAAGACCAGCAAGTGCAGCGCCGGTTCCGGCTCCGCCTTGCCATATACACCCCAGGCCAGGAGATGAACCCCCGTCATGAGAGCCAGGAAGATCCATCCGTCTAACTTCATGTGTGTTCGCGTGTCAGTGGTTAGGCCACAAACTTTCCAGGATTCAGGATGCCGTTGGGATCGAGGGCTTTTTTCAGGCGGGAGTGCATATCGAGTGCCTCGGCGGAAAGAGCTTCGGGGAACCAGCGGTTCTTGGCGATGCCGACGCCGTGCTCGCCGGTGATGGCTCCATCCCAGGCAATGACCTTGCGGAAAAGCTGGTCCAGGGCCGCTTCGGCCCGCTCGCGCAAAACGGGATCGTCCATGCTGAGGACCATGATGTTGACGTGGATGTTGCCATCCCCGGCATGGCCGAAGCTGGCGATGGGGAAGCCGCACTCAGCCTGCAGCCCTTCGGCAAATTCAACGAGGTCCACCAGCCGGCTGCGGGGCACCACGATGTCCTCGTTCAGCTTGATGAGGCCGGTGTTGCGCAGGCTGTAGCTGAACTCGCGGCGCAGTTTCCAGAAACGTTCGCAGGCTTCTTCCCCCAGGGCCTCTTCCAGTGAAACGCAGCCCAGCTCGCGCACCAGCTTCGCCAGCGTCACCAGCTCGCCTTTCACGGATTCATCCTGGCCGTCAATCTCCACCAGCAAGTGGGCATCGCCCAGCGGCGTGACGGATTCGCCCAGATATTCACGGGCGGCTTTAAGGGTGAACTTGTCCGCGATCTCCAGGGCGCTGGGCAGGAAACCAGCGTTTAAAATGCGCTGCACCGCGTTGGCCGCCTCGGCAAAGGTGGCGAACCCGGCGGAAAGCATGGCCCGCATGGGAGGATGCGGGATGAGGCGAAGGGTCGCCTGGGTGACTACGCCGAGCAGGCCCTCGCTGCCGACCATGAGGCCCACGAGGTCAAAACCCGTCTTGTTTTTGTGGCAGCGGCCACCGGCCTTGACGATGGAGCCGTCCGCCAGCACGGCCTCCAGGCCCAGCACGTAGTGGCGGGTCACGCCATACTTCAGGCAGCGCGGACCACCGGCATTCGTGGCCACATTGCCGCCCAGGCTGCATTCTTTCAGGCTGGCAGGGTCCGGCGGATAAAACCAGCCCAGTTCACGAACGGCGGCCTGCAGGTCGCCGGTGATGACGCCCGGCTCCACGATGGCCACGCCATCGGCAATGTTGATTTCCACGATCTTGTTCATCCGTGCCAGCGACAGGGCAATGCCCCCGCGCAGTGGCACCGCGCCGCCCACATAACCCACGCGGGAGCCCTGCGGCGTCACGGGGATTTTGTGCTCATTGGCATACTTTAGCACCTTGGACACGTCTTCAGCGGACTCCGCATGAACGACCACTTCTGGCGGATGGGAGGCAAACCATTTGTCCGTGCTGTGCGTCACCAGATCCTCCGGGGTGGAGGAAACACGCGCTGCGCCGATGAGGGAAATGAGATCTTCTGCCAGGGAGGCCATGCCGCACCCTGCACGGCTGCGCGGCCGGTGCAACGGGCGCGGAGGCAGGGGGCCTGGTTATTTCATGACACCAGCTTTTTCATGAAGCCGCTTTTCATCGCAATGATCACCCCCCGGCTTCCGTTTTAGCTTTTCCATGAAGCTTGCCCTGAGTCTCACCCTTCTCCTTTCCACCCTGTCCCTGCACGCAGAGCTGCGCCTGCCAGCCATCATCGGGGATAACATGGTGCTCCAGCAAAAGCAGGCCAATCCCATCTGGGGCTGGGACACGCCAGGGACCGAAGTGACAGTGAAATTCGCCGGCCAGACCAAGACCGCCAAAGCCGGTGCCGACGGCAAATGGACCGTGAAGCTGGATGCGGTGCCTGCCAGTGCCAAGGCCGCCACCCTTTCCATCCAGGGCAGCAGCAGCAAGGCACTGAAAAACGTCCTCGTCGGTGAAGTATGGCTCTGCTCCGGGCAGTCCAACATGGGTTTTTCCGTTAGCAGCACCTGGGATGCAGATCTCACCATTGCGCAGGCCAAATATCCTCAAATCCGCCTCATCTCCGTGCCGCAGGTAGGCACGCAGGAGATCCAGGATGATTTCAAAGGCCAGTGGGAAGAGTGCTCCCCAGCCAATGTGGGCGCCTTTACCGCTGTCGGTTATCATTATGGCCGGGTGCTGCATGAGGTGCTGGGCGTGCCGGTGGGCCTGATTGACAATGCCTGGGGCGGCAGTGCGGCGGAGGCCTGGGTACGCCGTGACCTGCTGGAAAAGGATGCCCGTTTCAAAGGCATCATGGACACCTGGAAAAAGAATGAGGCCGAATTCAGCCAGGAGGCTTTTGACAAACAGGAGGCCGCTTATAAAGCCAAGGCTGATGCCTGGGCCACCGCCCGCAGGGAGGCCATCAAAAACGGCACCCCGCAGCCAGCCCCCATCGGTCGCGCCCCGCGCAATCCTATGACCGGCCAGCACCGCCCCGGCAACCTTTATGCCGGTGTGCTGCATCCCACCATCGGCTACGGCATCAAAGGCGCCATCTGGTACCAGGGGGAAAGCAACGCCTCCCGCGCCAAAGAATACCGCGACCTGTTTCCCTTCATGATCGAGCATTGGCGCAAGGAATGGAAGCAGGGCGACTTCCCTTTTTACTGGGTGCAGCTGGCCGACTACCTTGCCGAGCAGCCTGATCCCGTGGAAAGCACCTGGGCCGAACTGCGTGAAGCCCAGACGATGACCATCAGCAAGCTGCCCAACACCGGCGAGTGTGTCATCACCGACCTGGGTGAGGCGAACGACATCCACCCGAAAAACAAGGTGGATGTGGCCGAGCGCCTGGTCCGCTGGGCACTGGCCAGAGACTATGGCATGAAAATGCCCTACCGCAGCCCCACCTACAAGGACGTGAAGTTTGAGGAGGGCAAAGCCATCATCTCCTTTGACTACGCCCCTACCGGCCTGCGTGTGGTGGATGTGGATGAGGTGCGCGGTTTTGCCATCTGCGGGGAGGACCGCAAGTGGGTGTGGGCGGAAGCCGTCATCCTGCCCGATAACAAGCTGAGCCCGCGCACCCCGCGTGGCAACCAGATCGCCGTCAGCAGCCCGAAGGTGGCCAAGCCCGTGGCTGTGCGCTACGCCTGGGCGGACAATCCCGTGGCCAATGTCTATTCCGCCGAGGGCCTGCCCTTGACCCCTTTCCGCACCGACGACTTTCCCATGATTACCGACCCCGCCAATCCCGACGGCCTTCAGGCTCAGGTCCTGAAGCGCGCTGAGGAAATTCGCGCCGTGCAGGCCGCCCGTGCTGCCGCGCAAAAGAAGATGGCGGATACCCTCAAAGCCAAAACCGAAAGGGCGAAAAAGGACAAAGCGGACGGCAGCAAAAAGCCCAAAGCCCAGGCCGCAAAGAAAGACGTCCCGTGACAGGTTTCATTTGCGCATAGGCATTCGTGTTTCACTCTCGGCTGCATATGTCCCGTTTCGCCCCCCTTTTTCTGCTCGGACTGGCCCTCCTGCTGCCAGCCTGCAGCTCCACCAGTCCGCGCCAGCAGCAGCTCATTGAATACCGCCGCCTGGAGATCGCGGCGGAGACGCCGGGGGACTATTACATTGGTCGCCGGTTCAATATCGAGCGCACGCACCTCTGGGGTTACGTGCGCCGTCCCGGCCAGCCCTGGCATCAGTCCAAGCTGGTCATGATGAATGAAAAATACATGCGCCAGCCTGACCGCTACCCTGAAATACCCTCGGGAGACGGCCCCGCCTTTGGTAGCGATCACAATCATGAATACCGCCTCTGGGGTTACTATTCGGGACGCCGGGTGTATGATCCCAACAGCAACCTGGCCCTCCCGGAATTTGTCCTCCAGCGCTATGAGCTGAAGAACCGCTCCCCCGGCTGGCTTTTCAATCCGGGTGAGCGCTTCAATGGCAAGCAGCTTCTGCGGGGTGAAGCAGGTTCAACACCTTGAGTGCCTCCATGAGCCGCTCCACCTGCTCCGGCAGATGCGCGGCGGAAAACGTCAGCCGCAGCCTTGCCCGTCCCCGCGCCACTGTTGGGTAGCGGATGGCAGGCACCATCAGTCCCGCTGAACGCAGGGCCGCACTCGCTGCCATGGCTGCGTTTTCGTCTCCCAGGATCAGCGGCAGGATGGCGCTCTGGAAGCCAGTGTTTCCCAGGCCCACCTTCGTTTGGACATTCTCTACATGTGCACGCAGCAGCTTCCGGCGGCGTTCGCCTTCCTCCCCCCGCACCATCTCCAGCGCGGTCAGCGCCGCATGGGCCACCGCCGGTGGCGGGGCGGTCGTGTAGATAAAACTGCGGGCCCGGTTGATCAGCAGGTCCACCACGGCGTGCGAGGCCGCCAGGTAACCTCCGCTCAGGCCCAGCGCCTTGCTCAATGTGCCCATCTGCAGCTCAATGCGGCCCTCCAGCCCCAGCTCTGCCGCCAGACCCCGGCCCTGGGGTCCCAGCACACCCACGGCATGCGCTTCATCCAGCAGCAGCCAGGCACCGTAGCGCTCCTTCAGAGCCACCATCTCGCGCAGCGGAGCGGCATCGCCGTCCATGCTGAATATGGATTCCGTGACGATGAGCACCCGCCCTTTGGCCGTTTGCAAAAGCCGCTCCAGCTTCTCCAGATGATTGTGCGGAAACACCCGCAACGTCGCCCCGCTTAGCCGTGCCGCATCCACCAGGCAGGCATGGCTCAGCTTGTCCAAAAGCACCGTGTCCCCCGGTCCCAGCAGGGCGGGTAAAGTACCCATGGGCACGGCAAACCCGCTGGAAAAGGTCAGCGCCCCTTCAGTGCCCTTAAAGTCCGCCAGGGCTGCCTCCAATTCTGCATGGGGGCGCAGGCTGCCGCAGACCAGCCGGGAAGCACCCGATCCTGCGCCATATCGCGCCGCGCCATCCTGCAGTGCTGCCTTCAGCACATCGCAGGAGGCCAGTCCCAGGTAGTCGTTGGAGGAAAAATTGACAAAGCTTTTCCCCTCATGCTCCAGCAGCGGTCCCTGCGGGGAATCCATCACCCGCAGCTCGCGCCACAGGCCTTCGGCGCGGAGCTGATCCAGTTGTGGCCGGATCTCCCAGCTCACTCCTTCAGCCTCCGCTCCACAATCTCGTCCTTTTCCACCCCCAGGGACACCGCCTTGTCGTAATGCCGCTTGGCCAGCTCTATCGCCGGCGGTTTCTGGTCCAGGTAGAGCAGCGCCAGATTGAAATGGGCGATGCCGTACTGCGGGTTCAGCTCGATGGCGCGCAACAGCTCGTTTTGCGCCGCATCCACCCAGCCCAGATTCTTCGCCGCGATGGCCAGATAATTGTGCGCCCGTGCATCCGTCGGCTCCTCATGAATCGCACGGGTGAAGCAGGAGATGGCGCGGTAGGTGTCACCTTCGGAGGAAAAGATCAGTCCCAGGGCACTCCAGCTCTGCGCCAGATGCGGGTTGATCTCCACGGACCTCTCGAAGCAATCCACTGCCGCCAGCGTCTTGCCGGCCTGCTGCTCCACCGCGCCCAGGTTGGCCCAGGCCAGCGCATTGTTTTCATCCAGCTTCAGCATCTCTTCATAGGCCGCACGTGCCTCTTCCCACTTCTGCTCGCCAAAAGCCGTCGCCGCCCGTTGGGCCAGCACGGTCGTGTGGTTCGGCAGTTCCCCAATGCTTCCTGGCGTGGCCAGACCAGCCTTGGGCACCGCAGCCGCTGGCTCAGGGGGAAGAGTGACAGGGGCTGCTGCTGGCAAAGGGGTAGGCGTCACGGGAGAAGGCGTCTCATCCGCTTTTTTCTCCACTGACGGAGCAATGGGTACCGGAGCCTTTTCGGGCGCAGCCGGGACAGCAGGTGGGGGTGTCGTCTCTGGTGCCTTCCCAGGTTCCTGGGCGACGACGCTGAAGGCAGCACTCGTGATCAGAAGAAGGAAACGAAGGGTGGGAAAAGCAGGCACAGCTAAAGATTCATGCAAAATGGCGGACACGCAAAGGTTCGATGCAAACTAAGTGCACGGATGTACAAGTTTCTTCCATGCAAGAAGGCCCCGTAAAACTTCTTGCATCCTGGCTCGTTAGGTTGAAGTGTTCAGGCGAACAAACAACATTCCATGTTCGATTTCAACACCAAGCTCACCGACCGCCAGCGCGAACTGCTGGACTACCTGCGCCAGTATCAGCGCGAAAACGGTGTCATGCCCAGCACGCGTGACATTCAGCGGCACTTTGGCTTCTCCAGCCAGACCGCCGCCATGAGCCACCTGCGGGCTTTGGAAAAAAAAGGTGTCATCCAGCGTCATCCCAACAAGGCCCGCGCCGTCGTCTTTCCAGAGGATCTCGAGCGTGCCGAGATCGTGGACATCCCCCTTTATGGCATGATCCCCGCCGGTTACGCCAGCGCGCAGGAGCAGACGGCGGATGGCTCCATCGCCGTGGATGTGCACACGCTCGGCCTCAGCCGCAGCGCCAAGGCCTTTGCCCTCAAGGTGCGCGGTGAATCCATGATCGGTGCCAACATTTGCGATGGCGACATGGTCATCCTTGAAGCCAAAGAGCCCCGGCCGCGCGACATCGTCGCCGCCCTCATTGATGGCGAGACTACCCTGAAGCGTTTCCTCATCAAAGAAGGCCGCCCCTACCTCCAGGCGGAGAATCCCGACTTTCCGGATCTCATCCCCGCCAATGAGCTCATCATTCAGGGCGTCATGCAGGCCCTCATCCGCCAGGTCGGTCGTGACTGACCTGGCTCACTTGCCCCGTCGCCTCAGTCCACCGCCCGCTTCTTCGGCCTCGTCATGAAAAACAGAACGATGCCCAGCAGAGCCACGATGCATGTGGCAAAGGTCAGCGTTGTCAGCACCAGGTCGCGGACATCCTTGTTGGGGATGAAACCGAACTTGTGAAAATTGGTGAAGATACGGGCCTCAAACTGCCGCCCGTCATCCGTGTGGCGGGTCACGCTCCCGGTGGTGGTGGAAACGTAAACACGGGTGTGATGTTCATCCTCCAGGTCAAACCGGTACACTGGCAGGATGCGGAAAATGTTGATATACTCATTGTTAAACGCCGTGAGGTAGTCCGTCTTCGTTACCTCCGCACCGCCCAGGAAGGCCTTTGCGATCTCGCCCGCATACACCTCATCCTGGGCTGCATCCACCCGGCCATCCACTGCGCTCACATACTGGGCTGAGCGACTGCCGTTCACATACACCTGATACCAGGGCTGGCCGCCAATGCTGCGCACATTCACCGCTGCCACACCTTGAGCCGCATCGGGCAGACGGGCGGTCGCATCGGCGATGCTCATGGTGATCTGGTTGACGTTCAGCCCTTCTCCACTGGGGCTCGCCGCTGGCGGGGGCGGCTGCGTGCGCGTCATGATGTTATGAATCACACCGCTCCCGGCGGACATGAGGATGCTGATGCTGAAGATCAGGCCTAACCAACGATGGGCTTTTCGGACGAAGTTTTTGTTCATGTAAAGAGGATGGGAAAAAGGCAGGAGACAAGGACATGCCTCCTGCCCCGGTTTCAAACAGGATTACCATTTCCATTCGATGCCGGCGTACACCGCGCGGCCATCACCAGGAAAATACACCGCACTGCCTGCATTCGCGGTTTTCAGCACACCGGTAGTGGCGGCAAAGGTTTCATCCGTCAGGTTCTTGCCTTCGATGAAAAAGGACAGCCCCTTGGGCGTACGATAGCCCAGCTTGAATCCCAGCAGCGCATAGCTTCCCGCCTTCTGCGTGTTGGCCAGGTCCACAAAGTAAGCCTGTGGTACCCATTCCACATTCGGCCCTGCATAAAAGCCGCAGGGATGTTCATACAGCAGCTCGGCACGGTAATAATGCCGGGGCATGCCGGGCAGCTCGTTATTGCTGAACTGGCCGCCGCTGGCGAAGTGGAAGTCGCTAAACAGGTACACCTGACGCAGAAAAAGCCGGTCTCCTTTGACTGCTTCGGTACCTGCCTGTTTGCCACTGCCCATCGTTTCATCCTGCCAGGGGGTTACGATCCCGCGCAGAAGGTCAAAGTCCACCATCGCCTCAATGCCGTGATGGATGGTGCGGCCGGCATTCACCGTCTGCGTGGGGTTCACACCGGGGATGCCCAGGGACAGCAGCTCGTTGTCAAGCCATGAGTAGTACCAGGCCAGGTCCCAGCTCACCCGGTCCGCACGGCCACGGGTGCCCAGCTCGAGGGTCGTGCCTCGCTGCGCATCCAGTTGCACCAGCCCAGGAGCCGCACCGGCATTGGACAGCTCACCAAAGGACGGTGGTTCAAAGCTGCGGCTGACATTAAAGAACACCTGCGTCTGCGGATTCACCTCCCACAGCACGCCCAGCTTGGGGCTGAATCCCCAGTATTCCTGCATGTCCGTATTATCCGCGCCAAAGATGAGCTGCTCCTCAAAGTCACGTTTGGCATAGCTGCCCTGCGCCCCCAGGACCAGCGCCACGGAATCCGTCACATAAAACGTATTCTGCAGATACAGGTCCACATTGGCGGACTGGTGCTGGTTCTCCGCCGTGCGCAGGCCGCGCTCGCCGCCCAGGTTCTGGAAACGGTTGTCCTGGGTGATGCCATACATCGCCCCCAGTCCCAGGGTGAAAAGGTTCCGGTGCCCCGCCAGGTCCGCCAGCGAGTCATAACGCACATCCACGCCGAAGTCATTGGAGAGCTGGTCAATCACCTGGAAGATGGGGTGATCCAGATCCTTCCAGGACCAGAAGCTGCTCACCGTCAGCTTGTGGTCGTCGCTGCCAAAGGTCGTCTTGTTGGCGATGCGCAGCAGCTCAAAATCACGCTTCTGCCTCAGTGCCACGCTGCCCGCATTCGCCTGATCCGGACGGCTTTCCAGCTGGGCACGGGTCAGGGCTCCCGGCAGTTGCGAATCCGTCTGCACATAGGTCAGGTAAAAACGGGTCTCCACTTCGTCATTGAAACGGTAGCCCACATTGCCAAAGAAACGCTGGTTGCTCTGACGGCTCCAGTCACGATACCCGTCCGAGGACGAATGCGTGAAGCTGGCATAATAATCCGCCGCCCCCAGCACCATGCCTGAGCTGATTTGCGCCCGGAAGGAATCAAAGCTGCCTGCTTCAAAACGCATCTGCGCCGGTGCCGCATCGTAACCCGTCATGGAGACAAAGTTGATGGCCCCACCCAACGTGGTGGATCCATATTGGAGGGCATTGGCGCCACGGAAGACCTCCACATAGCGCGCCGAGAGCGGCTCAATGGCCTGCATGTCAAATCCCCCGTCCGCCAGGTTCAGCGGTGATCCGTCCTGCATCAGCTTCAGCCCGCGACCATGAAAGGTGCGCTGGATGCCGGAGCCACGGATGGAGATGCGGGATTCCTCCGCCCCGAAACGCGGCTGAACGAAGACACCGGGGGAATAGTCCAGCGCATCCTTCAGCGTCGTGGCTCGGCCACGTTTGTAGTCTTCCGCATCCACCACATTCACCCCGCCGGGGATCTGGGCCAGTTGCTTTTTCACCGTCGCCACACTCGGCACGGTCAGGGATTCCGCCTGGGCATCCGCCGTCACCACCACCTCAGGGAGGTTCATGGGCTCATCGGCAGATTGGGAGTAAACAGAGGGGCAGACAGCGGTCACGCCGCCCGCGATCAGCAGGGACAAAAAGAAATTCAGTTTCACAAAAAGTTGGGGAGAGAGAACATGGGCATGACCACGCCGCATAAAGCAGACGCGGTTCACGACACCGGGATGAAGAGAACAAATGGCCACCTCCTGGGTGGCAGGTGCTTCATGCCTGGCCTTGTCTCGGCGGCGTCCACGGCGGCATCATGGCCAGCCGTTCTCCCTGTTGGGTGGGTTCGGGGAAAGTCCTCAGCACAGGGGCCGGAGCCACCACGCAGACCATCTGGGCCAGCACGGCCTCCAGCTTTTTCAGCGGTGCGCTGGCCGTCTTTTCCTGATCCTGTTTTTGTCCATTCTCCACCGCTTTGCAAAGCTGGCACGGATGCTCACCATCAAAAGTCTTCGTCACCGCCTCGATCAGCGATCCGTCCCTGGCATAGCTGATCAGCATGCCCGTCCACGCCACCCCTTGCAGCAGCGTCCATTGCAGGCCTAATGAAATGCATAGCAACGCCACCAGCATCCACCGCGCCAGGCGGGGAAGGAGAGGGTGTTGGTTGGCGGGAGTCACGTCCGCCATGATGAAGAACCCCAACCAAAGATCAAATCAAACAATCAAATTCGTCGGCAGGGCAGGGTTGTCTTCACCACCTCGCTGCCCGGGCTTTCCAGCAGACCTTCTTAGCAAGTCTGCAACCCCCAAGAAGCCGGCCTTTTCGATGGACAAGGTCGTGTCGCAAGCAAACGGATCGGCATGTCTCCCGACTTGTTGAAATCCGTCCTTCTGCCACTGGCGCTCATCATCATCATGTTTGGCATGGGGATGACGCTCAAGGTCGCAGACTTCACCCGAGTGTTGTTTTCTCCAAAAGCGACGTTGCTTGGGCTGGGCTGTCAGCTGCTGGCGCTGCCGCTCATTGCTTGGGGATTGGCGCATCTGTTCCAGCTGCCCGGCGATCTCGCGGCGGGCCTGATGCTCCTCGCGGCCTGCCCAGGCGGACCGACCTCCAACATCATCACCCATCTTTCCAAAGGAGACACGGCTTTGTCGGTCACGTTGACGGCGATTGCGAGTGTGATCACGGTGTTCACCATTCCGCTGCTGGTGAGTTTTTCGATGGATCATTTCATGGGTGCCGGGCAGGCCATTACCTTGCCTTTTGGCAAGACTTTCCTTCAGCTCATGGTCGTGACCTTGCTGCCGGTGGGCCTGGGGATGTGGGTGCATCATGCGCGGCCTCATCTCACACAGCGGCTGGCAGGCACGGTGAACGCACTCTCGGTGGGGTTCCTGGCGCTCATCATCCTCGCCGCCGTGTTCAGCGAGAAGAACCTGGGGGCACAGATCGTCGCCGGTGGCCCGGCGGCGGTGACACTTAACCTTTGCGGCATGCTGGTGGGCTATGCACTGGCCACGGGTTTTCGGCTGCCCCAGCCCCAGCGGGTGACCCTTTCCATTGAGGTGGGGATTCAAAACGGCACCCTGGCTCTCGCCATCGCCCTCGGCTTGCTGGACAGCCCCCGCCTGGCCATCCCCGCCGTGGTTTACAGCCTCTTTATGTTCCTGAGCGGGACCTTCATGATTCTTCGTTTCAGTCGTCGCCGTGCATAAAAAGAATTCTTTTCTTCTACTCCTCACCGGCAAAAGTACGCTGAAGGGCGTTCAGCTTCGCTGCATCCGGCTCGCCGTCTTCGGCGATGATGCGGTAGCGGGAAACCCAGGTTTTGCCGGGATCGATTTGAAACGGTTCCTCCACGGTGGGGATGAAGCAGAAATAGGGCATCGCGGAATGCAGGCGCACATGCTGGGGATGCCGGAAATTGGTGGGATGCGGGATCAGGGTGATCGAGACAGGCGCTGCATCCACGGGGCCGCTCATGCACACCCAGAGGGGGCGGCTGTGATTGCCATTGGCCTGGGTCAGGCCCTCGCTGGTGAGGATCGCGCATGGGGCGACGAACTCGTCTTTCAACGCGCCTTTTCCTGCGGAGATTTGCGCGTCCGGGAACCACTGGCGTGAGCCGCGGACCGCCATGCCGCCGTAGTGGAACTTGTCCAACGTGAGGGGTGAGTCCGCCACGCAGCGCTGCTCCGAAGTGAAGTCAATGTGACCCGTCTCCGCGTGGACTTTCACCGTCCATATCTCGCGCAAAATCGTCCGGTCACCGTTGACATGGGCCAGCTCGATACGGAAGCCGGCCAGCGACTCTTCATTGATCACTTCCAGCACTTTTTCATGGCGTATCTTGGCGGCGCCGGGTTCCCAGAAGTTCAGCGTCTCGCCTTCAAAAGTCGCCTTCTTCCAGGCAAAGAACAGCCCATGCTGATGCGCATGATGCGGCACCGGGTAGCCATCCGTGATGACCCGGCCCGACGGTGTGGAAATGGGATGAATGAACCCGCTGCGCCCATACTCCTGCCCCACACCCTCTGGAACCTGGATGGTCTTCTGGTAACTCAGCACCTGCCGTCCATCACGCGTGATGACTAGCTGATCCGCGCTCTCCACACAAGCGACTCCGGCCAGTGCGGGGATCGAGGTGAACAGGAAGACCGCAGCGAGGAGGAAGAGCGTTTTCATCGGCGTTTAAGGAAACCCACTTCAACGCCGGCCGCACGGTGGACTTGCGCAGGGTTGTGAAGGCTGTGAGAGGAGCGCGGAGACTCCTCTCCGGAATCGAAAAACTAGGCAGCGAAGCCGCGATGAAAGAGGCGGGCAAGAGTGCCCACGCTCCTCTCGCACCGCTTGGACTACTGATGATACTCCTGCAACGCCTTCACCTGAACCTCACTCCCCTGGAGTGACTTAATCGCCCGCATGGCGGCATCGGCACCGCGCAGCGTCGTCATGATCGGAATGCGGTTTTGCATGGCGGCGGTGCGGATTTTGATTTCGTCTTCGCGGGGGTTTTTGCCGCTGGGGGTGTTGATGACGAGGGCCATGTCCTTGTTCTTCATGAGATCAATGACGTTGGGGCGCTGGCCGCTGGCGAGCTTGGGCAGGATGTTAACGGGAGTGCCGCTTTCGGAAATGACCTGGCCGGTACCGGCGGTGGCGTAGAGGGTGAAGCCGAGGTCGGCGTAGCCTTTGGCGATGCGGGCGACGTTGGGGCGGTCGGTTTCTTTGACGCTGATGAAGACGTTGCCTTTCGTCGGCAGGGTGCCGCCGGCGGCCATCTGGCTTTTGGCAAAGGCGAGGCCCATGTCCATGTCGATGCCCATGACTTCGCCGGTGGATTTCATCTCAGGCCCAAGGGCGATGTCCACGCCCTGGAACTTGCTGAAGGGGAAGACGGCTTCTTTGACGCTGAAGTGCTTCGGACGGATTTCCTCGGTGAAGCCGAGCTCCTTGAGGGTCTTGCCGACCATGATCTTGGCGGCGAGCTTGGGCAGCGGCACGCCGATGGCTTTGCTGACGAAGGGGGCGGTGCGGCTGGCACGCGGGTTGACCTCAATGACATACAGGTCATCGCCTTTGACGGCGAGCTGCATGTTCATGAGGCCGCGCACGCCGAGGGCTTTGGCCAGCTTTTTGGCGGCATCGCTGATGCGGGCCTGCATCTCGGCAGTGAGGCTGAAGGGGGGGATGACGCAGGCGCTGTCGCCGGAGTGGATGCCGGCCTCTTCGATGTGCTCCATGATCGCGCCGATGACGGTGGTCTCGCCATCGCTGATGCAGTCCACATCCACCTCGGTGGCGTCTTCCAGGAAGCGGTCCACCAGCACGGGGCGGTCGGGCGTGGCCTCGACGGCGTTCTTCATGTAGTGGGTCAGCTCGGCATCGCTATAGACGATCTGCATGGCGCGGCCGCCGAGCACGAAGCTGGGGCGCACGAGGCTGGGGTAACCGATGCGGGCGGTGATGGCCAAAGCCTCCTCCAGGGAGGTGGCGGTGCCGCTGGGGGCCTGGTGCAAACCGAGCTCATCCAGGAGCGCGGCGAACATCTTGCGGTCTTCGGCCAGCTCGATGTTTTTCGGGCTGGTGCCGATGATGCGCACGCCGTTTTCTTCCAGGCCTTTGGCGAGGTTCAGCGGCGTCTGACCACCGAACTGGACGATGACACCGAGCACCTTGTCGTTGCGGTTTTCCCGCTCATAGATGTTGAGCACATCTTCCAGGGTCAGCGGCTCAAAGTAGAGCTTGTCGCTGGTGTCGTAGTCGGTGGAAACGGTCTCCGGGTTGGAATTGACCATGATGGTCTCATACCCCAGCTCACGCAGGGCGAAGGAGGCATGCACACAGCAGTAATCGAACTCAATGCCCTGGCCGATGCGGTTCGGCCCGCCACCCAGGATGATGACCTTGGGCTTGTCATTGTCCTGAACTTCGTCTTCGGTGCCGTAGGTGGAGTAATAGTAAGGCGTGTAAGCCTCGAACTCCGCCGCACAGGTGTCCACGAGGCGGTAAGTGGGGAGGACACGGTTTGCTTTCCTCAAACGACGGATGTCGGGTTCGGAAAGATTCATCGCGATTGCGATCTGACGGTCCGAGAAACCAAGCTTTTTGTATTTCCTCCACTGGGCTTGCTCCGCATTTCCATCCTTCATGGAAGCGGCTAGCTTGAATGACTCCTCGGTCAAGGGTTCAGCATGATGAGGAATGAGCTTCTGCTCCTTCACAATCTCCTCAAGCTGCCTCAAGAACCACCGGTCAATCTTCGTCAGCTCAAAGACCTTCTCCACATCCCAACCGATGGCAAAGGCCTGGCCGAGGAAGAAGATGCGCTCGGCATTGGGGACGGTGAGTTTGGTGGTCAGGGTCTCTTCGTCCACTTCCACATCGGCACCGTCGCCGATCAATCCGAAGCGTTTGATTTCCAGGCTGCGCAGGGCCTTCTGCATGGATTCCTTGAAGGTGCGGCCAATGGCCATGGCCTCGCCCACGGACTTCATCTGGGTGGTGAGGGTGGTATCGGCACCGGGGAATTTTTCGAAGGTGAAACGCGGGATCTTGGTGACGACGTAGTCAATGGTCGGCTCAAAGGAGGCCGGGGTCTCGCGGGTGATATCGTTTTTCAGCTCGTCCAGGGTATAACCAACAGCGAGTTTGGCGGCGATCTTGGCAATGGGGTATCCGGTGGCCTTGGAGGCGAGTGCGGAGGAGCGCGACACACGCGGATTCATCTCGATGACGATCATGCGCCCGGTGTCCGGATGCACGGCGAACTGGATGTTCGACCCGCCCGTCTCCACACCGATCTCGCGGATGCAGGCAAAGGAGGCATCGCGCATGATCTGGTATTCGCGATCCGTCAGCGTCTGGATGGGGGCCACGGTGATGCTGTCGCCAGTATGCACGCCCATGGGATCCAGGTTTTCGATGGAGCAGATGATGACGCAGTTGTCCGCCTTGTCCCGCATCACTTCCATTTCGAATTCCTTCCAGCCCAGGAGGGACTCTTCGATGAGCACTTCACTGACGGGGGAGAGATCCAGGCCGCGGGCGGTGATGGTTTCGAATTCTTCCTTGTTATACGCAATGCCGCCGCCGGTGCCCCCCAGGGTATAAGCCGGACGGATGATGAGGGGCATGGTGCCGATCTCCTCAGCAATGACGCGGGCTTCTTCAATGGTGTGGGCCACGCCGGACTGCGGCAGGTCCAGCCCGATGCCGAGCATGGCGTTTTTAAACTTGAGGCGGTCCTCGCCCTTCTCGATGGCATCCGGCTTCGCGCCGATCATGCGCACGCCGTGTTTCTCCAGCACGCCGGAGTGGTGCAGAGACATGGCCGTATTCAGCGCGGTCTGGCCGCCCAGGGTAGGCAGCAGCACGTCCGGCTTTTCCTTGATGATGATCTTCTCCACGATCTCTGGAGTGATCGGCTCAATGTAGGTCCGGAAGGCAAATTCCGGATCGGTCATGATGGTGGCCGGGTTGGAATTAATCAAGACCACCTCGTAGCCCTCCTCGCGCAGGGCCTTGCAGGCCTGGACGCCGGAATAGTCGAACTCACAGCCCTGGCCGATGACGATGGGGCCGGAACCGATGACGAGGATGCGTTTGATGGAGGGATCTTTGGGCATGGAGGGGAAAAATGACGAAATCCGAAGGACGAATGACGAATTTGAGGAAGAAAGCGTGAGTTGGAGGCTTTCAGGGCTGCCACAGGTGGAGGCGGCGGTTCCAGGACCGCTCATCTTTTGCGGCGGCAGCCGGGAAAGCGCGGCATCTTGCACAGAGCAGACGCGCTGTAAAGGGCGGAGGATGAAGATGTGTTGCCGGAAGGCCCGGATTGTGGCATTTTTTGAGCCGGAAGTCATGAGTGCGCTTTTAAACCTCCCCACGATCAAGGACCAGACGGCCTTCAATCTGGACCGTTGGGATGAGCTGGCCCGTGATGAGGACGTGCGCAAACTGCAAGGCCGGGTGGAAACCGACCGCTTCGGGAGGACGATCATGTATCATTATGCGGAATATTCACATGGCGGCAGGCAGTTTGATATCGGCACCTGGCTGGCAAAATTATTGCCTGAAGGAAAGGTGAACGTCGAATGCCCCATCTCCACCTCCGACGGTGTGAAGGTGGCTGATGTGTCCTGGGTATCCAAAAAGCGCCTGCTCAAAATTGGTGGCCGCACCGCCCTGTCCGCCGCACCGGAGATCTGCGTGGAAGTCATTTCCCCTGCGAACACCCGAGGAGAGATCGAGGAAAAGCGACGGCTATACTTCGAAGCTGGAGCCAAGGAAGTCTGGATCTGCGATAAAAAAGGCCGGATGATTTTTTTCCTCAAGGATGCTCCGGCAGTCGCAGTGAAGGTGTCGAAACTCTGCCCGGAGATGCCGAAGATGATTGAGTGATTCAGGGTTCTGCGTACCGCATTTATGTGGGGATTGGTGGCTGAGTGAAGTCAAAGATTCCGCTTAAAAGCGATACTTCGAACGTTAAGATTCCTCTGCCCGCAGCTTCTCAAAAACCACCCGTATCTCCTCCAAACGCCCAATCATCAGCACAGCCTCGTATTCAAAAACCAGTCCCGGTTTGAGCGCGAAGGTGCGAATGGGTGCGCAGTAGGAGCAGTCGCCGACGTTTCCGTTGCGCACGCGGTAGCTGGTCAGTTCCTCGGCATGCGGCACATAGAGCCCCAGGCCGGAATCCTGGGCATCCACCCAGGCGGCCCAGGGTTTTGGCCCCAGGCGGAAGAGCTCATTGGGAAAACCGGGCTGCTTTCGCTGGAGACTGCCGTCCTCTCCCACGAAAACCAGGGTATCCAATACGGATTTCACAAACAGGGCGGGCAGCTCCTGGTGATAGGGCCGGTGCTGTTTCTCGCCTGAATAGGTCATCTTGAACTTGAGCCGGGCCAGTTTTCCCTCCAGGCGCAGCCATTGCTCCATGGACACCTCCTTCAGCAGCTCTCCTGTGGCCCAATGGCGCGGGTGGATTTTGGCGTAGAGCTGGTCCTTTTCCTCGCGGCTTTCCACCACCTGGGCGGGTTCATTGCGCCAGCTTCCGCCCTGCACCGGGTTATACCGCCACGGTTTGCCGTTCCAGTCGCTGCCGTCAGTGTCGCCATAATAGGACTGCTGGAGGTAGCGGCCCACATCGTAGGCATTCAAAAGGTTGTTCTTGGAGCCTGACGAAGAGAACCACCCGATGCAAGCCCCGGCGCTGAGGTTGGCCCCCAAGCGCACCTGACCGTTGTCCAGATAAACCCAGCGCTCCAGATCCTGGGCGATCACGGGCGCGGCCAGCAGACAGAGGGCGATAATCAAACGCATGGCCCATGAAACGGCGGGATGCCCCCCGCGCAAGGACGGACACTCGCGCCTCAATAGTATGAGGACAGGCCTTCTTGGCACCTTGAGCGTAGCGTGCGTCCGTGTTATCACATCCCGTGCCTCCAACTCTCGCCACGCTAGTTTATCCGCTCATTGCCGCGCTTTTTTATGCCTTCGGGGCGTTGGTGCTAAAGCGGTCCAGCGAGCTGGGTGTCGGCCTTTGGCGCACCACTTTTGTGGCCAATTTCATCGTCGCGGGCCTGTTTTCCATCCTTTGGCTCTTTGGCGGCCCGCCGGTGGACCGCGATCTCCTGTGGCAGCCAGGTGTCATCGCCATGTGCCTCTTCGTCGGGCAGATTTGCCAGTTCATTGCCCTGGAAAAGGGGGATGTGTCCGTGGCAGTTCCGGTATTTGGTTTAAAGGTCATCATTGTGGCCTTCCTCACCCCTTTTATCATTGGCGATGCCGTGGGCCTGAAACTCTGGGGCGCAGCGTTTCTGAGCGTCCTGGGTATCGCCTTTCTGAACAAGAAGGACCAGGGAAAAAGACCGCGCGGGCTGGCCATTACCCTCATTGCCGGCGGCACCGGGGCCGTGTGCTTTGCCATCTTTGACGTCCTGGTGCAAAAGTGGGGGCCGCACTGGGGCATGGGGCGGCTTTTGCCCTGCATCTTTTGGATTAATGCGTTGTTTTCCTGTGGCCTCGTCTTCCGTTTTTCAGCCCCTCTCAGCGCCATTCCCCGGCCGGCCTGGGGATGGCTCACGGGCGGCTCCGTCCTGCTGGGCACGCAGAGCATCCTCTTCGTCAGCACCCTTGCCGTCTATGGCAAAGCCACCTCTGCGAACATCGTGTATGCCTCACGCGGCCTGCTCAGCGTCCTTCTCGTCTGGATGGTCGGCCATTGGTTCGCCAATCTCGAGCAGAACCTCGGCCCTTCTGTGCTCCGCTGGCGTCTGGCCGGTGCCCTCCTGATGATGAGCGCCATCGTCCTGGTGATCGTCTGAGGCGAGCCAGATGAAGGTCACGAACAAGATAAGGATGAAGAGCCTGGCTGCCCCCTCTCTTCATCTTAACCTTGTTCAAAACCTTCATCCTCCCCGTCTTCATCACCCTCAATAAATCTCCGGCTCCGGCACCCCTTCCGGATGATGCTGCAGGAAGTCAAAATCCGCTCCCTCGTTCGCCTGGGTCACGTGGTCCACGAACAGCTTCGCATACCCGCGATGATACCGCTGCGGTGCCGGTTTCCATTCCGCCCGCCGTTTCGCCAGCTCCTCGTCACTCACATGCAGGTGCAACTTCCGGTTAGGCACATCCAGCTCGATGAGGTCTCCGTTCTTCACCAGCGCCAGCGGCCCGCCCACGGCGCTTTCCGGAGCAATGTGGAGCGCGCAGGCCCCGTAGCTCGTCCCGCTCATCCGGCAGTCGGACAGCCGCACCATGTCGCGGATGCCCTGCAGGATCAGCTTCTTCGGGATCGGGAGTTGTCCCCATTCCGGCATGCCCGGTGCACCCACCGGCCCCGCATTGCGCAGGATCAAAACCGTGTCCTTCGTCACGTCCAGGTCCAGGTTGTCAATCTGCGCCTTCATCTCCGGATAGCTGTCGAAGACCAGCGCCGGGCCCGTGTGCTGGCACAGCTCCGGTGTCGCCGCCGCATGTTTGATCACCGCTCCGTCCGGGCACAGGTTGCCCCGCAGGATCGCCGTGCCGCCGTCCGGCTGGATCGGGTCCGCAGGCGTGCGGATCACATCCGGCTGATAGATCTCGCAGCCCGCCACATTCTCGCCCAGGGTCTTGCCCGTGATGGTCAGCACATCCATGTGCAGAAGCTCCCTCATCCCGTTCAGCAGGGCCCGCAGACCACCCGCCACGTAAAATTCATCCATCAGATACTTGCCCGCCGGCCGCATGTTCGCCAGCAGCGGGATGCGCCGGCTGATCTCGTCGAACTTCTCCAAGGGCAGCTTGATGCCCAGCCGCCCCGCCATCGCCACCAGGTGGACGATCGCGTTTGTACTGCCCCCCAGCGCCATGTCCACCGCTATGGCATTTTCAAAGGAACGCTCCGTGACGATCTTCGAGGGCCGCAGGTCATTCCACGCATTCTCCACGATCTGCCGCCCCGCTACTGCCGCCAGCCGCACATGCGCCGCATCCACCGCCGGCACGGAAGATGCCCCTGGGATCACCAGTCCCAGCGTCTCCGCCAGCGCCGTCAGGGTAGAGGCCGTTCCCATCGTCATGCAGTGCCCCGGACTGCGGGCGATCCCGTCCTCGATCTCGCACCACTGCTCCCAGCTCAGATTGCCTGCGCGTTTCTCATCCCAATACTTCCACACATCACTGCCGGACCCCAGCGTCTCGCCCCGCCAGTTGCCTTTGATCATCGGTCCGCAGGGCATGTAGATCACCGGGATGTCCATGCTGAAGGCACCCATTAATAGTCCCGGCGTGGACTTGTCACAGCCGCCCAGCAGCACCGCCCCGTCCAGCGGATTCCCTCGCAGTACCTCCTCCGTCTCCATCGCCAGCAGGTTGCGGTGAAACATCGCTGTCGGTTTCGTCAGCATCTCCCCCGCAGACAGCACCGGGATCTCCATCGGATGCCCCCCCGCCTGCAGGATGCCCCGCCGCACCCCGTCCGCCGTCAGCTTCAGGTGCATGTGGCAGGAGTTCTGTTCCGACCAGGTATTCAAAATACCGATCACCGGTTTCCCCACATAATCCTCCGCCCCCCACCCCGACTGCTTCGCCCGCGAGCGATGGCCAAACGACCGCAGTTCATCCCGCCCATACCAGCGCCAAGAGCGCAACTGTTCCGGTGTTTTGCGTTCAGCACAGTGTTCATCACTCTCCGAGTGATGCGGTTTAGAAGGGTGGCTCATAAGGAAAAGAAGAAAGGAAAGGCTAAAACGCCAATCATGCCCAGCCCCACCAAAAATGCCAGGATTCAGCGCACCCCACCCACATCTTTTTGTGTTTTTTCATTTCCCTTCAGGAGGCATTCGGTTTCCGGCAAAGGTGGACGGCCAGTGATCTAAAGTATTTGTTCTCCGTCCAGCGCTTTCATGATTCACACCCTTTCCAAGGCGGATCCAGACTTGCCCCGGGCACGTCGTTGGTTGAAAAAGCACTCTGCATGAGTGACTCTTCCTCCAGCTCTTCCGGCTCCGAAAACAGCGCCCTGCCGCCGCGCCAGGTCCAGGTGCGCCATGCCGCCGGCTTGCCTGAACCGGTTGGCAAATCCATCCAGAATGAGCGTGAGCTGGAGCGTCTTATCCAGGGGGAGGACAAACCGGACCTCAAGCAGATCCAGGCTGTCGTCAGCAAGCTGCAGGTCGTCATTGCCGACTACCTCGACAGCGGCAAACCGCTGAAAATCACCCTCAATCCAATCGAAATCCTCAGTGCCCTGGATGCCGCCATCCAGGAAGCCGCAGGCCATCCCAGCCCGTGGCCGGATGGTGCCGATGCCCGCACCTTTTTCATCCACGGGCTCTATGATGAAATCATCCAGCAGCCCAGCAACATCTTCGAAACCCGGCTCTTCCCCGATGGCAGCGAGCGCTATGTGCCCGTCAGCAAATCCGCCTGGAAAGCCTGCCTGGAGCTGCTGCGCCAGCGCATTGTCGAAAAGGGTTCTGAGCTGGTGAAGAAGCACTCCCCTGGTGCGGAATAACAAAAAGCGTGTCATTGATTGCATTCACGCGACATGCCTCAGCTCCTTCGGCCAGGGGTCCTCAAACGTCCCGCCATTTTCCCACTGGTGGATCTCCTTCTCCGTGCAAAAGCAGTCCTGCAGCTCCCGCACAAATACCTCGCTCTCCTGCATCGTGCCGATGACCGTCAATTCATTCAGACGGTCGCCAAACCGGGGATGCGCCAACTTCACCTGACGGGCCAGCTCCGCCTTTTCTTCGGGATGCAGTTTGCCCAGCGGGTCTTTCACTAGCGCCGCCTTCCAGTAGGCCAGCAGTTCCAGGTCTATGCCGCCCGCCGCCTGGTTCCACAGCAGCACCTGCTCATCCCGGGAGGCCATCCAGACAAACCCTTTGCTGCGGTGAATGCCCAGCCCCAGGCGGGTTTGAAACTGCTGCCAGAGCCGCTGCGGGTGAAAGGGCCTGGCATCGCAGATCACCGTGCTCACGATGTTGTAGCCCGCCGTGTCCCCCAGGCTGTGCAGGTCTTCCTGCCGCCAGGTTGCCGATACGGCGCGTGCACGCTGGAGGTCATAATCCCCCGCTCCCATGAGCTTTTGCGGAGAAATCTGGCCATGCATCACGGCCTGGACCTCCGCGTCGGGATTCAGCAGACGCAGGCATTTGAGCACAAACGACAGGTCATCCTCCTTCACCCGGTCCATCTTCGTCAGCAGGATCATGCTGGCCATCTGGATCTGCTCCGCCAGCAGGTTGGCCGTGCTGCGGATTCCCTTTTCCTCATTGGCGATCAGCAGCTCAAAGAGCCTCTTTCCCGCTCCATAGTCCTCCACAAACGCCCGCACATCCACCAGGGTGGCAAAGGTGCACAACCGGTAGGCCGGGCGTTGGATGATCTCCTCGATCAAGGCCCAGGGGTGCGTGCTGCCGGAGGTTTCGATGATGAGATGTTCCAGCTCCTTGTCCTGCCACGCATCCAGCACCTGGGCAAACGCCTCCCGCCGGTCTCCGCTCATGGAGCCTGAATGCAGGCTGATCAAAGTGCCCGCCGCCTCCGAGACCCGGTGCCCTCCCCGCACCAGATCCCCGTCCACCTCCAGCCCCGCCATGTCATTCACGATGACCCCCACGCGTACGCCGCTCTGTTCCCGCAGCAGCCGCCGCAGAAGTGTCGTTTTGCCCGAACCAAGAAAGCCTGAGAGAATCGTGACCTGCATTCCGAGGAAATGCAGCCCAATTGCATTAAACGCAATTAAATTGCGATAATGAGCTTCATTCCATCATGCCATCTTCTGCGCCCCATGGCTCCAGGTTTTGCAGCTTCTTCCCGGCCAGCGCCGCATAGCAGTCCGGCAGGTCAAAATGCGCCAGCACATTCGGCAGCATCACGGCATACGGCCACTGGTATTCAGGGTTCGTGGCCACTTCATGATAGGAGGACAGCGCATTCTTCAGCGTCACCTGCTTTACATCCACAGTCAGCAGCGCCGCAAAGGCCGCTGGCAGTGCGCCCCAGCCACGTCCGGCCAGATGCACTTCCTCATGCCCCGCCGCACGCAGCGCCTGGATGACCCGCAGGACATCAAAGACCCGCTGGCCTAACAAAGGACGGTTCAACATCAGGCCATGCGCCGCATAAAAATACTGACTGCCATAAGGTCGCAGAAACTGGTTCGATCCGCAGGTGTTCGGCTGGGATTCGCCAATGCCGCGCACATCGCAGGTATAAAAGGCCGCCTCAGGATTCTCCTGAATGAGCGTCTGCACAAGCGCCTCATCCCGCAGCTCTGCATCGGCTGAGCGATGCGAGACATACAGCACCGCCTTCATGGCTGAGCCGGGCATCCGCGATGTCAGAGACTCCTCCTGGATACGCGTCACCAGTGCCTGGACGCCCGGCTCCGTCTCCACCGTATAGACGCAATACGCCTTGGCCGGATACTTTCGCGTCCCTGCACTGCGCAGGATGCCGTAGTCCGGGGCCGTGGCTGGCAGTTCCGGCAACCGAAGTACGTCCTTAACCGCCGCTTTCAAAGCCTCGCCTTTCAATGACTTCCGGGCCTTGGCTAAAGTCTCCGCTTTTTCCTGGGTAAAGGACATCAGCGTGCGGGATTGCAGCTCCACCACCTGCCCCTTGGGTGCGCAATGAAGCACCTCGTCTTTTTCGATGGTCAACGCCGGTTCCGTCTGCGCATCGGAGGCCCCGGTCACCTTGTTGAAAAAGCGGTACATCGCCTCCCGGTTCGACTGCGAATACCCATGCGGATCCGGCCCTATGTGCAGCTGGATGTTCTCCGGCTTGCCTAACAAAGTGTATAACCTCTTGAGCCGTTCATAAGCTTCAGCAGAGCCGCGGGCATCGAAGAAGTCTTTCTCCTGGGCCATGATGATGACCGGCTTGGGGGCCATCGCGGCCAGGAAGTCGGAGTGGTCCAGATCCAGCGCCAGGGCTTGCGGCGGGCACTGCTCCGTATCCGCAGGCAGTTCGTTCTCCACATTGCGGCGGAAGGTGGTGATAAAACAAGACGGAGCGCCCATGGTGAAGCGCGGCTCCAGCCCGCACAGCCAGGTGGTCTGCGTGCCGCCGCCGGAGTTGCCCGTCACGCCCAGATGCGCCGGGTCCACCTCGTCGCGCGTCAGCAGATAATCCAGTGCGCGAATGCCATCCCAGGCAAACCAAGAACCGAGAAACTCCCCCACCAGCGTCTGGTTGTTGCCCATCTGGATGTGTTCGGAAACGCCTCCGCCCAGGCGGGATTTCAGGCTGCCTTCTTTGAGATACTGAAACCGCTCGCCCTGCCCCACGGGATCTATGATGAAACAGATGTGCCCCTGCCGCGCCAGCCCCTGGGCAAAGCTCTGGTAGGCCTCCGCCGCCTTGCCGTTCACCGAATGCCCGCACACCCCGACCGTCGCTGGCATCTTGCCGCTGCGGCCTTTGGGCAGGTACAGGTTCCCTGTCACCAGATACCCTGGACGGCTTTCAAAAACGATGTTCTCAATGCGATAGGCATCCCGCTCCACCGTGCTGGTGATCTTTGCATTCAGCGGCGTCTCTTCCGGCATCGGGCCGAAACTCTGGCGGATGCGCTCCTGTACAGACTTCACATAGGCCTCCGCATCCGCCTTCGTTTTCAGCGCCTCACGCCGGGCATTGCCACGCGTCTCTGTCTCACGCACCTGGTCCACCAGCCATTCCTGCATCATGCGCGGAAAGCGGTTCAGCGGCGGCAGCGCTGCCTCTGCTGTCACCGACTTGGCTGCCTCTGCGGCCATCGTTGTGCCCGTGCTCCATTGGGACAGCACCGGCAGGCTGAGCAGGCTCAGTCCGGTGGTTTGCAAAAATTCGCGGCGGTGTGGGGTCGGGTGGCTGGACATGAGGATGAAAAATACCCCTCCACCCGCCCTTTTCTTTCCCCGCGTATGGATCGGAAACCGATACAAAAAAGACCCGTCGTACCCCTGGCTGGCAGGAATACGACGGGTCAATAAACTTTAAACTCAGCCCGCGATGGAGAACACCTCGCGTGCATCGGCGATGCTGCCGGTGAGAGCCGCCGCAGCCACCATCACAGGAGACATCAAAACGGTACGCCCAGTGCTGCTGCCCTGGCGGCCCTTGAAGTTGCGGTTGCTGGAGGAAGCACAAAGCTGGTCACCGATGAGCTTGTCAGGGTTCATCGCCAGGCACATGGAGCAGCCTGCGCCACGCCATTCGAAGCCAGCCTCAGAGAACACCTTGTCCAGACCTTCCTGGCGTGCCATGGCATCCACGATCTGCGATCCTGGAACAGCAATGGCTTTCACATTCGCCGCCACTTTCTTGCCCTTGATGAACTTGGCCACTTCGCGGAAGTCGCTCAGACGGCCGTTGGTGCAGGAGCCGATGAAAGCCACATCAATCTTCGTTCCCTTGATCGGTTCGCCGCCAGAAAGCTTCATGTAGTCCAGGGCATCCTGGATGGAGATGCGTGCAGGCTCGGTCGTGGCGCTTTCCGCCGTGGGAATGTTTTCCGTCACGGAGATGGCCTGGTCGGGGCTGGTGCCCCAGGTCACCGTCGGAGGAACGTCTTCCGCGCGGATGTTGACGATGTCATCATACTTGGCATCAGCATCAGAAGCGGTCAGGCGCCATTTGGCCACCGTGGACTCCCACTCATCGCCTTTCGGGGAATATGGGCGGCCTTTGAGGTATTCAAAAGTCGTATCATCCGGATTCACATACCCGCAGCGGGCACCGCCTTCGATGCTCATGTTGCAGACGGTCATGCGCTCTTCCATCGTGAACTCGTCAAAGACATTGCCACCGTATTCATAGGCATAGCCGACCCCACCACCAGCGCCCAGCAGGCGGATGATGTGCAGGGCCACGTCCTTGGAATACACGCCTGGGCGCAGCTTGCCGTCCACATTGATGCGGCGGACCTTCATTTTGCCCAGCGCCATCGTTTGTGTGGCAAGAATGTCCCGCACTTGTGTCGTGCCGATGCCGAAGGCGATGGCACCAAAGGCACCGTGTGTCGCCGTGTGGGAGTCACCGCAGGCGATGGTCGTTCCTGGCTGGGTGATGCCCTGCTCAGGCCCCACCACGTGGACGATGCCCTGCTTGCCGCTGGCCAGGCTGAAATACGTCACGCCAAATTCCTTGGCGTTCTTGTTCAGCTCCTGGATCATCGCCTCGGCGAGGGGGTCGGAAAAAGGGGAAACCTGGCTGTCTGTCGGCACGATGTGATCCACCGTCGCGAAGGTGCGGTGCGGGTAGGCCACTTTCAGATTCAGATCGCGCAGCATGCCGAAAGCCTGCGGGCTGGTCACTTCGTGCACAAGGTGCGTATCAATGAGAAGCTGCGTCTGTCCGTTGGCGAGAGTTCCGACGACGTGTGATTCCCAGACTTTTTCGAAGAGTGTTTTGCCCATGTGCAGAGTTTTGTGGGTGGAGAGCATAACATACGAACGGCCGGGGGCAAGGCGCGTGTGAAAGTTCTGGTCTCCATTGGTCAGCGCAGATCAGGTAGGGTGCACAGTCAAGGGACAGCTAAAGCCACCCTGCAAAGTTTATAAAATCAATAAAAAGCATCGTTTCCGCAAAGATTAAGAAATTAATAATAAAAATTCTGAGGCAGAAGATTAAAGAAGCAATAGCGTTCAAAGAATCGGAGAAACTTTTCCAACCTCTTCCGGTAAAGCTAGTAATCAGGCATTTAATCTGTTACCAATTTGGTAACATCAAAATATCGCCTGGGCTAATGCCTTATTATATTATGAAACCATCAGTATTCTCGATTTGGATGTATCGCCCGCTCAGAGCGTCATGTCTAAACCTTGCCGCTGCGGGCCTGACAGGTCTGGCCTGGATGTTCAGCCCGGTCGTGGCGGATGCCGCCGCTCCCAAGCCTGATCATACCATCACCGCAGGTGAAAACTACTCAGAAAAAATCGCCTTTGTGAAAGTGGACAACGCCAAGGTTTATTACGTCAGCAGCGCATCCACCTATTCCGCGAGAGCTGTCATGAAACTGGGAGAGACGGACCTCTCCCAGGCAGATGAAAAGACCCATGTGGATTTCACCCTCGGTAAACTGGAACTGCATTATCTCCTTGGAGATGATCCCAAGTTCGCCCCAGGAAAAAAGAGGGCCAGATTTGTGGACAAGGTGCTCAATGAAAAAGGAAAGCCGGTCAGCACCCGCACACTCACCGTCTCATGGAACAAAAAGACGCTGACTGTCTCGGTCCGGGGCGCCACCCGCTCCGGACAGGCAGATGCGCATCCCTTCCTCCGGGCGGACGGCTTTTCCGGATATCCCAAGGGGGAGATTTCAACGTCTCTGTCCTGCCTGGTCATCATGGGACCGATGAACGGCATGTATTCTTCCATCCCCATGAAGGGAAAGGCCAACACCCGCACGGTCACTCCCAAGGACAAAGTGCCTCGCACGCTGACCCGGGCAGGCCTGAAGGGCAAGGGGCCGGGAGATCTGGGCGCAGCACCTGCCCGTGGCATCGCCGGCACGGACACGGTCTTGGATTCGGAGCCAGTTGATCCCAATGCCGGCAACACTCTTGAGGTTGAAACCGGGCCGCTGGCCGGACTCAGGGTGGTGGTGCCGGCCGGGGCGATCCCGTCCCCGAGTACTTTTTCCCTGGCGCGCAACAGCATGACACTGGTGCCAAATTCAGGCCGCTATCCAGGCCATACCATCAATATCAAGACAGATGGGGCGACAGATTTTAACGAGCCTCTGCAAATCACCGTTCCCATTGAGGACGATGACAGCCTGATACCCGTCCCCTATTACATTGATGAAAACGGGTTTTTGCAGGTCTGCCAGATCATCTCCATTGACCGCAATGCGGACACCATGACCTTCGAGACCTTTCATGCATCCTTTTTCACCTGGATCTATGAGCAGTTTGCCGGAGTGGGAGAGTTTGCTGGTGCCACAGATTTCCTGGGCTCGCGAGATGGCTTTCAGGTGGTCAATGTCAGTTCCGTTTACAATCCCGGCGGCGAATGTTTTGGGATGGCCGCTTTCGCGCAGTGGCATTACACAAATGCCGGCGGCGGCCTGTTTGACAGATACATGGAGAATCTGCCCCTGCCGCCTCCTCGTGTCAGCGTCATCGCCCAGCAGGTCATTGCCACACGCGCCCACACCTCCATGAGCCGGGTCTGGAATGAATACGTTCCCGGCATTCAGCAACGTCAGAACCTCGGCGGAGCCGAGAAGTACGCTGCCATCAAAAATGTCCTCGAAAATACCGCCCGTCCTACCATCCTTTACCTTTACAGTGCGGCCAGCCACAACGGAGCCCATGCCGTCCTGGCGACGGACCATAACAACTCCAGGCACCTGAAAATCAATGACCCCAACCTGCCAGGTCAGGAACCCTCCGCAGAAGTCGGCGCTTTGGGCAGCCTGACCTATGGCGACTATGCAGGGGTTTGTCTCATCGGTGACGGCAGCTTCCAAAAGGAGCCTCTGCGTGAGATCTACCGGGATGCAGAAAACGGCTTTGGTGGTAACGCGGCGGCCCAGATCAACATCACCAGCCATAGCGATGGCGCCACCGTTACTGACCGTACCGTCGTCGTGTCCGGCCAGATCCTCAGCGGGCAGATGCTGGTGGCCCGTCTGGAGATGGTTTTAAACGGCACCACCACCTTTGAAACGGACGTCTCGTCCACCGGCTTTTTCTCCGTTCCCATCAGTCTCGTCAGCGGCTCCAATCGTCTCACCTTCAGGACCAAAGGGTACAACGGGGATGATCAGCTGGTTGATGTGCCCAATACCCAGCTTCTTCCATTTGAGCTGCTTTACGAAAACTCGGCCGCTATATTGGTCACGCTTTCATGGAACACAGACGATACGGACCTGGATCTGTATGTGATTGACCCGCAGGGGGACTATTCAGCCTATTACAACAAAGTAACCGCCGACGGAGGCGAACTCGATTACGACGATACCAATGGCTTCGGCCCTGAACACTGGACCCTGGACACCAGCGATACAGTACGTTGGGGCCAGCCCTACCAGGTGCGCACCCATTATTATAGTGATCACGGCCGCGGTGGAACCACCACCCTTCCCACCCGCTGGACGGTCACTGTGCTTCTCTATGAAGGCACGCCCCGTGCTCAGACCTTCACTTACACTGGCGTCCTGGCGTATGACAACAGCAGCAATAACGGCCCTTTGAGCACTGGCGCTGACTGGGCCGATGTCTGCACCGTCACTCCGGTGGAAACCTCTGAGGCCCTGGGCATCGCCCGTGTGCGGATGAGCGCGCGGGGCATTCCGGACATCGTCGTCCCCGTCCCATCGCTGGAGCAGCAGGCTGCCATCAAGGAGGCGGGCCGGCATCTGCCACGTTAAATGTACCCTTCGATGTTCATGACATCCGCCTGGAGATGGGGTGGCGCCTGTCTGGCTCTGGCCGCCAGTGGAGCCGTGTGTGATGCTGCTCCGCCTGACAGCCCCCCCCGCCGTATGGCCAAGCCTGTGATCTATCAATCTGGCCCGGAAACGGTCCTGGTGACAGGGCGCGCAGGTCCGGCTGGCACCGTCATCCAGGCCCGGTTGCCGCTGCCCGCCACGGCCGGGGAGGGGCTGGTCCTCACCGTGCCGTCTGGCAGCTTGGCGCGGGAGACCAGGATCACCCTTTCAGTCAATGCCGGTACGCTTTCCCTGAGATCCGGCGTGGCGGCAGAGACAGTTTTCCGGATTGCAGCGGAGGGTGTCAGCTCCTTTGAAAAGCCCGTTCTCTTAAAGGTATATTACGATGCCGTACGCTGGAAAAACCACATCCTGGTCGGATACGCCATCGGACCAGAGGGGGAGCTTTCCCCCGTGGATTTGGGAACACAGGATCATCGCAAAGGGGAAGCCCTTTTTTATACACGGGTGCCGTTGCTGTTTACCTGGGCGTATGTAAAGGCCTGAACTCTCCCGCCTTCGCCCTTGCATCGGCGCGGTGGCCCGGCACACTGGCCCGGTATGTCTCCCGACTCCCTTGAACGCCTTCGCACCACCATCCGGGATGTGCCGGATTTTCCGCAGCCCGGAATCCTTTTCAAGGACATCACCCCGGTACTGGCGGATGCGGAACTCTTAAAATCCGCAATCAGCGGTATGGCGGAGGTTTTTGCCGGGCAGCAGGTGGACAAAGTTGTAGGCATTGACGCACGCGGATTCATCTTCGGTGCCATGCTGGCCCAGGCGCTGGGGGCGGGCTTTGTACCGGTGCGTAAAAAAGGCAAGCTGCCCTGGAAAACACGCGGGGTGGATTACAGCCTGGAATATGGCACCAACAGTGTGGAAATACACCTGGATGCCCTGGCCCCCGGGGAGCGCGTGGTGCTCGCGGATGACCTGCTGGCCACCGGCGGCACCGCTGGCGCGGCTTTGGAGCTGATTCGCGAATCCGGGGCAGAACTGCTCGGTTCCGTATTTTTCATTGAACTGGCCTTCCTTTGCGGTCGGGAAAAGCTGGAGGGCCGGGGGCCGATCCATTCATTGCTGACATTTTAAGCTCGACTGCCGACCTGCCCTTTCCCCTTCATGACTGAACAGGAGTATCAACGCCGTCTCGAGGCGGCAGGCCAAAAAGTGTTTGGAAAGGACGTGCCCCTGCCTCGCGGACGCACGGAGACCCTCAAGCTCTGCAAACGCTTCCTGCGCCTCAAGGAGCAGCGCATCAAGCAGCGGCACCGCGCGGGTGCCGGCGGTGTGGAGATCTGCCGCATGCGCTCGGATGTCACGGATTACATTGTCCGTCTCCTGTGGCAGGAGTGCCTAGCCACGCTGGAGCCGGCATTTAGGAAGAAGCTGAACCTCAGCGTCGTCGCCCATGGAGGTTATGGCCGCCAGGTCATGAGCCCGGGCAGTGATGTGGACCTCACCTTCATGCTGCCGGGGAACAGCTCCAGCGTCTCCACCGACGTGGCCAAGCTCATCGGCGATTTCCTGCTCTACTTTTACGACATGAAACTCAAGGTCGGCCATGGCACCCGCAGCGTTGGGGACTGTCTGAAGCTGGCCAATGAGAGCATGGAGACGAAAACCGCCCTTATGGAAGCCCGTTTCCTCTGCGGCAAGGAGGATGCCATCAAGGAATTCCGGGAGCGTTTTAACAAGGAGTGCATGGAAGGCCGCGAGGCGGAGTTTCTCAAGCTGCGCCAGGAGGATCTGGCCTCCCGCCATGGCAAATACGGTGGCACCAACTGCGTGCAGGAACCCAATGTGAAAAATGGCTGCGGAGGCCTGCGAGATTACCAGAATCTCATCTGGATGACCTATGCCAAGCTGGGCACGCTGAATCCTCATGACTTGGTCAAAAAAGAGCTCATGACCCCCGCAGGCTGGCGGGAGCTGGAGCAGGCCTATGATTTCATCCTGCGCACGCGCAATGAAATGCACTACACGGAGAAACGCGCTAGCGACATCCTCACCCTCCGCCTCCAGGGCTTCGTCGCCACCAATCTGGGCTACCGCCACAAGCGCATCCTCCGCCGGATCGAGGCCTTCATGCGCGAGTATTATACCGCCACCCGCGACATCCTGCAGCGCAGCAGCGAGGTTATGGACCGGTTTCACCTCCAGGCGCTGGATGATGAAAGCACCCGCAAAGGCCTGCTCAGTTTCATGGTGCGGCGCAAGACGGCGCAAAAGCGGGCAGATAAATTCGATGGTTTCATCGCCAGAAACGAGCGCCTCTATGCCGAAGAAAAAACGCTTTTCAAAGATGATCCATCACGGCTCATGCGCCTCTTCCTGCACACGCAGAAGCGCCATTTGCGGCTCAGTCCGGAGCTTTTCCAGATCGTCCAGGAAAGTTTCCGCCTGGTGAACGCCAGCTTCCGGTATAACAAAGGCATCCGCGAGACTTTTGAGGCCATCCTTTCCAACAAGGGAGATGTGGCCCGCGTGATGCGCCAGATGCACCGCGTGGGTTTTTTGGGGCGTTACATGCCGGAGTTTGGTGCTCTGACCTGCCTGGTCCAGCATGAGTTCTTCCACCGCTACACCGCAGATGAGCATACGCTGCGCACGCTTGACATGCTGGATGAGCTCAGCGGTCCGCCCAAAGCCGGGCTCAGCCTTTACCAGACCCTCTTCCATGAGGTAAACCAGCCTTCCATCCTTTACCTGGCGCTGCTTCTTCATGATGCAGGCCGCGCTGCCAATGCCAAGGCGCACGATGCGGAAAGCACCCTCATGGCCGATGCCGTCTGCCGCCGACTCCAGATCAAAGGCGAGCGGCGCAAGATGCTTCTGTTCCTGGTGGACAACCACCTGCTGATGTACCGCACGGCCACCACCACTAATCTGGATGACCCCAAGGTCATTGGCGAATTCTCCCGCATCGTCCGCACCAAGGAATATTTGGACGCCCTCTTGGTCATGACCTATGCGGATTCCAAAGGCACCAGCGAGGCGAGCTGGTCCGGGTACAAGGAGGCGTCCATCCGCCAGCTATATCACAACACCCTCCAGTTCATGGATGCCCCGGCGGACTTCATGCGCCGCGCCGCCGTGCCCATGGATAAAGTGCGAGCCGAGGTGGTCAAAGAACTTGGCCCCGATTTTGATCTGGAAATCAGCGCCCACTTCCAGTACATGCCGCGCAGTTATTTCAACTTCCGCGAGACGGCCCAGATCGCCGAGCACATCCGCCAGTTCCGGCAGTTCTTCACCCAGTTGATGAAGGAGGAGGCCGAAGCCGGCCTGCTTTCCGTCATGACCTGGACCGACCATGTCGAGCAGGGTTATAGCGAACTCACCGTCACCTGCTGGGACCGCCATCTTCTCCTCGCCCGCATTTCTGGTGCCCTCTCGGCGGAAAGCATCAACATCCTCAGTGCGGACCTCTACCAGCGCGGGGATAACGTCGTTCTGGATATCTTCCGGGTCTGCAACACCAACTTCGCCGCCGTGACCAGCAAGACGGCCCGCCAGCGGGTGGAGGCCTCCGTCAGGCAGGCCTTCCTGGCCCAGAAGTTTGACTTTGGTCAGGCCATAGCCAAAACCCGCAAATCCCTCCCCGGTTATGACGAGGTGATGGCTGAGATTCCTCAGCGAGTTTACATCAACAACGAGCTGTCACCGGACCAGACGATCATCGAGCTTCAGGTCGTGGACCGTCTGGGGCTTTTGTATGACGTCTTCATGGCCATCGGCAACATGGGCCACAACGTCACCCATGCCCGCATCGGCACGGAAAAGGGCGTCGCCATTGACTCCATTTATGTCCAGGATGAAAATGGACGGAAGCTCAAGGACCGGGAAATTCTGGACGCCCTGCAAAGGAGAATCGAAGAAGCGGTATTCGGCTGACGAAGGCGGTGAAATTTGGCACGCATCTGGGACCCGGACCCCAATAAACGCGTTTTTCTACACAAAATCCTCGTATCCCGCCTGCCTCTCGCTAACCTCCCGACCCGTGATCATAAAAAGGACCAGGGGTATTTGGGGAGCGCTCTTTATCAGCGTTGCAGGCAGCGCCATTTTTGCAGCCCCGCCCGTCAAGGTCACTCTCAAAAACGGTGCCCAGGTGCAGGGAGAGATCCTGCGCGAGCGGGATGACGTCCTCATGCTGGACCTCGGTTTTACCGTCTTGAACGTCCCCCGGCAGGAGATCGCCGCCCAGGAAGTCACCGGTCCGCAGAAGCAGGCCGCCGCCAGCGTCGTCCAGGGAGAGGACATGTATTTTGTCGAGCCTGGCAGGGAGCCTCTGCCCATGGATAAAAATGTCCTGAGAGTCGGTGAAGCCGTCGTGCAGATCCAGACCTCTTCCGGCCTTGGCTCCGGCTTCATCATCAACCGCCTCGGCCACGTTGTCACCAACCAGCACGTCATCGCCGGAGAGCGCGAAATTTCCGTGGTCGTCTATCGCGAGAAAAATGGCGGCCTGGAAAAGCAAGTGTTCCCCAAGATCCGCATCATCGCCATGAACGGTTTCCTGGATCTCGCCATCCTGCAAATTGATGATGTTGCCGCAAAAAAGCTGTCCTTTGTGCCGCTGGGCGATTCGGATCTGCTCACGCAGGGCCAGCCGGTTTTTGCCATCGGCAGCCCCCTGGGGCTGGAGCGTTCCGTTTCCCAGGGCATCGTCAGTGTGCGCGCACGCGAGACCCGCGGTGCCTGGTCCATCCAGAGCACCACCCAGATCAATCCAGGCAATTCCGGCGGCCCCCTTTTCAATGCCCGGGGGGAGGTGGTGGGCGTTAATAACATGAAGCTCGCCGGTGTGGGCGTGGAGGGCCTCGGCTTTTCCATTCCTGCCAACTTGCTGAAACAATTCCTGAAAAACCGGGATGCTTTTGCTTTCGACCCGCGCAATCCCAACAGCGGCTTCCGTTACCTCAGTCCCCCGGCCCCAGCCTCTGCCAAATCTCCTAAACCCCAAGACCCCCAGTCATGAGACGCCCCCCTTTCCACACCCTTTTTGCCTTGCTCAGCCTGGCCTGCACCTTTACCGCCCGTGCGGACAAGCTGGACGACTGGTTCAAGCTCCTTCCCAACAACACCGTCGGCGTCATCGCCATCAAAGATGTCCCCGAGCTCATCGCCGACTGGGACAAAAGCAGCTTCGCCAAGCTCATGGAGGACGAGGAGTTTAAAAAATGGACCGCCCCGATGATGCAGGATGGCGAGGCCCCCTGGGACAAGGCTTTTAAAGAAAATGGCGGCGAAGGCCTCCGTGATACCCTCTCCCGCTACCCCGGTGCCAGCATGGCCTTTTTTATGGGTGATGGCCCTGAAGATTTCACCGGTGAAAAACCACCCCTTTGCTCCCTCAGCGATGCCACAGGCCGGGAGAAAGAGCTGGAGGAAATGAAATCCCGCGATGTGGAGGCTGCCATCAAGGAGGACGACACGCTGAAACTGCGCACGCAGGATGTCTCCGGTGTCACGATCCACATCCTCGCGGCGGCAGATGATGCCGAAGAAGGCTGGGCGGACGGCTACGCTTTTGTGGATGGCACCCTCATTGAGGCTCCGTCTCTGAAAGACATGGCCTATCTCATCACCGCCCTGAAAAGCGGCTCTGGCGAAGGCTCGGAAGTGGTCAACAGCCACTTGGTGCGCCTGGCTGCGCTCACCGGGGGCCACACCGATGTTCTCGTTTATATGAATGGCGAGATCCTCATAGAATGGGCAGTTGCCGCCGCCAAGGCCGCCGCTTCCAGCTCAGAAAGCGCCATGCCCGTCACCCCGGATTCCATCATCGCCGCCCTGGGGGTGGAGGAGTTGCAGTCCCTCGCCCTCGTCCTGGACATCACCGATGAGCAGTCCCGCATGGAAATGGCCGTGCTGCATCCTGAGAAGCCCGCAGGTCTGGTCAACCTCATGCGCGGCACTGATGGAGAGGTCAACCTGCCTGCATTCATCCCCGCCGGCGTGCTCAGCGGCAGTGTTATGCGCTACAGCATGGTGGACCTTTGGGACAACCTCCTTGGCATGATCAACAAGCTCGGCCCCATCGCCGCCATGGCCACCATGCAGCTTGGCGGTGCCGAAGCCCAGGCCGGCATCAACCTCCGCGATGACTTCTTTGCCAGCCTCGACAGCGAATACGTTGAGGTCACAGACGGTACTCTGGACAAGCAGAGCCAGGTGCTCGCTTTCAAGGTCAAGGACCGCGAGCGTTTCGGCGGTGCTCTGGAGGGCGTGAAGCGCTTTGCCGGTGGCGGTTTTGCCGCCTTTGAGGAGATTGAATACATGGGCTCGCAGATCAATGTCATGAAGTCCGCCAATGCCCAGCCAGGTGGCACTGAGCTGGCCTTCTGCCTCACGGATGACTATTTCCTTTTCAGCACCGGACCCCAGGCGCTGCTGAAAAAAATCCTCGCGCGCATGAAGGAGCCTGTCGGTCCCAGCATTTGGGAAAATGACCGTGTCCAGGACCTCATTGGCCGGCTGCCTGCAGGTTATTCCGGCCTCGGCATCGCCGATGGCGGTAAGATGATGAAGGTCATTGTGGATGCCATGGGTATGGTCCAGGACCAGGCTGCCAAGAAGACCAAGAAAAAATCCAAGACCAAAAAGGGCAAAGGCAAAGGTCCTGGATCCGGCATCACCGAGGATGCTGCAGAAGACGAGGCCCAAGAATGGTTCGACCCCAACGCCACCCCGTCTGATGACATGTGGAAGCGTTACTTCGGTACCAGCATCAGCGGTTATTACAGCCCGGCAGATGCCATCCATTACCGCAGCGTCACCACCCCTGTCGCAGCTCCTTGATGTAGCCGCGCTCGCAAGAGCGTGCCTCTCCTTGATTCCCTCCATTATGCTCCGCCTCCTTCTCCTCGCCGCCCTCAGCGTTCAGGCTGCGGAGCCCTCCGGCCTCTATTTTGACGGCCCGGAGGTCCTCAAGCTGGACTGGAACACCTCCAGCCCGCGCGCCGGTGATTTTAATGGAGACGGCTTGCAAGACCTTGTCCTCCTCAACCAGGACCGTGCCCGTATTGAGTTCCTGCTTCAGCGCAAGGACGGCCCGCAGCCCGGCCAGCCGGAGCGCATGTCCCGCACGGACCGCTGGAATCCCGTGCTGGAAATTTCCCGCCTCAAAAAAGAACCCCTCGTCATCGGACACAGCGCCTGGTCATTGGCTGTGGGGGACTGGAATGGCGACGGCCGCCCGGACATCGCCTACACGACGGACCAGGACAAGCTCGTGCTGCGCACCCAGGGCAAGCCCGGCGACTGGAGCCAGAAAAAGGAGTTTGTCCTCGATTCCACCGCCGATGATTCCGATGTCCTCCTCGCGGTGGATCTCAACGGTGACGGTCGCCATGATCTCGCCCTCCTCACGGAGACCCGGCTCATGCTCTGGCTGCAAGATTCTCCAGGCACCTGGAGCGAACCCAAAACCTACGTTCTGGGCGAGAGCGGTTGTGGGGGGCTCCGTTTTGGGGATCTGAATGGCGATGGCAAAACGGACCTGTTTTATACCGCACCAGATGCGGATGCCCTCTGGGTCCGCCTGCAAAAAAGCGGCACCAGTTTTGGGGAAGAGTGGCGTCTGGAAATGCCGGAAAGCCGCTGCTGGGTCCATCCTGTCCGTCTGGGTAAAGAAACCGGTCTCGCCTGGATCCGCAAGGACACAGGCATGGTGGAAATCTCCCGTCTCACCACCGCCGCCACCGAGCCGGATTCCGACCGCGCCGCCACCATCCGCCACGCCATGCCCTCCACCGGCAGCAAAGGAGGGGCCACTGCCTATGGCGACCTGAATGGTGACGGCATCCAGGATGTCGTCCTTGCCGAACCCAAAAACGCCCGCCTCTGGTTCTTCGCCGGCCGTCCAGGCGGCACCTTTGCGGAGGGACGTGAGTTTCCCGCTCTCAGCGGTATTGACGGTCTTGACATCGCTGATGTGGATGCCGATGGCAAAGCCGAGCTTCTCATCCTCAGCCCGGCGGAAAAAAGCATTGGCCTGTCCCGCTGGCGGAAAAACCGTCTCACTTATCCGGAGGTCATCCATCAGACCCCGGACACCCTGCTCACTCTCCAAACTGGACGCGTGGGGGAGGCAGCCCAGCCTGCGGTGCTGGCCCTCACCGAGGTCAAAAGCAAGATCAGCCTCCTGTCCCTGCGCTGGAATGCCGCAGAGAAAAAATTCGTCCCCACTGCCCAGGAACTTCCGAGCTCGCCCATCAAGCCCAACGGCCTGCGCATTGTCGATGCCAACCAGGACGGCCTGGGGGATCTCGCCGTCTTTTCACCCATCGCCTCCATGCAGCTTCTGCTCAGTCAGAAGGATGCCAAAACCCCCTTCAAGCGTGCCGAAGGCCTCCCGGACAATTTACTCAACAAGCTTGCCCCCACCGCCTTCAGCACCGCCGATCTGGATGGCGATGGCAAGCCGGAGATCATCATCGCCCGGGACCAGATCGCCCGCGCCTTCCGCATCGGGACGGATGGCAAGGCTGTGACGGTGGAGCAGTTCAACGCGCCCGATTCCACCGCCCAGATCAGCTCCGTCATCAGCCTTCCCGGGCAGGACCGCCCCACCGTCCTCCTGGCGGATACGGCCAATGGCAAATTGTATGAGATGACCCCTGGCAGCGATGCCGTCTATCGAGCCAGCCATACCCACGCACTGTCCAGCCTCACTCCGGATGAAACCCATCTCATCACCACCGGCCAGGACGTCGGCCTCCTCCTCATCTCCAAAACCAGCTTTGAAATCACCCCGCTCCATGGCCGCGCCCTCAAGCTGGAGACCATAACTACCCTGGACAGCGAGCTGAAGGACACCTCCGCCACCGACCTCCTCATCGCTCCCTTCACCAATGCCGGCACCGATGACCTCATGCTGGTGGATTCCGGTAAAAGCCGCGTGCTTGAGATCCTCCAGGCCGATCCCCAAATGCCCCACACCTGGACCAGCGCCCTCTACTTCCGCGTCTTCGAAACCGACCCTCAGTATCGTGGCAAAACCGGTCTCGTCAGCGAGCCTCACGACTACACCGCCATTGACCTCAATGGCGATGGCCGGCTCGACCTCGCCCTCCTTGTCCACGACCGGCTCCTCCTCTACGTCAGGAAGTAACGGCCTCCCTGCCATCCGTAGGCCGGTATGTGTTCTGCGGAAAACAGGCTCGCGGTCCCGCATCAGCCCGCTCGCAGAACTATCCGGCTTTCCCCGATGGCGCCCCATTCCCCAAGTCGCCGCGCCTCACAACGGCCAGAACACCAGCAGCAGCGGGATCGCCACGACCATCACCAGAATCTCCAGCGGCAGTCCCAGCTTCCAGTAATCGCCAAACCGGAACCCGCCTGGACCCAGGATAATCGTGTTGTTCTGGTGCCCGATCGGCGTCAGAAACGCACATGAGGCCCCTAGCGCCACCGCCATCAGGAAGGGGTCGCTCTTCACCCCCAGCTCGGCGGCGATGCTGATCGCCACCGGGCACATCACGGCTGCGGTGGCCGCATTGTTCATGAAGTCGGACAGTGTCATGGTTACGATCAGCAGGAGCGCCAGTGAAAAGACCGGGCTGCCGCTCGCCACATTGGCCACAAGCATCTGTGCGAGCAAATCCGCAGCGCCCGTCGTCTCCATTGCCCCGGCCACAGGGATGAGTGCGCCCAGCAGTACGATCACGGGCCAGTCCACCGCATCGTAAACATTCCTCAGGGACACCACCCGGAAAGACATCATTGCCAGTACTCCCGCCGCAAAGGAGATCGCCGCTGGCAGCAGCCCCAGTGCGGCCCCGCTCACCGCCGCCAGCATCACCAGGGCAGAGATGAGCGCCGCCCGTTTGTCCGGAATGCGGATGGCCCGCTCCGCCAGCGGCACACAGCCAAACTCACTCGCAAAACCCAGGATGGCGTCCGCAGGTCCCTGCATTAGCAGCACGTCTCCTGCACGAATGGGTTCAGACCGCATCCGGCGGATGGACCGCTGTCCCTTTCGCGAAAGCGCCAGCAGATTGATGCCAAACCGTGTCCTCAACTGGATGTCCGCTGCTGAGCGCGAAACCAGGTCAGTCCCCGGCAGCACGGTCAGTTCCATCAGGGAGATTTCCTCACCCGCCCGTTTCTTGCTTTCCCCCTCGGCGTTTGGAACTTCTGACGATTTCTCTGGATCGGTGGCCGCCTTGGGGTCCTTGATGGCGTCCAGTTCCAATCCCACTGAGCTGAGTGCATGCGCCAGGTTATCTGGCTCCGCTTCAATGACCAGGACGTCACCTTCCTGCAGGATACGGTCCGGGTTTGGCACAGTCACCCGGAAGTTATTGCGAACCATGCCAATGACCTGTGCATCTGCCGCATCAAATAGAGGTCCTATCTCGCGCAGCGTCTTGCCCACCGCTTTCGCATCTTTGCCGATCCGGGCCTCGGTGATGTAGGCATCCGTCTCGAAGCCCTCCACCCCGGAACGCTCACGTGCAGGGACCAGCCGCCAGCCCACCAGTGCCACAAACACCACACCCGCCCCGGCCACCGCCAGGCCCACCGGGGTGAAGTCAAACATGGCAAACCCGCCCCCGCCCATCTGAGCCCGAAACCCGGAGACGATCAAATTTGGCGGCGTGCCGATCAGCGTCGTCATTCCGCCCAGGATGGAGCCGAAGGCCACTGGCATCAGTATCTTTCCAGGCGGCAGCCCCTTTCGCTGTGCCGCCTGGATGGACACCGGCATCAGCAGCGCCAGGGCACCGACATTGTTCATGAAGGCCGAAAGCACCGCCGCCACCCCGGTCAGGATGCCGATGGTCAAAGTCGGCCCCTTGTCCCGGGGGATCAGCCGGCGGGTGATCTGGTCAATCGCGCCTGTAGTTTGGAGAGCCCGGCTCAGCACCAGCACACACGCCACCGTGATGACCGCCGGGTGGCCGAAACCTGCAAAGGTCACCTCTGCAGGCACCAGCCCGCACGCCACACAGGCCAGCAGGGAGCCCATCGCCACCATGTCATGCCGCCATTTAGCCCATAAAAACATCCCCACCGTTGCGGTCAGGATGAGCAGGATCAGCACTTGGTCTTGAGTCATGGAGCCCTTCTTAATGAGGTGTTGCTCAAATAGCAAATACCAGCCTCTTCCTTGCTCCACTTCCTCTGCCGGATCGTGTTATGGCCTCAAAAAACCGACCGGTGGCACCGCAGAATGCACGTCATAAAAGTTGGCGATGTTTGGCAGCACATGATCCATGCTGGCCGCTGGCACGCCAAACCATTGAAGCATCTCCGCAAAGAAAGCATCCACGGAGGTGGTGGGGATGGTCCGGCCTCCGTAGCCTGTATCGTCCTGGCCCTCCAGGGTCAGGTCGGGGAAGGTCCCATAGATGCGCCCGCCCTGTACCGGCCCGCCCATCACCAGCGCATTGGCGCCCCAGGCGTGGTCCGTGCCGCGCCCGTTGCTGCGCAGCGTCCGGCCAAAGTCGGAAGCCGTATAAGTCACCACTCTGTCTTGCAGGCCCATCTGGTCCAGCGCCCGCTGAAAGGCAGCCAGTGCCGCGTCCAGCAGCACCAGCATTTCCGCCTGCGTTTCCAGCAGTTCAGCATGATGGTCCCAGCCGCCAAAGCTTAAAAACAAGGTCTGTCTGTGCAGCCCCAGCCCCGTCCGCAGGGCGATCATTTTGGCCGCCGCGCGGAACTGCTGCGCCACCCAGTTCCCTGCCGGAAAAAGGCTACCCACCGCGCTGTCATCGTAGCTGTTGAACTGCTCCAGGAAGAACTCCTGCAGCTCAATGCTGCTGCGCGTCAGTTGCGCATAGGACTGCTGCATCAGGCTGGCATAGTTCTCCTCGATGATGCTGCGGTGCGCGGCGTTCTTCAGTCGCATGGGATGCAGTTCATCGCCGATGTCGCTGCCGCTGAAAGTCAGTGCTCCGCTGTCTGTCACCACAAACTGCGTCGTGCTGTTGCCCACCTGCCAGAGGTTGTTGCCAGCCAGGGAAATGTTCATGGAGATGCTGCCTGCATTGACTGTCCCATGCAGCACATCCGCCGCCCGCCCCGCCCATCCGCTGAGCTGCGTCAGCCCCTGCGGCACCGAGGTCTGCCACTGGTCTGTCTGGTCGCTGTGGGAATACAGAGCCCGTGGCAGCGGTACGGTTTCGGCCAGATACTGCGCCTTCGTCACCGGCTGGATCAGGGTGCCCACATTGGCCACAAAGGCCGCCCGCCTTTTCGATGTGTCCCCGCCCAGTCCATTGAACATTTCCTGCAATCCGGCACAACTGGGATGGATTCCATAAAGCTGCCCGTCTCCGCCGTCCTGGTTCAGCGCCCGCAGATCTCCCAGGCCCAGCGCCAGCTCGCTGCGGGTCTGGGAATAAATGGCATGGCGGTCTGTGTCACGCGGGACTAACCAATTGTATGAATCATTGCCGCCGTGCAGAAAAATGCAGACCAGCGTCCGGTAGTCCGCCGGGGCCTCCTGGGCGGCCGCACGGCCGGCCAGCTTTAAATTCAGCAGCGTGTTTAGCACCGGCACACTGCTCAGCGCCGAGCAGGCGGACTGTCCGATGAATCGGCGGCGGGTGGGAGAAAAAGGGTTCATAGCGTTAATACTCCGTTCACTTCATTACCGCCCCTTCCGGGCACACAAGGGCCAGGTAGGCCGCCACCTGTGCGCGGTCTGCTGCCCGGTCAGCCGGAATCTGCTGAATCGTTTCCAGAATCAGACTGCGCGTGGCCGGGCGCATTTTGCCCGCGCAGAAAAGCAGGTTCACATGGTCCACCAGCAGCACCGGTGTGTCCGCCAGCGCTTTCTCACGGGAAAGGTTCAGCGGGAAGCGATACGTCTCCCACATGGAAAATCCTTCCCTCACCGTCTGCCACAGGCGGTTGGGGAAAGCGATGGCGCTGAAGCTGTCCGTGATCTGGAAAACCGGTCCGGCCAGTTTGTTTTGCGTGAGCAGTCCAGGAGCGCGGTAGTCCGGCCTGTAAAAGTTGAAGACGCTGGGCGAGTAAGTTGGTTCCTGACGGCTGGCATTGAAAAACTCCCCCCAGTCCCACCACAGCAGGTCCGGCACATCCTTGAGCCCCATTGCGCGGGCCAGTGCCATGGTGCGGATGACTGGCTCCTTCAGCCGCCCATAGGAGGGACGTTCCGTCAGGCGCGGATCACGGGCTTCCCCATCCAGGAGAATGGCTTTCACCACCGCTCCCAGATCTCCACGCACTCCCTGTCCATTGTCTGCAAACACGGCAGCAATGCGCTGGATGAAGGCCGGTTCCGGATTGTCCGTGACCAGAAACTGGATGAGCTGGCGGCTGATGAACACCGGCGTGTTGGAATGCTCAAAAAGGTGGCGGACCGCATCCCGCACATCCCGTTCCGCATTGGCATTGGTGGCCGCACGGGCGGGTATCACATAGCCGCCTAACAGGGTTTTCTTGCCAAAGTCATGGTAGTCTGAGCGCAGCGTCATCGGGGTGGCCATGTCAGATTCCGTCCAGCCGCCTCCGCCCCAGTTGTGCCCGCCAAACCAGAAGCCCGTCATCACCCGCGCCAGCTGGGTGATCTCCGCATTTCCATAGGTGGGTATGGGCTGCCCCTCACCATCCAGTTTCTGGCTTCCGTCCGGATTCAGCTCCCACAGGCCGATAGTGAAAAGCTGCATGATTTCCCGCGCGTAGTTTTCATCCGGGTAGCGGTTGATGGAAGGATCCGCCTTCTGGTTGCCCACATGGCTCAGATACCGGCCCATCACTGGGTGCATCGTCACGTCCATCAGCAGGTCATGATAATTCCCAAATGCCTGCTTCACAAAGAGGTCATAATAATCCGCCATGCCAATGCAGCGGCTTTCCAGATTCGCATCCCGCCGCGAGGTCACTAAAATCTGGCTCAGCGCAAAGGCGACCCGCTGGCGCAACTGGTCCTCCCCCTGGATGCTCGCGCGCGCAAAGGCGGTCATCATGTTGTTGCCAAACAGGAACGGCGCCTCAATCTCGCCCCCCCGGCTGAAGTTGCTCTGCGAGCGCTGGCCCAGCATGTCCTCATAGATGCCCCGGATGTAAGTGGAGTGCAGTGTCTGCGGCCGGGCGGCCTGGTCGGCAATCCAGCCGGCATAACCAAGAGTTTGTACGCGATGGATGTCCTCCGGCGTCGGCCCGAAGGAGGCCTGCATCAGGAATCGTGCCGCCTGCGGACGTGAGATGCCGTGCCCGCCCCCGCCTGTTCCCTCAGTGCCGGCTGCAAATTCCTCCATCAGCCGCACATAGTCGCCGCCCAGCTCACCATCTGGGGTGCCGTCGCCGTTGGCATCCGTGCTCACCGGACTGCGCAGGCTGCTGGCCACGTTGGGGTCGGAGCCCAGCACGTTCAATTCCGTCCAGTCGCTCACGCCGTCGCCATCCGTGTCCACATCCTCAATCGCCATGCGGAAAAAGGTCGGCACGGGATTCTCCAGCACATTGGCAAAGGTCTGTACGAACTCATTCCCCGCCTGCACAGGCACCCCCTCCGCCGCTGCCCAGTCTTCCAGATCATGTGACTGCCTCACGCTGGAAACCTTGTGCAGCAAGGAAGGCCAGCGGACGATAAAGTCATTTCCCTGCCGGGAAAAGTCTGGCCGGTAGCCTGATCCGGCATCGAAAGGATCTGTGCCGGCCGCCGCCTCTCCGCTGTTGGTCAGGCCGTCGCCGTCCGCATCCAGCAGCGGATTTAAAAGGCTGCCCGTCCACTGCTCCCACGCATCGGACATGCCGTTTCCATTGAAGTCTTCTCCCTGCATCCCGGTCCCCCCATAGTAGGGAGGCCGGCTGGCCGCCAGCAGCGGATCACTGCCGCTTTGCACTTCCAGCCCGTCCGGCGCTCCGTCATTGTCACTGTCCCGGTTACGCGGATTCGTGCCCGCCAGGTATTCGCGCAGGTTGCTCAGGCCGTCCACGTCGCTGTCATCCCCCGCATCCGCAGGCAGGTTTTTGTTAAACTGATGCAGGTCCTCCCACACATCCGGCATGCCGTCATGGTCACTGTCTTTGTAGGCGGCAAAAGCAGCCGTCTCCTCCAGGGGCGTGCTCAGAAAATAAACCTGCACCCCGTCATGCTGCCACAGCTCCAGCCGGTTGGCATGGGGCGGGTCGCTGCGGTCCTGCCAGGTTGCCGTATTGTGGTGCACATTGGCAGCCAGGCGGCAGCCGTTGAAAGGGCGGCTGATGACCGTCTGTCCTGTGTCCTGGTTGGAAATGCTGAACGTGAAGTTCCAGTTGGTTTGCGAGCCCGTGCTGCTGCCAATGATCTGGAAGCGCAGCCTGGCGGAGATGTCCGCACGCCCATGCCCGCTGAATCCAAGCGCCGTTTTATAATCCACCGGCTGGCTGGTCCAGTCCGCATCCCAGATGTCGCTAGCATCATTGTCCGGGTGGCTAAAGCCGCTTTCCGCGCTGGAGTAGAGAAAATGCGTCACCCGTCCCGCCTTCACCCTCAGCCCGATGTTAAACGCATCGCTGTTGGGCTGCGCGGCATTGGCAATCTGGAAGTTAATCAGGTGATTGTCCCCCCAGGGTTGATCCACCACATGCCCGCGGGTGTGGTCCCACACCACTTGCACATTGTCCACCACCCAGATGAAGTTGCGAGGTGAGGTGGTGATCACGGGCATCTGCGAGGCCGGGGCATCAAACTCCAGCGGATTGCTCCGCCGCTGCACCTCTTCCGCATCATCCCGCCCGTCGCTGTCAGTGTCTGCCAGGTTAGGATTGGTCGGCAGGGGTTTAAGGGTCACTTCAAATCCGTCCGTTAGGCCATCCCCGTCACTGTCTGCAATGAGCGGATTCGATCCTGTGTCCGTCTGGCTGATCCACACCCCGGTATGGGTCTCCACCAGGTCTGTCAGCCCGTCGCCATCCGTATCCGCTAGCCTGGGGTTCGTCTGCCGCGCCCATTCGCCGGCATTGTTCAGACCATCCCCGTCCGGATCCCCGGCTGCATCGTTGATCCGTGGATCCAGCCGGTGTGCCAGCTCCCACCAGGTCGGCAGGTCATCCCCGTCTGCATCCTCCTCCGCATTGACAATCTGCACCCCGTGGATGCCCACCTCATGCCAGGACGTGCGAAACAGCTTCAGATTAAAACTGCTGCCTGTCACCTGACGAAAACGAATTGTATTTCCCCGCCAGGGCACGGCCTGGCTGGAGACCAGCGGCTCGATGAACTGCGTTTCCGGCGCGGTGCTGGCGGTGACAAACCAGCGGTCATCTGCCTCCTCATCATTCAGCCGCAGATGCCCCAGGCCCCCGTCATACACGGAGCCCACATAGACAATGACATCATACGTTTCATACGGCACATTGCCGAAGGCCAGCGTCCCTCCCGCATCGTTGTTGACGCTGAAAAATCCGTCAAAAAGCTGCCCTGTAGAGCTGCCCCCATTCCCGCTGGCGTAAAAGCCCGAGCTCGAACTCCAGCTAAAAGTCAGGCCGGTGCTGGCCCCCGCACTGTTGACGACCTCCCCCGGCTGCGGATACGCGATAGCCTCTTGCGTTCCTGTAGGAGATCCCCAGCCGGTCAGCGGCATCGTGCTGTTCCAGTTCACTTGCGGGGCATACCCCGTCACCGCCGTCGTGGCCAGCCGGCTCAGCGGATTGAGTTCAGAGACAAAGTGGATGCCGATGGCCCCGTCCCACGTCGGGGGTTTGCTGGCATTCAGCATCGGATTGTAGCCCGTCCGCAGTTCCCACGCATCTGCTGCGCCCTCGCCATCACTGTCCGCCAACAGCGGGTTGGTGGCGGGAGTTCCATAGACCTCTTCTCCATCCTTCAGGGTATCGCCGTCGGTATCTGCCAGCAGCGGGTTCGTTCCCAGCTCCATCTCCTGGCCGTCCGTCAGCCCGTCGTCATCCGTATCCGCCTCATGGGGCAGGGTCTGGGCCAAATATTCCTGGAGGTTATTCATCCCGTCCCGGTCCGGATCCAGCGCAGCATCCCCTGCTACGGTATCTTCCAGGTTATGGTCCTCCTCCCACCAGCGCGGCAGGCCGTCCCCGTCGTCATCCCGCATGGCGGTGGGGTGGACCTCAAAGGTCAGCGCATCAAACTGCAGCCAGGCACTTGGGGATCCGCCCGTCCGGCTCAGTTCCAGCACATTGGCCCCTTCGTTCGGGGTGAAGCTGCCGGCATTCGCCTCCACCACCAGGGTACCCCGGGCGCTCACGGTCTCTGTTTTGACCAGGCTGCCATTGAGCCGCACCTCCAGATGATGCTGTCCATACCCGGCCTGCTCCCATCCCCCCCAGACATGATGCAGGACAAATCTCATCCGTAACGTCCCCGTGGCCTGCTGGGCAGAGAGGTTGAAATGAAACCGGGTGGCTGGATTGCCGCTGCTGATGGCGCGCTCCAGGTCTGTCCACGGTTCAGAGACCGCCACGCTTCCTACAGGTGGCGGGTAAACGCCGGCAAAGTAAAAATCATTGTCCCGTTCCGTGGCGCTGCCCGGGGCCGCATTGTTTCCCCAGGTTTCATTTCCAAACTCCAGGGGGTTGCTGTCCTGGGTGCCCAAGGACCAGAGGGGGCTATACTCAGCCCTGATCTCTGGCGACGCCAGCAATAGAGCCAGGGCAAGCGAAAGGGCAGGACGGGTCATGGTAAGTGATAAAAACCATAAACGGTGCCTAACCATCTGGCAATGGCGGCCATCAAAAGGGCAAAAAATGGGTGTCCCTTCCCCACATTTCATGCCTGACTTGGGGGAATCTTTAACCCACCCGGTGCCCCCTTATTGCCACTTGACGGAAGTGAACCGGCAGGGATTGGTTCGCCCGGACATCCGGACTCCCTATGATCGAGTGGGAAAAGCTTCTCTGGTTAACCAGCTACATCACTGTTTCCGTCGGATTGTCCGCTTTTGGCGCGCACAAGGTCAAAGTCCTGTACACCTACTGGAAGCACCGGAAAAACCGCCCGCAGCCCCTGCGGGAATTCGCCGAACTGCCGTCGGTGACCATCCAGCTGCCGCTTTTCAATGAGGCCGATGTCATGGAGCAGCTCGTTTCTTCCATCGCCGCTCTCGACTATCCCAAAGACCGGCTGCAGATCCAGTTCCTGGATGATTCCACCGATGAGACCGCCCAGGCCTGTGAGCAGTACGCCCAGAACCTGAGCCGCCAGGGATTCGATGTCGAATACCGCCACCGCGTCAACCGTATAGGCTTCAAAGCCGGTGCCCTGGATGCCGGTATGGCCACCGTGAAGGGGGAATACATCTGCATCTTCGATGCCGACTTCCAGCCCGCCCCGGACTACCTGAAGCAGACCATCCATTACTTCACCGACCCCCAGGTTGGCATCGTCCAGGCGCGCTGGGGTCATAGCAATTTGAAGTTTTCCCTCCTCACCCGCCTCCAGGGCATCCTGCTGGACGGACACCTCATGATGGAGCAGACCTCCCGCAGCCGGCAGGGAGAGTTTTGCAATTTCAACGGCACCGCCGGGCTCTGGCGCCGCAGCGTCATTGATGAGGCTGGCGGCTGGAAACACGACACCCTGACCGAGGACCTGGACCTGAGCTACCGCGCCCAGTTGCTTGGCTGGCGCTTCATTTATCTCAATGACGTCATCGTCCCTGCCGAGCTGCCCCCGGACATGGACGGCTTCAAATCCCAGCAGCACCGCTGGACCAAAGGCTCCGTCCAGGTCTGCAAGAAGGTGCTCGGCCGAGTTTGGCGCAGCAATGAGCCCTTCATGAAAAAGGTGGAGGCCACCGCCCACCTCACCGCCAACTTCGCCAACCTGCTCACCCTCTGCACCCTGGTGCTGCTCTATCCGGTGGATTTCCTGCCCTCCAACTCCTGGCAGAAGGCCCTCTTTGTGGACCTGCCCGTCTTCCTCTTTGCCACCGTCGCCGTTATCGCCTTCTACCTTACCGCCCAGGGCGCTCAGACCCGCTGGGGCTGGCTGAAAACCATCCCTTACATCCCTCTCTTCATGGCCCTCGGCATTGGGATGTCCATCAACAATGGCAAGGCCGTCATTGAGGCGCTGCTCGGTCAGGAGTCCGACTTCATCCGCACCCCCAAGTATGGGGTCAACAGCAAAGCCCAGGCTCAGGCCACCAAAAAATCCTTCCGTTATAAGGCCGGCAAGTCGCTCTGTTTGTGGATCGAACTGGCCCTCGTGGGTTACTTTGGCCATCTGTTCTGGCTCGCCGTCGAGCGCGAGCAATGGGGCTCGCTGCCCTTTCTGGCCCTCTTCCTTTCAGGCTTCCTCTACGTCTCCCTCAGCTCCCTGCTGAAACGCTTCTCCATGGCCACCTTCACCCCCCAGCCACCATCCGATGGCTCCCCGGAAACCGAAGAAGCCGAAGTTGTGGTTGCTTGAGTCGCGATAGCGTCCTGGAGTGCGGTGAAAGCGCAGAGCGCATCACCGCTCTTCTTTGAAGGTGCCTGACGGCCTAACAGGTAATGTGTTAAAGAGGGTGTTCCAGGGCGGCTCCGCACATCGGGACTTGGCAAGTCCCGCTCCTTGATTTTTACGCTGTCGCTTCGTTACTCTTTCGTGATGGTCTCGTCCAGGTTCAGAAGCACGCGGGCCACGATCACCATCGGCGGGGCGTCTTCGGGAGTTCTGGATGATCGCTGGCGCTGAAGCAGGCCTGTCAGCAAATCGGCTTCGGTGTCTGTTGGCTGGCGGGAGGTACAAAGGCTGAAGCCGTGGGCGATGGCTTTGGCATCGTCTCCGGCACCGGCTTCCTCCATGCGCCGGGCCAGGTGCTGGGCGGCTTCCATGCTGAGGGTTTCGTTCAGGGTCATCAGCGCCTGCAGCGGCGTGTTGCTGCGGGAGCGCTTCACGCAGGCGGTTTCTCCGGTAGGAACATCAAAGGTGCCCAGGAAAGGAAAGGGCGTGCTGCGGCGGCGGAAGACATAGACACTGCGGCGGTACTTCTGGTCATCGCCTTCCACCTTCCAGGGGAAGGGTGCGTAGCTGACAGGCTTTTCAAAGAGATACTGCGGAGCCGGTGGCATCACACTCCGGCCGCCTAACTGGGGGTTCAACAAGCCGCTGACGGCGAGCTGGATGTCGCGCACCACTTCGCCTTCCACCCGGAAGCGCGGACCGCGTGCGAGCAGGCGGTTGTAAGGGTCCTTTTCCAGAAGGGCTGGCGTCATGCGGCTGTCCTGGCGGTAGGTGGCGCTGGTGACGAGGAGGCGGTGAAGCTCTTTGTTAGACCAGCCCTTGTCCATGAACTCGGCAGCCAGCCAGTCCAGCAGTTCAGGATGGCTGGGCAGGCTACCCTGAATGCCAAAGTCTTCCGGGGTCTCCACCAGGCCGGTGCCAAAGTAAGCCTGCCAGACGCGGTTCACCCAGGCGCGCGCGGTGGTGGGGGATTCACGGGAGACCATCCATTTGGCTAATGTCAGGCGTGAGCCGTCGGCATCCTTGGGCAGGGGATTGTTCAGCATGGCCGGCACCCCGGTGGTGACGCGGTCGCCGGGTTTAAGGAAGTCACCGCGTTTCAGCAGATGCGTCATGCGCGGTTCCTCGCGGGAATCCAGGACGAGGGAGGTGGTGCCTTCGGGATGCTGTTTCCACAAGGCTTCGATCTCGTCGTTGACGGGTTTCCATTCAGCGATGGTGCTGCGGAAGTGGGCAAACGGAGCGCGGAGGCCCTCCTCCGCATTCATCGCGTCTCCCTGGTGGGAGCCTTTCTCCACCCAGGCTCGCACACTTGCTGGCAGAGGATCTGCTTCAGCATCCGGGGCATCGGTGGCGCTGATACGGTAGCGGCCCAGGTTCATGGTCTGCAAGTCGTCACTGTTCCAGCCGCCATGTTTCATGCTGAGGCCGACGGTCAGCTCCGTATCAGCCGCAAGCTCCAGGGGCGTTTCCAAAACAAAAACGGCCTTGCGAGGCACATTGCGGCGGCCCGGGCCGGCATTGATGCCCCAGGCGGTTTTCGCATCGCCATCAATGGCATAGGTGACCGGGCCAGTGACGCGCTTGTCTTTATCCGTGTCCTTGTCGCGAGCATACTCGGCCAGCGGGGTGTTCTCAGGCTCGCCATGATCGGCGGTGGCTTTGATGAATTTTAATGGGGTGAGCTTGTCACCGGTTTTGACCTCGGCGGTGAACTCCGTGAGAGCGGCCAGGCCCTGGATAGAGCGGCCCGGTCCATAAGCGGGAAGGTTCGGATCGTTGAGAAGTTCTAGACGGAAGGCGGTGATTTTTTTCGGGGTGTCCTTCTGCAGTTTCACTACAAATTTGACGTGGGACTTGGTGGGGGCGTAGCCTTGGGCCAGGATGCTGCCGTCTTTTTGGCGGATGGCTTTTTCGCCGCCGGAAGGATCGTCTTCAAACTGGAGGGTGGTCCATTTCGGCTGGTTGCCCTTGAGGCTGGCGGCCCAATTTTTCAGGCGCTGCGGCCAGTCGGGGGTTTCGTGTTTGAGCTTGTCTTCCAGCTCCTGGATTCTTTGCAGGATCTTCGCGCGCTGCATCTGCTCGCTGCTGGTATAAACGACGCGCCACGGCTCGTTGTCGTTGTTGAGGAAGGCGAACATCTGAAAGTATTCCTCCTGGCTGATGGGGTCATACTTGTGGTTATGGCACTGGGTGCAGCCGATGGTGAGGCCGAGGATGCTTTTGCCGATGGTGTCCATGCGGTCGAACATGGCCTCCATGCGGAACTGCTCCGGGTCCACGCCACCTTCTTCATTGATCATCGAATTGCGCAGAAATCCTGTGGCGACGATCTGGTCCTGGGTGGCTTTGGGCAACTGGTCACCGGCAAGCTGCTCGATGATGAACTGGTCGTACGGCAGGTCGCGATTGAAGGCGTTGATGACCCAGTCGCGATAAAACCAGATGTGGCGCATGGGGTCCTTTTCGTAACCGTTGCTGTCCGCATACCGCGCGGCATCCAGCCAGTGACGGCCCCAGCGTTCGCCATAGTGCGGGCTGGCCAGCAGCTTTTCCACCAGGCTTTCATAGGCTTTGGGAGTGGCTTTGAAATCCCGGACAAAAGCCGCCACTTCTTCGGGTGTGGGCGGCAGGCCGACGAGGTCGAGATAAAGGCGACGAATGAGCGTTTCAGGCGCGGCTTCAGGAGCGGGTTTGAGACCTTCATTGGCCAGGCGCTGCTGGATGAAGGCGTCCACGGGATGCGCCTCGGCAGGAAGCGGAGGTTTGACCGGAGCCTTGAAGGCCCAGTGGTTGATGTTGGTTTCAAGCATCACGCTGGCGCTGTCCGGCCACTCGGCACCGGCATCGATCCAGGCTTTGATCTTGGTGATTTCTTCAGCGGAAAGCGGGTCGCCCTTGCGGGGCATTCTCATTTTCGGGTCCCTGCCTTCGATGGCATGGACGAGGATGGAATCGGAACTGTGGCCTGGTTTGATGGCAGTACCGAAGTCGCCGCCTTTGAGCGCGCTGGGTTTGTGGTCCAGCCGGAAGGCGGCCTCCTGCTTGCTGCCACCGTGGCAGCTGTAGCAGCGTTCTTCAAAAATGGGCTGGATGTCCGCCACGAAGTCCACGGCTGCGGCAGCGGGCAGCGTGAGGGTGGAGAGAAGAATGAAGGAGCGGAGCATTGTGGGAGATGAAAGGGACTCGCGGGGAAAATCAGTTGAGGCCCAACTGAACTACTTTAGGCGAGGATCTTTTTCACTACGTGGCCGTGGACGTCGGTGAGGCGGTAGTCGCGGCCTTGGGCATGGAAGGTGAGGCGTTCGTGGTCGAAGCCCATGAGATGAAGCATGGTGGCCTGCACGTCGTGGACGTGGACGGGGTCTTCGACGACGTTGAAGCCGAGCTCGTCGGTGGCGCCGATGGTCTGACCGCCTTTCACACCGCCGCCGGCCATCCAAATGGTGAAGGCTTGCGGGTGGTGGTCGCGGCCGAGGGCGCGGCCTAACGCGGGATTGGTCTCCACCATCGGCGTGCGGCCAAATTCGCCGCCCCAGACGACGAGGGTGTCATCCAGGAGGCCGCGTTGTTTGAGATCCTTGACCAGCGCGGCACTGGCCTGGTCGGTCTCTTTGCAGTTTTTGGTGACGTTGCCTTCGACGTTGGAATGGGCGTCCCAGCCTTCGTGGTAGATGTTGATGAAACGGACGCCGCGCTCGATCATGCGGCGGGCGAGCAGGCAGGCGCGGGCGAAGTCGGGCTTGTCAGGATTGCAGCCGTACATCTCCAGGGTTTCCTTGCTTTCGCTGCGGAGGTCGGTGAGCTCCGGCGCGCTGGTCTGCATGCGGAAGGCCATTTCATAAGAGGCGATGCGGGTGGCGATCTCGGGGTCGCCGACGACACCGAGGCGCTTTTGGTTGAGGGCGCTAACGAGGTCCAGGGTATCGCGCTGGGCGTGGGCATCAATGCCGGCGGGGCTGGAGACATTCAGGATGGGATCGCCGCTGTTGCGGAAGCGGACGCCATTATAGATGGTGGGCAGGAAGCCGCTGGACATCAGGGCGGTGCCGCCGCTGAGGCCGGAGCCGGTGGACATGACGACAAAGGCGGGCAGGTTTTGCGTTTCGGAGCCGAGGCCATAAAGCGCCCAGGAGCCGATGCAGGGGCGGCCGGGCTGGCCGAAACCGGTCTGGAAAAAGAGCTGTGCGGGGGCGTGATTAAACTGGTCCGTCTTGACCGAGCGGACGATGCAAAGGTCATCGGCGACCTTGGCGAGGTGGGGCATGACTTCGGAGATCCAGGCTCCGCTCTGGCCATGCTGGGCAAATTTGAAGCGCGGGCCGAGGGCGGCGGCGTCCGGGCGGATGAAGGCATACCGCTGGCCGCCGATGATCTCCGGCGGGATAGGGCGGCCCTCATACTTGGTGAGCATAGGCTTGGGGTCAAAGGTCTCCAACTGGCTGGGGGCACCGGCCATGAAGAGATGAATGACGCGCTTGGCCTTGGGCGCGTAGTGCGGGCCACGGGCCTGGAGGGGATTCGTAGCGCTGGCGTGGGCCAGGGAATCAGTGAGCAGACCGGCGGCGGCCACCTTGCCCAGACCGTAAGTGCAGTCGCGCAGGAAGTGACGGCGGGAGTAAAAGGTGGGGGACATGGCCGGTTTTCAGTGTTCGGTTTTCAGTATTCAGAGCTCCAGAAGAAGGGGAAAAAGACTCTTCTCTTTAATTTTTGGTGATGAACTCGTCGGTGTTGAAGAGGGCGCGGGAGGCGAGGGTCCAGGGGGCGGCGGCAAGGGCCTTGTCGTCTTTGACGTTGGTGATTTGCTGGGCGTTGAGGTCGCCGGATTTAAGGCGGGCGCGCTGCTGGGTGAGGAAGGTCTGCATAAGCTGGATTTCCTCGGCATCGGGGAGGCGGGAGAGGATGCGGAGGTAAAGCTGGCGGATGGTAGTTTCATCATCGGCGCCGGCTTTGGCGAGGAGGGCACCAAGGGCCTGGGCACCTTCGGTGAAGATGACGTCGTTCATGATGGTGAGGGCCTGGAGGGCGGAGTTGGAGGACTCGCGTTTGACCAGGCAGGACTCGCCAGTGGGGGCGTCAAAGGTAGTGTAAAGGGCGAAGGGGGCGGTGCGCTTGCTGAAGGTATACAGACTGCGGCGGTAGCGGTCTTCGCCGGTGCTCGGTGTCCACTGGAATTTGCCATAGGCGACCTCGGTGACGCTGTCGGGCTGGGGTGGATAGACGCTGGGGCCGCCTAACTTGGGATTCAACAATCCGGCGGCCTTGAGCATGGAGTCACGGATGATTTCGGCTTCCAGTCGGACGCGGGGAAAATGCGAATAGAGTTCGTTTTCGGGATCCTTCTGAACACTGGAATCTGAAGACTGAACACTCTGGCGATAAACGGCGCTGGTGACGATGAGACGATGCAGCTTCTTCATGGACCAGCCCTGCCTGACAAACTCCACGGCAAGATAATCGAGCAGCTCGGGATGAGAAGGAAGCGAGCCTTGGTAGCCGAAGTCGTCCACGGTTTTGACCAGGCCTTTGCCAAAGAAGGTGGCCCACTGGCGGTTGACGATGACACGGGCGGTGAGGGGATTTTCCGGGGACATGAGCCAGCGGGCAAACTCGAGCCGGGTCTTGGGTGCTTTTTCCGGGAAGGGATGCAGGACGGAAAGGGTGACGGGTTCCACGGCTTCTTTCGGCTGGGTGAACTCGCCACGATGATGGCGGAAGGTGGGGCGGGTGTGATCGGCGGGGCGCTCACGCATGACCAGGGTGGTGGGCATGGCAGGCGGGGTACGGAGCTGATGGACGGTTTTTGAATGCGCGGCCAGCTCTGGCGCGGTGAGAAGGAAATGCTCCCACAAAGGCTGTTTTTCGGACTCGTTCAGCTCAGGTTTTAGCAGCAGCGCGATGAGGTTGTTGTCCATGTCGCGGGCGATGGCTTTGGCATCGGATGAGGCGGACAGGCGGAAGTGGCCCAAGGGGCAGGCGTAATGGCGGCCAAAGAACATCCGGATATGAATCTGCGCGCCTGCGGGGATGGGCTCGGCCAGGACAAAGACGGCTTCGTGACGCTCGCCATAGCGGGCGGCGCAGCTCCAGCCGGTCTGCGGATCGCCATCAGTGGCGAGCATGGCGGTGGCAGGATTTTTGCCGAAATTGTTCTTGGAATAGCTCTCGGTGGCGGAGGTGATTTTGACGGGCTGGTCATTCACCAGGACTTGGAACTCGCCCATGAAAAAGTCGCCCTTGGGCCCTTCATAATTGCACATGCCAGGACCGTGGGCGGGCAGGCTGTCGTGAGGGAGCGCTTCCAGGCGGATAGCGGAGACGGGCTGTGCCGAGGGGGCGAGGGTGAGGTCGTAGGTATCGGTTTTGGTGATATCGCCCGAGCCAAGAACGGAGCCATCGGGCTGGATGGTGAGCAGTGGGAGATTGGACGTGGCTTTTTGAGGTTTTAGCGTTTCCCAGGCGACGGAGCGGGCGCGTTCGGTTTCCAGCCATTTGGCGAAGGCGGTTTCGGCGTTGTTTTCCGGTGTGGCCTTGGGCCATTTGGCGGGGAGCCGTTTGAGGAAATTGGCGGCGCGGGTGAGGTTGGCCTTTTGCTGCGCGGCGAGCTTGGGATCGGGAAGGTCCAGGTCGGGCTCGTCCGCATTGTTGAGGAAGGCCATCATTCCATAATATTCGGTATGGGTGATGGGGTCGAATTTATGCGTGTGGCACTGGGTGCACTGCATGGTTAGGCCCAGCCAGGTGGCACCGGTGGTGGCGACGCGGTCCGTCATGGCATGGAAACGGAATTCCAGGGGATCAATGCCACCTTCTTCGTTGAGCATCGTATTGCGATGAAAACCGGTGGCGATGCGCTGGTCCAGCGTGGCCCTGGGAAGCATGTCACCGGCGAGCTGCTCGATGCTGAACTGGTCAAAGGGCATGTCGTTGTTAAGCGCCTTAATGACCCAGTCGCGATAGGGCCAGATGCTGCGCTCGCGGTCTTTTTCATACCCGTTGGTATCGGCATACCGGGCAAGGTCCAGCCAGCGGCGTGCCCAGCGCTCGCCATAAGCAGGAGAGGCGAGGAGGCGGTCCACCAGGGAGAGGAATGACGAATGACGAATTTCGAATGACGAATTCTCGGATTGCTCGCGGACGAAGGATTGGACTTCTTCGGGGGTGGGGGGAAGGCCGGTGAGGTCGAGTGAGACGCGGCGGATGAGGGCTTCCGGGGAGGCAGGAGGGGCGGGGGTGAGGCCGACGGACTGCAGTTTATCCAGGATGAAGTGGTCTATTGGATGAATGCCGGAGGGGACAGGGGCGGCGACGGGTTTGGCAAAGGCCCAGTGAGGGGCATATTCGGCCCCGGCGGCGACCCAGCGTTTCAGGATGTCCTTTTGGGCGTCGGTGATGGGTTTTTTGGCCTCGGGCGGCGGCATGATCTCGTCCTGATCATGGCTGAGGATGCGGCGGATGATTTCGCTGGTGTCGGCCTGGCCGGGGACGATGGCGACTTCGCCTGATCTGCCGGCTTTGAGGGCGTCCTCGCGGATGTCGAGGCGGAGCTTGCCTTTACGGGACTGCTCATCCGGGCCGTGGCAGTGGTAGCAGTGGTTGGAAAGAATGGGACGGACGTCACGCTGAAAATCCGGTGCGGCTGCGGCAAGCGTTGCTGGCAGGGCGAGGGCGAGAATGGCGGTCAGGCGCGGCATGGCTTAGGGGTCGATGATGGGTAACGCGCGGCAGAGGAAGATTGTGCAGGGATTGCAGGATCTTCCATGGAATCGGTGTTCGGGATGCGGTGTTCAGTTTTCAGAGATCTGAGGGCACAGGACAATGGAATATAGTTGATAATAATATTCGGGAAGGTGGAAATGGCTTTTGATACTGAGGACGGATTTTATTCTTCGCCGCTGAGGATGATGCTGCCAGTGGCGAGGCGGGTCCCGGTGGAGGTAAGGATTTCACCGCTGACCTGGACGAGGCCGGGCATGACGGCATCCCGTTTGGCGCTGATGGTGAGGGTCTCGCCGGGAGGGATGCTGCCGAGGATCTTGAACTGGCGGACGGCGGTGAGACGGACGTTTTTGAGGGGGTTTTCACCCCGGTCGCTCTGGGCGAGGATGCCGCCGAGCTGGGCCAGGGACTCGATCATGATGACGCCGGGCAGGAGGGGCCGGCCGGGAAAATGGCCTTCGAGAAAGGCCTCATCGCCCTTGAGTGTCCAGCGGGCGGTGGCGGAAACGCCGGGGTCCATGGAGATGATCTCATCAATAAAACGGAAGGCCGGACCGTGAGGGAGTGAGGAAAGGGCTTGGACAAGCGGGGCGGGCTGCAACATAATCGGCCCCCTTCTTACCGCATGCTTAAGCCTCGTGCTACTCTTGAAAATTTACCCCCGTCGTACCGCTCTGCCGCCGGGGCTTTGTGATATGGATTTTTTCCGCTGCATGTTGAACCGACTACGACTGATCTGTGCCTGGGTGACCAGCCTGCTCTATTGGGTGGTCGGGGGGGCGGGATTTTTGCTGCTATGTGTGCTGCTGCCGGTGTTCTTTGAGGAGGAGCGGGCGAGGGGGATCGGGCAGGGGAGTCTGAGGCTGGCATTCCGGGGTTTTGTGGGGGTGCTGAGGATGTTTGACATCGTGGAGTGCCGGTATGTGGGGTTTGAGAAGCTGCGGGAGCATCAGGGGGGGATGATCGTGGCACCCAATCATCCGGCGCTGTGGGATGCAGTGTTTGTGCTGGCCGAGGTTGACCACATGGCTTGCGTGTTGAAAGCATCCCTGATGTGCAATCCGATTTTGTTCGGGGGGGCCACAGCCGCAGGCTTCATCCCCAACGAACCTATCCATAAAATGCTGCGACAGTGTATTGATACCCTGAAGGGAGGCGGACGCCTGCTGTTCTTCCCGGAAGGGACACGCACGCGGGCGGAGAACGGACAGATGAACCCTTTTCAGGGCGGACTTGCCCTGGTGGCGAAAAATGCGGCGGTGCCGGTGTGGCCGGTGTCGGTGCAGACCAACAGCCGTTACCTGAGCAAAGGCTGGCCCCTTTGGCGGCTGCCGACAGAGAAGATACGCATCACCATGACAGCCGGTGAGCCGCTGCACTATGACGAGACAGTGGGTGCCCAGGCTTTCCTGGATGAACTGCGGCAACACTATCTCAAGGCTGAGGAACCCGACGCGGCATGAAGATTCTTGTCCTCATCCCCAGCTTCAATACAGGGCGCATCCTGCCGCAGACGGTGGCGGATGTGTTGAGCCGCTGGCCGGAGGTGTGGGTGGTGATGGATGGCAGCACGGACGGCAGTGCTGCGTTGTTGGAGCCCCTGAAGGAAAAGGCCCCAGGCCTGAAGGTGATCACACTGGAAAAAAACCAGGGCAAAGGGGCGGCGGTACTGCATGGGACGAAACTGGCGCATGAGGCTGGCTACACGCATGTGCTGACAATAGACGCTGACGGGCAGCACCCCGCACAGGACATCCCGCGCTTCCTGGCGCTGGCGGAAAAGTACCCGGAGGCGGTGATGATGGGGACACCTGTCTTTGGCCCGGAAGCACCGCAACTGAGGGTGCAGGGCCGCAAGATTTCCAATATGTGGGCCAACTTGGAGACGCTGAACTGGGGCATCCCGGACACCCTTTTCGGCATGCGGCTGTATCCGGTGGCGAAGCTGCTGAAAGCCTTTCGCGGCACGCTCTGTGCGCGGCGTTTCGACTATGATACGGAAATTGCCGTGCGGCTGGCCTGGCAGGGCGTTCCGATGCTGAGGGTGCCGACGACGGTGCGTTACCTGACCAAGGAAGAGGGAGGCGTTTCCCAGTTTCGCTATTTTCGTGACAACAGTGTGCTAACGTGGATGCATGCAAGGCTGCTGATCGGTTTTGGCTGGCGGCTGCCCCTTTTGCTGCTGCGGCTGGGCCGTGGCGGCAACCCCCTACGCAACGAGACCGCATGACGCCCACCCTGGCCCAACTTGAAAACATCGCCGCGCTCTGTGACAGACGCTGGGACTTCTTTTACACCCGTTCCAAACTGGCCAGCGATCCGGTTTACCAGGCGGTGGTACGGGAGATCGGTCAGAGCGACCTGCCAGTGCTGGACATCGGCTGCGGCATCGGCCTGCTGGCGCATTACCTGCGCACCTGCGGACATACGGCACCGATCACGGGATTTGACTATGACAAGCGCAAGATCACCAGCGCTGAGGAAATGGTGGTGAAGTCAGGGCATCAGGGGCTGGCTTTTTCTGCCGGCGATGCGCGTACGGGCCTGCCGGACTTTGACGGGCATGTGGTGATTTTGGACATTTTGCAGTTTTTCACGCCGGATGAGCAGAATGCGCTGCTGACGGCGGCGGCGGCACGGGTGGCCCCCGGGGGAAAGCTGGTCATCCGCACCTGCCTGCGGGACAGCTCTGGGCGGTATAAGATCACGGTGCTGGGCGATTACATCGCCAAATTCACCTTCTGGATGAAAGATGCGCCGACGGCGTATCCGGATGCGCAGCAGTTCAATGAGGTGCTTTCGGCGGCAGGCTTGCAGGTGAAGATTTCGCCACTCTGGGGGGGGACGCCTTTCAATAATCATCTGATTGTGGCCCAACGATGAACCTCAGATTCAACGCCTTGCTCGACAACGCTGTCCATCTCGGCTAGAAAACCGCCCGCATGTTGTCCACCTATCGTTTACATACTCTCTTATGCGCAGCCCTGCTCTGGCTGGGCGGGGCCGCAGGTGTTTCCGCACAATGGCTGATTTATGAGCTGGGTTTCACGCCGGAGGAGGAGTCGGTCAATTTCAGTTTTTACACAGGCGGATACATCGTGGTGCCGGCCCAGGGCGGTGCGGCCACCATTGTCCTGACGACAGAAGAAGGCGGGCGCTTTTATGCCGTGGCGGAGAGCAGCGGAAAATACTTCGTGGCGGCAAATGCCAGCGTGCGCAAGGCGGTCTTCGCTGCCGGGGCGGTGACGGCCAGTTCGCAGTCCTTTTACACCGCCTCCGGACCAATGAACCGGTCGCTCCTGCTGCGTTCTGAGGGCTCTGATCGGTCCTGGCGGGTGGCGGAAATTTTGACCGGACGGCTGATGACGGCGGATGATGAATCCCTGACCGGCCCGGCCCCGGACGGTTCTTTTGGCGTCGTTGGCAGCGCTTTGATCACGGCCACCCTGCGGGAGGACCTGACAGGCAATGCGAGCGCGGCTTTTAACACGCAGAATGCGGCAACGGCCTACCTGATCGAGCTGCTGGAAAAATACGGGTATGCGCCGGATGAAGGCAGTCTGGCGGCTCCAATGATCACTTCTGAAGAGGCAGCGGTGATTGACGCCAGTCTCTTTCCTGTCGCAACCCACGGCCAGGCTCCCGCCAACGACTGATGAAAAATATTCGCCAAGCCCTGGTGCAGTGTCTTGAGGCCTCCGGCGGATCCGGCATCCCGCTGCCTGTCGCCACCCCCAGCTCCTCCGTCATCAACCAGCTCCTGGATACCGGGGCGCTGGATGAAGAATCCTTTCTTTCCCAGTTGGCCGCGCGGGTGGGCCTGGGCTACGTCTCCGTACCTCTGCCAGACAGCGCGGATGCGCCTGAAATGAAGCGCCTGCTGCCTCCGCGTGTAGCTTTGAAGCACCGTCTGCTGCCCTTGAAGATCGAGGAAAACGAGGACACGGGGAGCAAGAAGCTCATCGTGGCCGCCTATGATCCCTTTGACCTCATCGGCCGGCAGGCCGTGGCCCGCGAGGTGGACGCGCCCGTGCGCTGGCAGATCGCCCCGCGTAAAAGGCTGCTGAATGCGATGCGTGACTTTTACGGGGTGGGGGCGGACACATTTGAAGAAATTCTCAAAGGCCGCGACGTGGACGGCTCTGACCTGGAGCAGCGGGATGAGGCCAACATCATTGACGCGGATGATGAAGAGGCCTCCGTGGTGAAGTTTGTGAACACGGTCATCCGTGAGGCGCTGGAGCAGCAGGCCACGGACATTCACGTGGAGCCGATGGAAGAAAAGCTGCGCATGCGCTACCGCATTGACGGCCGCCTGCGTGAGGTGCCGGTACCAGAGAACATCAAGCAGCTCCAGCAGTCCGTGATCGCACGTCTGAAGGTGATGGCCAAGCTGGACATCGCCGAGCGCCGCCTGCCGCAGGACGGACGCATCAGTTTGCAGATCGCCGGACAGCTCATTGACGTGCGTGTGGCGACGATCCCGAGCGTGGAAGGGGAGAGCATTTCGCTTCGTTTGTTAGGCCAGGAAAAGTTCAACCTGGACAAGTTGCGGATCGAGACGGACCTGCGGGGTGAAATTGAAGTGCTGCTCAAGAAACCCAACGGTATCATCCTGGTGACAGGTCCCACGGGGTCCGGCAAGTCCACGACACTTTACACTTTCCTGAGCCAGCTCAATACGGAGCACCGGCGCATCGTGACTATTGAAGACCCGGTTGAAAACAAGCTGCCGGGCGTGGTGCAGATCGCCGTGAGGCCTGAGATTGAGCTGACTTTTGCCACCGGCCTGCGCAGCATTCTGCGTGGTGACCCCAACGTGGTCATGGTGGGGGAAATGCGCGACCTGGAGACGGCGGAAATCGCCATCCGTGCCGCCCTGACGGGGCATTTGGTGTTCAGCACGCTGCACACCAATAACGCCATCGGCGGCATCATGCGTCTGGTGGACATGGGTGTGGAGCCGTTCCTGGTGGCCACGTCCGTGCGGGCCTTCATTGCCCAGCGCCTGGTGCGGCTTTTGTGCACCGTTTGCCGCGAGCCTGAGCCAGATGCTGAGATGAAGCTGCGCGAGCTGAAATACACCGGTCCCATTCGCACGCAGGTTTACCGTGCCAAAGAAGGCGGCTGCGAAGCCTGTCGTCATACCGGGTATAAAGGCCGTATGTCCATCTATGAACTCGTGCGGCTGACGCCGGCGATGGGAGAGCTGATCACCCACAAGGCCAGCAGCTCACAGCTCATGGTACAGGCCTACAAAGACGGTTACCGGCCCATGCGTGAATACGGCGTGCGCAAGGTGCTCGACGGGAATACCACCATTGAGGAAGTCATCAGCGTGACGGTAGCGGAATCCGAGCAGTGAGAGTTGGCAGCGGGTTTGTCATATCCTGACCCTATGCGCCCCGGTGGCTGCTGACTGTAGCCGTAACATCTCCAAGACATCCATGGCGTGTTGCAATGTGCAATTAAATAGTCGGGTTAATTGCATGAAGTGATGGTTTTGCATCTCCTGTAGGAGGTTTGCTTTACGTGTTAGTTTGTTGGTTATCAACGCATTCGTCTGAGGATGCCTGCCTTGGCATCCCCTGTGCGATAGAGGAACCCGCAACCCAATGACTCCCATGATAAACACGAACCCAAACCACGGCTACTCGCAGCTTCGTGTGGCCTCTGCAGCCGTCGCGGCCTTGGCGATGATTGCAATCCTCACCGGGTTGGCAGGTAACGCCGCAGTTCTTGCCGGGGTGGTTGCTGCCATCGCGATCACAACCTTCCTGGCCAGTTTTTATCTCAAACCTTGATTCCATTCCTTATGACACCGACACCACGCACCAACGAAGTCCTTCACGACACTGCCAACGACTTTCGCGCTCTTGGCGACGCCGTGAAACAGGACTTGAACACCCTCCGCGAGGAGGCCCGCACCCGCATTGACACCGCCGCCCATAAAGTGGTCCAGGATGCCAATAACAACCTGGAACAGGTCCGCGATTACACGGTCCAGAACCCCATGCGCGCTCTGGGCTATGCGGCCCTCGGCGGTGTTCTTCTCGGTCTTTTCATGCGCCGCTAATCGTCACTTTCCTTTTCCCATCTGAACCAACCTCAAACCTGACACCCATATGTTATACACCATCGCCGTCATTCTTCTTATCCTCTGGCTGCTGGGTCTTGTGACCAGCTACACCCTCAGTGGTTTCATTCACATCCTGCTGGTGATCGCCATCGTGGTCATCCTGCTGCGCGTCATCCAGGGCCGCAAACCTCTTTGATCGCCCTGGTCATCGTTAACCCTTAAACACATTTTCTCATGAGCCTCCTCTTTAAACGCAAACCTCTGAACACCACAGATCGCATCCATCACAGCCTGCGCACCATCTCGCATGAGGCCAAAGGCATTCTGGACAGCATCGGCAAAGATTCCCAGGCTTACACCGGCCAGGTCAAAGAACGCCTCGCCGGCATCGCAGACTATGCCGGGGAAGCCAGCCAGGACATCGAGCGCCAGCTCCGCAGCAAAGCCTCGGACCTGGATACTCTCATCCACAAGCGTCCCTATGAATGCCTAGGCATTGCCATCGGTGTCGGTCTTCTGTTTGGCCTGATGGCCAGCAGCCGCCGTTAAGTAAATAACAACGCAGATTTCCCCCCAACAACCAAGACCGGCGGAACCCATCTATGGAAGCCCTGCAACTTCAGCTGGCTCCGCTTATCCGGCTCGCCACGGTGTTTCTCACCGTGGCGATGCTGTCCATGGGCAGGGAGTTTTTCATCCCTCTGGCATTGGCGGCGCTGTTCGCCTTTTTGCTGAAGCCTGTCGTCTCCTTTTTCAACCACAAGCTCCACTTCACCCGCAGCCTGGCCGTCGTCACGGTCACCATCCTATCCTTTTCAGTTCTGGGCGCTCTCATTTGGGGGCTCGGTGTGCAGCTTCATGAGCTGGCCAAAGACCTGCCTGGCTATCGCAATACCATGCATCAGCGCATGCTCGCCTTCCGTCAGGTGGGGGAGGGCGGTGTGCTGGAGCGGCTGCAGAGCCTCGTGACTGAGATCTCCAACGCCCCAGCCAGCCAGGAGCGTGAAGCTTTTGGTGTGGAGAAGGAAGAAACTCCTGTCCTCATCGAAAAATCGACCAGCCGCCTGGAGGAAGGTGCCATGTCCGCAGTCGGCTACATCGCGGACAGCCTCGGCATAGCCGCAGTGGTCATCGTCTTTGTCATCTTCATGCTGCTGCGCCAGCAGGATGTTCGCAACCGCGTCATCCATCTTGTCGGTTACAGCCGCCTCACCACCACCACCCGCGCCCTGGATGAAGCCGCCTCCCGTGTCAGCCGTTATCTGCTCATGCAGACGCTCATCAACAGCGTGTATGGCCTCCTGCTCGCATTAGGCTTCTGGGCCATCGGACTTCCGTATATGATCCTTTGGGGCGCCATGGCTGCCATTCTGCGTTTTGTGCCTTACATTGGTCCCTGGATTGCCGCCATTCTCCCCCTCGCTCTCAGTCTTGCCGTCTTTGACGGGTGGACCCAGCCCCTCCTGGTCCTCACTTTGATTACCAGTTTGGAATTGCTCACCAACATGATTCTGGAGCCCATGCTTTATGGTCAGAGTGCGGGTGTTTCCGACTTGTCCCTGCTGGTTGCCATCGTTTTCTGGACATGGGTCTGGGGTCCGGTGGGCCTGCTTCTCGCCACTCCATTGACCGTCTGCCTCGTCGTCTTTGCCAAATACATCCCAGAACTCCGTTTCATCGAAATCCTCATGGGTGAAAAATCAGAGGTCCAGCCCGCCCTGCTGGTTTATCAGCGGCTCCTCGTCGGGGATATTGAAGAGGCTGAGCAGTTCGTCCGCGAATCCGCCAAAGACATCGGCCAGGAAAAAACCGTGGATACCGTCCTGTTGCCCGCTGCGGTTCATGCCCGCCGTGAAATGCTGGCCGGACGCCTTACCAAAGAGGAGTCCAAGGAGATTCTGGATACCCTCGCAACCCTTTCCTCAGATTCCATCATGGATGAGAGCCTTGCCCCGTCGTTTGTAGCAAAGCGGCCTCTGGTTCTCTGCCGAAGTTTTGATACGGCCGCAGATGCCATTGCCCTGCGCTGGCTCTCTCAGACCCTGGCGCCCAGCGGCGTTCAGTGGGAGTCCATTCCAAACTCCGCCCTCGTCTCAGAAGTCATCGCCCAGGTGGAGGAGCTTAAGCCCGACATGGTTTGCATCAGCGCCATGCCTCCCGGCGTCAGCAGCACCGCCCAGCTTCTCTGCAAACGCCTGCGTCATCGCTTTCCGGAATTGAAAATCCTCCTGGCCCGCTGGGGTGCGCGCAGGGTGGAGGCAACAACCGATACCGGGGCCTCCTGGGTCGTCAGTACCACAGAAAGCGCACGCGAACGTTTTCAGGACGCTTTTCATCTGGAAAAGACGGACCTGCCTGCGGAATGAAAAGAGATCGCTGCCACCTGGATCTGCCCTTCATCACACCTGTGCTCCACCACTCCGGAACCATTCTGCTTCACCCCTGTTTTTCAAGTCATGAGGACCTACCTTTGCATCTGCGGCCAGCCAGTCTTCTTTAACAACAGCGTCTGCATTTCCTGCGGACGTGCTGTCGGTTTTGACCCCGTGTCCCGGGACATGCGCGAGTTGGACATGACCGGTGAAGAAGGTGTACTTCAGCAGGCACTTGTTCCCGCCCCTCAGAAGCGCAGCCTCTTCCGCCGTGCCCCGAAGGCCCCCGCGCCTCCATTGTACCGGTTCTGTGGCAATCTCCACACCTGCGGCTGCAACTGGCTCCTTCCCGCTGATACGGATCCCGCCGCCCTCTGCCCTTCCTGTGTCACCACCCGGGTCATCCCCGACCTCTCACTGACTGGAAATTCCGAACGCTGGATCCGCCTGGAAACGGCCAAGCGCCGGCTGCTTTTTACACTGCTGGATCTAGGTCTTTGGGGCCCGAATGCCCCCGTGCAGCCTGTGCTGCCCATGACCTTTGATTTCCTGCAAAACCTCCCCGGCCAGCCAGCCGTGCTCACCGGCCATGTCAATGGCGTCATCACCCTGAATGTCGAGGAAGCCGACGATGCGTTGCGGGAAAAAACCCGCTTGGAAATGCGTGAGCCCTACCGCTCCCTTCTCGGTCACTTCCGCCATGAGTCCGGCCATTATTATTGGGAAATTCTGATCCGTGGCACCCCCTGGATTGAAGAATACCGCGCCCTTTTTGGGGATGAAAGCTCCGACTATGCAGCCGCCCTCCAGAACAACTACACCCAGGGTCCTCCCCCCGGCTGGGAGGAAAATCACATCAGCGCTTATGCCGCCTCCCATCCCTGGGAAGACTGGGCTGAAACCTGGGCCCACTGGCTCCACATGCGCGATACCCTGGAGACTGCCGAGGCCGCTCAATGCCAGAGCAATATCGTTCAGCCGAAGATTGATGCGGCTCTGCTCTGTGAGGAAGGCCAGACCCCCACTCCGGAAATGCAGGCATTTTGTGACCGCATCAGCCGCTGGGTGGCTCTCACCACCCTCGTCAATGAACTCACCCGCAGCATGGGCCAGCCAGATGCCTACCCCTTCGTCTGCGGCGGGCAGGTGCTCAAAAAGCTCTACTTCATAGACCGCGTCATCAGCTCGGTGAAGTGAACCTGTTTCTCGGTTATCATTGCAGAACAGGCATTTCGGTCTCGGCACGGCAAGCATTGAATATTGCAAAAAGCAATATCAGGCTTCTAAAAATTCGTGCGTATTGCCCGAACAGTCAGTTTTACAAAGGTCGGTTTCTCTGCCTAAGAGACTGAAATTCAACGGTTTAAAGGGGAGTTTATTACTTTGGCAAGCCGCGTGCACTAAACACACTCAGCAACCCATTAAAACTGCTTCCGCCATGAACACCTCCAATACCCCCAATCCCGTCTTCAATGCAGGTGGTGAAGAAAACACCGCCCGGAACCTCGGCTACTTCATCTTCGTTTTTGGCATGTTCATTTTGACCATGTCTTTCCTCAGCAGCTGCAACACCACCCGCGGTTTTGGCCGCGACGTCCAGAAAGTCGGGAACACCATCGAGCAAGAGGCTGCACGCGTTCAGTCTGGTCGTTAACCCCCTCTGAATCCCCGATACCCTCCTCTCATGAATGTCCACATTACACCCATCATGTCCATCATCGCAGGGCTCTGCGTGCTCATCTTTCCCCACCTGCTGAACTACGTCGTGGGCATCTATCTCGTCCTCACCGGGGTGCTTGCCCTCATTAACTAACCGTCTCCTCCACCCATCCGATAACCATCCATTCATACCATGAACGCTACCCAACAAAAGATCCAGACCGCCTTCGCTGCCACGCTTGCCCTGCTTTTCGGGCTCACCCTCACCCTGGTCAGCTGCAAGGAGAAACCCATCGTCATAGAAAAGCATGACACCGTCGGTGAAAAAGTTGAAGACAGGATCAAAGACGGTCTCGACGCCCGGCCTAACGAAAAGGTTCGTGATGCTGTCGAAGACATCGAGGACGCCGCCAAAGAGGCCAGGGAAGACGTGAAAGACGCTGTCAACAACTGACCGCTATCCATGGTTTGCACCCCTGTCTTGCGGAGACACTGTTTCCAGCCAGGCAGGGGTGCGGATAGTATGACAAGGCGCTGTCATTAAACCCGCCTACCCCTTTTTATGCTTCGTTCCTGGCACGGCCTTTTTCTGATTTTCACCACCCTCCTTCTTCTGTTGGTCATGGGTACGGTGATCCGCAGCGGACGGCTGGCAGAAGAAGGCAGCGAGCTTGTGGCGCACACCGACCAGGTCATTGGTGAATACCTCAAACTTCGTTCGGTCATCACGGAAGCTGAATCTTCCACCCGCGGCTACGCCATGACCCGCCAGGCTGGTCTTCTTGAACCCTTGAAGGGGGTCGGCGCACAGACCCGCGTGCTCATGGAAAAGCTCGTTCGCCTCACAGCTGATAATCCCACCCAGCAGCGCCTCCTGCCTGAACTCCAGACCCTCGTCAATCAGCGCCTGGAGTCCCTGCAAACCCTCGCGGACACCGCCGCCGCCAGCGATGCCGATCTCCCGCTGCGTCAGATCATCATTGAGGAATCGGGGGTCACTGACCAGATGCTGCAGAAAATGGATGAAGGCATCCTGACTGAGCGCCGCCTTCACTCGGACCGCGAGGACCAGCTCCAGAATGTCCTCCGCACCATGACCGTCACCGGCATCGGCGGGAGTGTTCTGGCCGTCATCACCGGAACCGTCAGTTTCATCATGCTCCAGCGCAGTTACCGCGTCGCCCTCCGCACCGCCGAGCTCGAATCTGAAAAGGAACGTGCCATTGAGGCCGATGTCCAAAAGTCGCGCTTCCTGGCCAACATGAGCCACGAAATCCGCACCCCGATGAATGCCATCATCGGTTTTGCCGACCTGCTCAACGGCCTCGTTCATGACGAACGCGCACGCGGTTACCTCCGCGCCATCCAGAGCAGCGGACGCTCCCTCCTGGACCTCATCAATGATATTCTGGACATCTCCCGCATTGAAGCCGGTAAGCTCTCCCTGCGGCCCGAGCCGGCGAATGTCCACGAAATCGTCGAAGGGGTCGCCATCGTCGTCAAAAAACTGGCTGAGGACAAAGGCCTCGCCCTGGAAACCAAGATCGAAAAACAGGTCCCCAAAATGCTGGAAGTGGATGCCCTCCGCCTCCGCCAGATCCTGCTGAACCTCACCAGCAACGCCGTCAAATTTACCCATAAAGGCAAGGTGAAGATCCACGTTAGCACCTTGAATGAAGTGAAGCCAGGTGCCGCGTGTGACCTCCAAATAACCGTTAGCGACACCGGCGTCGGCATTGCCGATGAAGACCGCGAGCGCATCTTCTCCGCCTTTGAGCAGATCAGCTCCCAGAGCCGCAGCGGGGCCCAGGGGACCGGCCTCGGCCTCAGCATCACCCGCCGTCTGGTGGAGCTCATGGATGGCGATATCAGCGTCGTCAGCGAGCCTGGAAAAGGCAGCACCTTCACCCTCCTCCTTCCCGGCATTCCCCAAAGTATAGAGACCAATGATCCCCCCAGCGACCACTCGGCGGATTTCAACCGCCTTCGTCCTGCCACGATTCTCGTCGTGGATGACAATGCCACCAACCGCGAGCTTATTGCCGGTTACCTTCATGGTACCCATCACGAAATGCTCTTCGCTCAGGATGGCATGGAGGCGCTGGAGCTGGCCCGCACCGCCAAGCCGGATGTCATCCTCATGGACATCCGCATGCCCCGCATGGACGGTAAATGGGCCCGGCAGATTTTGCGGGAGGATGACCGCACTTCCAGCATTCCCGTCATCGCCCAGACCGCCTCCTCCATGCCGGAGGAATCTGCCCGGTTGAGAGAAATGTTCGACGGTTACCTGCGCAAGCCCTTCCACCAGAACCAGCTCTACCGTGAGCTGGAATCCGTGCTCGGCCATGTCACCATGCGCTTCACCACCCCCCGTCCGGACGAGCACCCGCCCGTGGACCTTCCTGGCCTCGTCATGGAGTCGCTGGATGCCAGCACCACCGCTTCCTGGCCGGGCCTCGCCGCCCGCCTTCAAGTGCTGGAAGACGGGGACATCTCCCGTTTCCTGGACACCTTCCCCATGCTGGAAATCGCCAGCTTTGGCCACCAGCTCCATCAGGAGGCAGCCCGCCACGACTGTCCGCCCCTGGCCCGCTACGCCAGCGCCCTCTTTGAGGCCGCTGAAGCTTTTGAGGTGGACCAGGTAGAGCGTCTTCTGCGCGATTTCCCCGCCTTTTCCCGTCGCATCACCGGCATCAAAAAATCAACTCATGACTGAAGAACCCCAGCCTCCCCTTTGTCCCAGCACCGCCCGCGGCGTCGTGCTTGTGGTGGATGACCAGATGCAAAACATCCAGGTCGTCGGTACCGTGCTCACCCGGGAGGGGTATGAAGTCATCCCTGCCACCAGCGGCGTCCAGGCCCTTCAGCGCATCGCCGCCCGTCTGCCGGATCTCGTCCTGCTGGATGTCGTCATGCCGGACATGGACGGCTTCGCCGTTTGCAAACGTCTCCGTGACCATCCGGACACCGCCGGTCTTCCCGTCATCTTCGTCTCCGCCGCCAATGATTCAGAAACCATCGTCCGCGGCCTGGAGGCCGGCGGCGTGGACTACATTACGAAGCCCTTTAACAAGGCCGAGCTGCTCGCCCGCGTCCGCACCCAGGTGGACCTCCAGCGTGCCCGCGAAACCACCTCCCGCATCCTTCGCGAGCGGGAAAACATCGTCAGCATGGTCGCCCATGATTTGAAGAATCCCCTCGGGGCCATCCGCTTCAGCGCCCAGACCCTCATGGAGCTGCCACCGGAAAAGTACAGCACCGCCAACGACCTCACCAGCCACATCGTCACGACCTGTGACCAGATGCTCAAGTTCATTGACCGCTTCCTCAACAACCGCGCCCAGGAGGCTGACCGCGACCGCATGAACACGGTCCACATCACCACCGCGCAGCTTAAAGAAATGCTCAGTGCCTGGTATCCCACTGCCAAGCGCAAAAATACCACCCTTTCAGTTAGGCTGCCGGATGAGCCTTTGCTCGCCAGCGGTGACCTTTTCACCGTCCGCCAGGTCGTGGACAATCTGATGAGCAATGCCGTCAAGTTCTCCCCCCTCGGCAGCCAGATCGTCTCCCGCATTCATCCCAAGGACGGCCACCTTTTCATTGATATCGAGGACGAAGGCCCCGGTTTTACCGATAGCGACCTCGCCCGCATTTTCCAGGATTACACCCGTCTCAGCGCCCGCCCCACCGGTGGCGAATCCTCCACCGGCCTTGGCCTTGCCATCGCCAAACGCGGCGCTGCCCGCATGGGTGCTGAGCTCACCATTGATAACCGGCCTAACCGTCAGGGTGCCATCGCCAGCCTCAGGCTGCCATTGGCCGCAAACATCACCCCCTGACCCAAAAATAACTCCAACCCCCCAATCATTATGGACATTCTTATTGTTGATGACGAAGCCAGCATCCGCCGTGCCACCAGCCTGGCACTCGATGCCGCTGGACACTATGTTGAGACCGCAGAGAACGGTGCCGTTGCTCTGAAAAGTCTCAAAGAATCCTCCTTCGACCTCGTCTTGCTCGACCTTTATTTGGGCGAGGAAAGCGGCCTCCAGGTCCTGGAAACCATCCGCCGTGACCATCCCGGCGTGCACGTGGTCATTTTCACAGCCAATGCCACCATTCCCAATGCCATCGAGGCCACCCGCCTTGGTGCGGTGGATTTCCTGGAAAAGCCCTTCAGCCCGGACCAGCTCCGGCAGGCCCTCAAGCGCATCGCTACCCTCCGCACCCTGGAGCGCAAGGTCGAAGAGCTGACCACCGAAGTCCGCACGCAGGCCCCGCCAGCCCAGGTCGTCTCCAAAAACCCCGGCCTCCAGCGCCAGCTCGACGTTCTCTTTCGTGCTGCGGATACCCAGGCCTCCATCCTCATCCTTGGGGAAAGTGGCACCGGTAAAAGCATGATCGCGCGTGCCATCCATGACCAGAGCCCTTTCCGTGACAAACCTTTCGTCACCGTCAGCTGCCCCAGCCTCTCCCGGGAGCTTCTGGAAAGCGACCTCTTCGGCCACGTCAAAGGTTCCTTCACCGGCGCCATGCGTGACACTTGGGGCAAGGTCAAAGCGGCCGAAGGCGGCACATTGTTTCTGGATGAGATCGGCGAGCTGCCTCTCGAAATCCAGCCCAAGCTCCTCCGCCTCCTCCAGGAGCGCGAATACGAGCGCCTCGGCGAAACCACCCCGCGCAAGGCCAATGTCCGCGTCATCGCCGCCACTAACCGCGACCTCAAGCAATGGGCCTCCGAGGGTCGCTTCCGCGAAGACCTCTTCTATCGCCTCAACGTCATTTCCGCCACCATGCCTCCTCTGCGTGACCGGCCTGAGGATCTCGTGGCCTGCGCCGAAAACTTCCTGAAGTTCTTTGCCGACCAGTTCCGCCGCAAGGTCCGCCGCTTCAGCCCTGCGGCTATGGTCGCTGTCCGCAACCACCCCTGGCCGGGTAACATCCGCGAGCTGCGCAATGCCATCGAGCGCGCCGTCATCCTCGCCGAAGGTGATGAAATCACTCCTCGTGACCTCCCTGAAGCGTCGGCCAGTGCCTCCGCCCTCAACGGCCACGATCATGGGGCCGAAGTCGGCCAGCGCATCAGCATCGAGAAGCTGGAGTGCGAGCACATCCGCCGCATCATGGCCGCCACCGACTCCCTCCAGGAAGCCGCCGAAGTCCTCGGCATTGACGCCGCCACCCTCTACCGCAAACGCAAACGCTACCAGCTCGACAACTGAGCCGGCACTCACCCCGCCACCGTCACCACCACCCCGGGATCCCATTGCTCCCGGAGGTGGCTGACTGCCGCCAGGATTTCCACCGCCGCCTGCTCGATCTCCACACTTGTCGTTAGGCGCGACAGTGAAAAACGCAGCGTGCTCCCCGCATGCCGCGCATCATATCCCATCGCCTCCAGTACGTGAGAAGGTTGCAGCGCCCCCGCATGACAGGCAGACCCGCCTGAGCACGCTACGCCTTTCTGGTCCAGCCGGATCATCAGCCCGGCCGAGTCCACCCCTGGGAAGCAAACCGATGCCGTATTCGGCAGTCGCGGCGCATCTTTTCCGTGAATATGAATCTCCGGCAGCGCCGTTTGCAGCCGCTCCTCCAGCAGATCCCGCAGCCCGCGTACCCCTGATTCATCCACCTGTTGCATCGCCAGCTCCGCCGCCTTGCCCAGCGCTACCATCCCCGGCACATTCTCCGTACCGCTGCGTCGCTCCCGCTCCTGCCCGCCGCCGATGATCAGTGGTTCATACCCCGCGTACCGGTTCACATAAAGCGCCCCGATCCCCTTCGGCGCATGCATCTTGTGCCCGCTCAGGCTCAGGAAATCCACGCCCGCCGCCCGCACATCCACCGGCACCTTGCCCGCCATCTGCACTGCATCCGCATGCACCAGTGCCCCCGCCTCATGCGCCAGGTGGGAGATCTCCGCCATCGGCTGGATCACTCCCGTTTCATTGTTCCCCCACAGCATGGACACCAGCGCCGTCCTCCCCGCCTCCAGCGCACTTTCCAGCGCCTCCAGGTTCAGCAGCCCGTTCGGATAAACCGGGATCATCTTCACTCTTCCGCCCTGCGCCTTCCATCGCTCCGCACAGGCCAGCGTCGCCGCATGTTCCGTCGTGCTCATCACCAGTAGCGGCCGCTCTGGCATCGTCCGCTGCGCAGAAAAATGCACACTGTTGATGCTCTCCGTCGCCCCGTTGGTAAAAAGAATCTCCTCCGCCTCCGCGCCAATCATTGCTGCCACCTGCCCCCGCGCCTTTTCCACCGCCCTCCGCGCATAGCGTCCGCCTGCATACGTTGCCGAGGGATTTCCAAAATGCTGAGTCAGAAACGGCAGCATGGCTTCGATCACCGCTGGGTCGGGCGGTGTCGTCGCATTGGCATCCAGGTAGATCATCAGGGTAGGGGAGGGGATACGGCTGCATCAGCCAGGGTGTTGCTCCATCCACGTCATGAGCTGTTTTCGCTGCACCGGCAGGCGTCGGTGAAAGCTGTCTTCAATCGCATACGCCGCCTCGCTGCCTCTTGCCCCTTGCGGCCCCACCAGCCCCAGATCCTCCGCCAGCCTCAGCTCAAATCGCTCCATAAACGCCCGGCTCGGATCCCGCTCATTCAGAAAATCCAGTGCCTTGGTCAGTAGTTCATAGATCGCCGGCAGCGGCGCATGCGGCTCCACCACCAGCGCCATCAGTTTCACCAGATACGTCGCCGCCAGCACCCTCCCGTAGTTGCTGCGCATCCCCAGCCGCGGGTTCAGCCAGTGCGCCTCCACCAGCGTATGCAGGTCACTCTTTCGCGCCGGAGTATAACGGATGTCCGCCGTCACAAACAGATCCAGCAGCCCCGCAAACGCCGACTTCGGCCTCAGCGCACCCTTCGCAATCGTCCGGAAAAGCCCCTGCTCAGCACTGCACCACTGGACGATCAAAGTCGTCTCCGAGTACTTCATGCGCCCGATCAGGATGGCCTCCGTCTTTTCCATTCCCACCCATCCCATTCAAAATCCTATCCCGCAAGCCCCCCTCTTCCCCTCATAAATCTTCATCCTGATCTTGTTCCAAACCTTCATCTTCACCGGCCCACTTCCTCTGCTTGCAATCCCCTCCGCTCCCCGTTCTATCCTCACCCATGCTCACCGACTCCTCCCGCCTCCGCGATTTCCCCTCCCTGCAAGGCCGCACTTATCTGAACACCGCTGCCGAAAGCATCCCGCCGCTCTGTGTCGGCCAGGCGCTGGAGGCTTACTGGCAGGACAAACTGCGCGGCATGGCCGGTCGTGAGGGCCACTTTGCTGCGGTCGAGTCCTGCCGCGAGATCAGCGCCCAGATGCTCGGCCTCACCCCCGCTGAAGTGTCCTTCTGCTCCTGCAGCTCCGAGGCGTATAACCTCCTCGCCAGTGCGCTGGATCTCACCAACGCTGACGAAGTCGTCGTCACCGATCTGGATTTTCCCGCCGGGGCCACTCCTTGGCTCCGCGCCGCACGTCCTCCCGTCGTCCGCCTCTGGCAGGCCCAGGCTGGTGAGCTTCTCGCCGACGACATGCTCCCTCTTTTGAACGAAAAAACCCGCCTCGTCCAGGTCTCCCTGATCAGCTTTTACAATGGTCACCGCATTGATTGGCCAGCCCTTCACGAAGCCGTCCGCACCCACGCCCCCAATGCCCTCATCTCCGTGGACATTACCCAGGCCTTCGGCCGTGTGGAGCTGAACTGCCCTGGCGCAGACATCCTCATCAGCAGCACGCATAAATGGACCCTTGGCGTCCATGGCGGCTGCATCATCGGCATCCCGGTGCACAATGCCAGCCGCCTCACCACTCATGCGGGTGGCTGGTATCATCTGGAGAACGCTTTCGAGTCTGACCGATTCCAGCGCGCCATCACCAAAAACGGCGCACTCAGCTTCTCCGTCGGCATGCCGAATTTCGCCGCCCTTTACGCCCTCAATGCCGCGCTTCGTTACGTCGCGGCTGTCAGCGTCGCCGCCATCTCCGCCCACGCCGATCCCCTCGTCCGCACCTTGTACGACGGATTGTTAGACCTCGGCCTCGCCCCCATGTGCCCCCTGCATGACGACCACCCCACCGGCATCCTCGCCTTCATGCACCCCCGCAGCGTGGAACTCCACGCCGCCCTGGAAAGCGAAAACGTCCACGTCATGCACAGCGCCGGCCGCATCCGCCTTGCCGTCCATGGCTACAACACCCCCGCCGATATCCAGCACGCCCTCGACATTTTGAAGAAGCTCCTTTGATCCCCCTCACCCCGCCTTTCGCCCCAAAAACATCACATACCGCCACAGGTCCCCGTAGCCATGGTGTACCTGACACACCAGCGGCTGAAAGTGATGCCTCAGGCAGTCCAGCACCTGGCCCTCCATGCGCACGTGGTTCACCCCCATCCAGCGTTGAAACCACCGCCAGCGGCTTTCATGAAAGTCCACCACCGCCACCATTCCGCGCTCGCTCAGATCCTTCTGGCACTGCCTTAAAACCTCATCATACCCGGGATTGATCATCGTTAGCGAGTAGCTGAAAACGATCAGGTCAAACTTCGCTTCGCCACCCACCGGTCCCTCATAGGCCTGGTGCATCAGCTTCACCCGCTCTCCGTATTTGGCCACTTTTGGCCGTGCCCGCTCCAGCATGTCGGCGGACAGGTCCAGGCCGGTGATCTGCGCCTTCGGAAAAGCCTCCGCCAGGTGCACCAAGTTCTTTCCCGTCCCGCAGCCGATCTCCAGGACCCTCCCCGGCTCCCCCGCCAGCGCCGCCGCCTGTCTGATGATCTTGTGCCGGCCAAACAGGAAGGCCCAGCGCGTCAGATCATAGATCCGCGCATGCCAGCGATAATAGCCTGTGAGAGACTTGTTGTTAGGCGCTTCCGTGCTCATGCCGTGACATCTGCCAAAAGGGTGCAGCCATAGGTCCCCACCCGGTCCTTCAAATGCAGCGCCTCCGCCACTGGCCGGTTCAGCTTAAGCCGTTCCAGCGCAAAGTCTGGGATGAAATCAATCACCGGGCTCGCCGACCGCATCAGGATGCGCGTGCCCGCCCGGCTGTTTTCCAGGATCAGCCGCCACTCCTCCTCCAGCGCCTGCGGCTGGTGCGCCGCCAGCCAGTCCTGATGGTCCAGCAGCACGTAGTGTGAATAGGCGGCCGGGTTCTCCCGCAGAAAATTCGCCACCGTCGTGCTGTGCGTGGTGATCCTCTCTCCCAGCGCCTGCATCAGCGGCTGGTGCTCTTCCTTCAAATAATTCGGGCAGCACTCTCTTGTATAATAACCTGTTAGGTAGCCCCGCCAGAAGTAGTTGTCCTGAAACGAAACCTCCGTCAGTACCTGCTCCATTTTTGACTGGATGAAGCCCGTCAGCCCGCCCGGAAACTGTGTCTCGATCAGCCTGATCTGCGCCCTCGGTACCCCCAGCATCGTCATCGCCATCGGCTGCCGTACCAGCCAGGACACCAGCCCGTTCCACAGCGCCGGTTTCACATGCTCATACAGCCGCTTCTGTTCATCCAGACTCTTCGCATGCAGCAGCGCCTCCACATAGTCCCGCACCCGCCCACTCCTGAAAAACGTCTGCAAAGCGATCCAAGCCATCTGCCCCGCCGTCCCCCGGTAATAAAAGGAGGGGTTCATCGGCGACGCCTGGAAATAGTAGTGCTTCGCATCCCAATACTTTTTGGCAAAGGGATGCAGCGTCCCGTCCAGCTCCCTCAGCACCCGTTTAAAATCCGCATGGCTGCCGCTGCCAAAAAGCCGGAACAGGTCCTCAAAATTCCCCCTCTGGATCATCGCCAGCTTCAGTTGCAGCAGGGCATTTTGGCGCGGGTTCATGTCCACCGCATGGATCTGCGCCGGGGCATCCAGCAGATAGTCCAGCGCATTGCATCCCGCGCTGGTGATCATCACCACCCGGCTCTCCGGCTTCAGCTCCATCATCTCCCGGTCCAGCCTCGGGTCCTCCCAGCACATGTTATACACCAGGTTCCCCCCATGCACCCGGTTGAAAATGGCATCATGTGCCTTTTGCACAAAGGGCGGCTTGGATCGGGGAGCGCTGACAACCATGGCCCTCATCAAAACCTCACTCGCCACACTTCGCAGTCACCTTCGTGCAACGAATTCGCCAGAGTCCCACCCTCAAAATCCCTTTCCTGTAAATCCTGACAATTCTGTAATCCTGTCCAAAATCAGTGTCCCCTCAATCCCTCGAATCAATGTTCCCCGATTTCCGGATCGCCCTCAGCAGCCGCCATCCGAGATAAACACTCACCACATACCCCAGTGCCCCAAAGACAGATACCCCCCACAGCAGCGGTTTCGCTTCGCTGCTCCACAGTTGGGATGACCCCAGAAAAATCGCCGCTGTGAGCACCCCGAGCACCAGCCGGTTCACAATCGGGTCCAGGTGCCGATGGTCCAGATGAACGGTTAGTGTCCCGTCGCGAAACCGCGCCAGCAGATCCGTCAGATCTCGCGGCAGCGCACTGATCAGCCGGTCCCAGTCGCGATACGTCCGCCGCACCCGCCTAACCATCCGTTTAGGAGAAAGCCGCCGCAAAACCATCCGTTGACAGAAAGGCTGCATCAGCTCCGCCAGGCTCAGCTCGGGATTAAACCGGCGGCTTGTACCTTCCAGCACAATGATCGTCTTCAGCAGCACCGCCAGCGGCGGCGGCAGGGTGATGTGGTAGCGCCGGATGATCTCGATGAGCGATGTCAGCGCATGGCCCACATTGATCTCGCTCAGCGGATGCCCCACATAGTCCGCCATGAAGTCATCCAGGTCCGTGCGCAGCCGCTCCCGGTTAAAGTCCGGCGGCACCGAGCCGAGGCTCAGCACCTGCTCCGTCACCTGCGTGGAGTCATTCTCCACAATCGCCAGCAGCAGCGTTTCTACCTCATCTCGCAGCTCATCGTCAATGCGCCCCACCTGCCCGCAGTCAATCACCCCTACCACACAGCCTGGCAGCATCATCAGATTTCCTGGGTGCGGATCCGCATGGTAAAAGCCGTCCCGGAACACCATCTCCAGATACATGTTTGCGCCTCGTTTCGCAAATTCCGCCAGGTCCTCTCCGCAGGCCCGCAGCGCCTCAATGTCCGTCCCTGAAATCCCGTCCAGCCGCTCCATCGTGATGATCTGGTGCGAGCACAGCTCCGCATGCACCGCCGGGATGCGCACCGTCGGGTCTCCCGCAAAATGTTGCGTGAACTCTTCGATGTTCCGCTTCTCATACGTGAAGTCCATCTCCCGCAGCAGCGCCTTGCGGAACTGCCGCACAATCGCCACCGGCTGATACGGCCGCAGGGCAGGGGAGTGCTTTTCCATCAGCTCCGCCATCGCCTGTACAATCTCCAGGTCCGTCGTCGCCTTCTTCTCGATTCCACCCCGCCTCACCTTCACCACCACCCGCTCCCCCGTATGCAGGCGCGCCGCATACACCTGCGCAATGGACGCCGCCGCCAGCGGCACCGTTTCAAATTCCGCATACAGTTCCTCCAGCGGCCGCCCCAGATCCGCCAGGATGATAGCCCTTGCCGACTCCACACCCTCCGCAGGCACATTCGATTGCAGTTCCGCCAGTTCGTCCGCCATCTCCAGCCCCACCAGGTCAGGCCGCGTGCTCAGCATCTGCCCCAGCTTGATAAAGGTCGTCCCCAGTTCCGTCATCGCCAGCCGCACTCGCGCCGGAGTCGTCATATCAGACAGCATCTGTCCGTCAGAGCTCAGCAGCCGCTTGTTCAACCAGGGATAGTCAAAGCCGCCAAAAAGATCCGCCAGCCCATACTTGCCCAGCACCCCTGCAATCTCCCCCAGGCGTTTCGCGTGGCGTTCCAGTCGGGCGAGCGGTTCAATCTTCATCCCTCAAATGTATCCGTCATTCTCCCTCCGTCATTCGTCATTCCTACAACTTCGATTCCCCCTGCAAAATCCTTTTCAAGAGCTGCCCCCTCACTCCCACTCCATCCTGCGTCAGCTTCAGCAGCTTGGCATCCACCTTGTCCTGTTCCACCAGCGGCAGATTCGCCCACGGCAGGGTGATGCTGTGCGGCCCCTGGCAAAGAGCATCATAGCGGATCAGTCCTTTGACATAGGCCGACCAGGAGGGATAGCCCAGTACTTTGGCCCGCTTTTCTGCAACATCGAGTAGATCCGGGGGCAGTTTGAGAGATCGGGTGCTGGAAGCCATAAGGAAATTATTTTATGGGGTGATCCGAAGGAATGCCACATTCTTGCACGCCTTTTTCTCTTGTCGAAGCTGTTCTTTTGAACTTCCGTGCACCACAGGGCACCTATTTTCACTGCTCCACTTTAAACCCATCCACCTCCCTTAAAGTCGCTCCAATGACCGTGGGGTTGATCAGCCGGATGTTCAGTTCCGCCTTTTGTGCCCGGTCACTTGTGGAAAAGCCCACCTCCATCGTTTTTGGATAGGCCACATTTTCCGCCCGGCAGTCCCGCAACGTGATGTTCCTGGGCGAATGCCCTTCATCAAAACTCAGATCAAAACCGGCAATCCCATTTCTTGCCCGTCCCTCCCGCACCCAGCGGCCATGCAGCCCAGTTTCCAGCGCGGCACAGTTGATAAACTCGATGTTCTCACACTCTGCCCCGATGGTAAAACTGCGGTAATCCGCCCGCTCGGAGGTGCAATTGATCACCTTGCCGTTTTTTTGCGGATGCGCGTACTTGAAGCCGTAGGCAAAGGTGTCGCGGATGTGGATGTTTTCCTGGATAAACCCGTCCACTCCCTGGCCGGTAAAATCAATGCCCTCCCAAGCCTGGCTGATCTCACAATCCCGCATGACCAGTCCCTTGACGCCGGAGATGGTCATGGCATCTGCTTGCCAGGGCAGGAATTCCCCATCAACAATGCTGCCGATCCGCTCAACACGCGTGTTCAGAATCTCAACATTTGCGCAGTCTCCCAGGGTCAGTCCCGTGAGCTGCTCCTGGACCCGCACGCGGATGAACCGGCCCGCCCTTTCGTCAAAGTCATAGATGGGGCTGTTGTTCCAGCCGAAGTCCCGCCCCAGTACCTCTGCGCTGAAGGCCACATCTCCCCGGTAGGGGGCCCAAAGCAGGTCATGGATGTAAACCCCGTCCATCCGCACCTTCTGGCAGGCATGGATGAACATGCCCGCGCCCTTGCCTTTTCCAGTCACCTCCACGTCTTTCAGCGTCACCGGGCTGGCATAACGAATAAAAACCGCCGCCGAGTTCGAGTGCATGCCCGCCTCCGCATCCTCGCCCATGAGGATCTTTACTTTCTCCAGCTTCACGGGCACCGGCTTCCCGACCTCCCCGTAAATGAACAGCGTCCGGATGTTTAGCATCTCCCGCATCGCCTCCAGCTCCGCCCCGGTCACCACCGGATCTTCCGCATACGTGGCCACGCCGTCATGGCGCATCAGAGGCACCCCGTTGACCATGCTGCGCAGCGCGTCCGGCGGTGTTACCTCCGGCGTCAGGGTATTCCCGGCGGAGCGGAGCCACTTCGTGGTATCCAGGCCGGTCAGTGTCTGCCGGATCGTCGCATTCCGCAGGTCCACTCCGGTCCGCACCTGCACAGATCCTCTCACCGCATACGTCAGCCCCTCTCCATCCACCGGCTGCCCGGCGCTCTTGGCAAAGGCCGCCTCCAGAGCCCTCCGGTCATCCGTCGTCCCGTCGCCCGTTGCGCCCAGAGACCGCAGGGTCACCGCCGCAGGCAGAACCTGGCACAGTCCAAAAAACACACAGAGAGGAAGGAAGGAGATTTTCATGAGAAAAAGCGGCATCACCTTTGCGGCCATCGTTTCCCTTTTCTTGCAAAAAGCCTCTCACCTTTGCCTCTCTCCCTGACCAGTGGACAAAAACCTCACCCCATGCTAAACGTTTCCTTCCATGTCTGACCACCACCCTTTGACCTCTGCCTTCTTCGCCCTCGTTGCGTTGCCCGGACTTTCCCTGGCTGCCGCCCCGAAGGTGGATTTCAACACCCAGGTGAAACCCGTTCTTGAGGCGGCCTGTACGCACTGCCATGGCGCTGAAAAGGACAAGGGCGACTTCCGGCTCCATACGAAGGAAGACATGATCAAGGGCAACGAAAACGGCCCCGGCCTCACCGCTGGCGACCTCAAAAAAAGCGCCGTTTACACCACTCTCATCCTCCCGCATGACGACGACATGGTCATGCCACCGGAAAAGGAAGGCCTGCTGGCCCCGAACCAGATTGAGGTCATCAAAGGCTGGATCGAGCAAGGTGCCGAGTGGCCTGCCGGTGTGACCCTGGAGGTGACTCCCCGCATTGATTTCGTCAAAAACATCCAGCCCATCCTGGAGCAAAACTGCGTCACCTGCCATAACCCCGACAAGGACAAAGGCGACTGGATCCTCAGCACTAAAAAGGAAGCTTTCGAGACCGGCGAAAACGCGCCCAATATCGTTGCCTTCGACCCCGCCAAAAGTGCTCTTTACCACCTCACCGCCCTCGCTGAAGACGAGGACGACCTCATGCCTCCAGCGAAGAGCGGCGGGCCTTTGAAGAAGGAGGAGATCGCCATGCTGAAAAGCTGGATTGAGCAGGGGGCGGTCTGGCCCGATGACGTCAAACTCAAGGCCAAGGAAAAAGGTGCCGATCCCACCAACAATCCAGACACCCTGGAACTGGTGAAAAAGATCCACGCCAAGATCGTCGCCACCGCCCAGGAGAAGACCGAGGCCGAGATGAAGTCCTACGACACCAAGGTCCCCAAGACCGGTGCCCCATACTCCATGGTCGTCATCCCCAGCGGCGAATACCTCCTCGGCAGCCCCGCCAGCGAGGCTGACCGTGCCGATGACGAAGGCCCGCAGGTGAAGGTCAAAGTGAAGCCCTTCTGGATGGGCAAATACGAAGTCACCTGGGACGAATACGAGCCCTTCCAGCTCACCGCCGAAGGCCGGAATAAAGACGGCAGCCGCAAGGTCTGGTCCCCGGATGACAAGCCGGAGGACCTCATCTCCCAGCCCACGCCGCCTTATCAGCCCATGGATTTCGGCATGGGCCGCAATGGTTTCCCCGCCATCTGCATGACCCAGCACGCGGCGAACAAATACTGCCAGTGGCTCAGCGCGCAGACCGGCCACTTCTACCGCCTTCCCACCGAGGCCGAGTGGGAATACGCCGCCCGCGCCGGCACCACCACCGCCTACTTCTTTGGCGATGACGTCAAAGACCTTGGCGAATACGCCTGGTATTTCGATAACGCCCCGAACTTCCAGTATAGCCTCGTCGGCAAGAAGAAGCCGAATCCCTGGGGCCTCTATGACATCCTGGGCAATGTCTGCGAATGGACGCTGGACCAGTACAAAGAGGACACTTACGCCGCCTGGGCTGATAAAAGCATCTCCAGCGACCAGTGGGTGAAATCCACCACCCCGTATCCCCACACCACCCGTGGCGGCACCTATGATGACGACGCCGAGTTCCTCCGCATCGCCTCCCGCCGCGCCTCCGAGCCCGCCTGGAAGCAGCAGGACCCGCAGCTCCCCAAGAGCATCTGGTACCTGACCGATGCCACCTGGCTCGGCTTCCGCATCGTCCGACCCCTGGAGATCCCCACCGTCGAGGAAATGTACTCCGCCTGGAACAACGGCGTCGCCCGCGAATAGCACTTCCTGATCAACCCCGCTTCCAAAAAGCCCCATGCCTTATGGTATGGGGCTTTTTATTGGTGTGCCAGACACCAGGGCGTACCCGCGTGCGAGGCATTCCCTCCATGCGCGACCGTCATGAATGAGCGCTGCTACCCTGTGTCATGGTTGGGTGATGCGGGTGGACCGCTGCTTTAGTGCATGAGTCATCCCCTGTCTGGGGGACAAAAAAGTTGTCTTTGCACGGGGATTGCTCTGTCATTCCATGCGGAGACGTGAAATAGTCAGCCGCATTCCATGAAAGAGTATGCTTACATTCACGAGGAAGGCCAGTTGCCAGCACCGCTGAGTTCGGTGCCCTTCCTGAACAGCTTTACGGAGGACCAGCTCGACGAAGTGCTGAATTCTTCCAGCCTGCTCCAGTGTGACGCAGGAGACACCATCATCAAAGAGGGCTCCATTGACTCGCGAATTTACATTCTGCTGAGCGGGGAGCTGGAGGTGAAGGTGGCGGGTAAAAAAGTGGCCACTATTTCGCGGGTCGGAGATGTGTTTGGTGAGCTGGCCCTGGTCAACCGTGACAAGCGGGCGGCCTCCGTCATCGCCGGCAGCCGGGCTTTATGCCTGGCGGTGGACCAAAAATTCCTTCAGGACATCCATCCTCGGGAAGAGGATCCGGAATTCCATGCCGCTCTTTTCGAATTTGTCGCCCGTTTGGTGGCGAAAAAGCTGGATGCGACTTCCCGCCGTCTGGCGGAGGTGGAAAAAGAATTGCGTTTGCTGAAGGAGTCTCTCTCCGGGGAAGCGGTTGCAGCGGATGGCAAACTCCCTGCCAAAGCGAAAAGTGCCCCTAAAAAAGCAATGGCACGCCATTGAGGCGTGCCATGCGGAGTTTTTTCACTGTGTTTCCGTAACGTGAACCTTTCTAGGGGTCACGCCAGACGGGGCTTCACCAGCGTCTCAAGACGGCTCACGCCCCGGCGGATACGGGCTTTGATGGTGCCCAGCGGTTCATTCAGGCGTTCAGCCACCTCGGCCTGCGTGAGACCGCTAAAATAAGCCAAGTGAATGGCCTGACGCTGGTCATCATTAAGTTTGGAGACGGCGCGCTGGACGATGGAATCCCGTTCCTTTTCCTCCAGGATTTCATGCCCGGACTCCTGGAATTCGAACTGAATTTTTTTGTTCTCAAGTTCAAAGTCATCATTGAGCCGGGAGCGTCTTTGCTTGGACCTGATGCGGTCAATGGCACGGTTGCGGGCCATGGTGGTCAGCCAGGTGAGGGGCTTGCCCTTGCGAGGCTCATAAAGGTGAGCTTTGTTCCAGAGCTGGACGAGCACTTCCTGCATCACATCCTCCGTGTCATGATGGTCATTCAAGACATTGGAAATGGCGGCAAAAATCAGGCCGGAATATTTGCCGTAAAACTTCTGGAAGGCTGCTGAGTCACGTTCAGCGATCCGCTGGATCAAATGAATGTCTTCCTTTATCTGACGCTCCTGTTCGAGATCGATGGCTTCAGTCATAATTTTTGGGGGGTCAAAGTGTGATGCCCATGGGACAGAGTTATTCCAGACATCGACAAATTGATCTTTGTTCAATGATTTGTCAATTAAATGTCGAATAAAATCTGTCTAATGTTGGATCTTTGTCTAATATTTAGTGATGCCTACAGCGCAGGTCACGGCCTGCGGCTGGTGCCGTGCGTGGGTCTTTTCTAACCTTGCAGATTTTAACCCGAACTCTGCGGTTGATCATGGCGATCGGCGGCGAACCCCGGCCTCATGCGGTCCGCTGCCTGCGGAGCCCAGTATGCTGCCGGTTCAGCTTTTGGGTTCAACTGCTTCTGGTGGCAGCCATGCCTCAGGCGCCCCGGCTTTTGCCAGTACCTCGCGTAAAGTCACCGGCTTGCCATCCTTGGCTTTGCTTTGCTGGGCAGCCTCCATGAACGCATAGATTTCCAGTGTTTGCCCGGCAGAGACAGGCGGCTGGGAGGTCTGGAAAAATTTGACAATCTCCCTCAGCATTGGGGTGTAATCACCTTGGTTCTTTTGTTCGACAACGCCGTTTTGTCCAAACCGGGTCAGTTTATAGTTTGTCGAACCCATGGGCATCGCATGGATGGCATGCAGGGTGCCGAGACGGTCGCCCTGCCATTTTCCAGTGACGATGGATGCAGCCTCAGAGGCGGTACAGCGTACTTCCTGACAGCCTGAGCCCATGACGGTGAACAACGCCTCCGTCGGGTGGATGCCATAAAAAAACAGATCCGGATGATGAGGCAGGCGGGGAGACGGGCCATAGGAAATGGCTGCGATGGCAGGGGTGCTCTCTGCCGTGGCCACTTCCACCACTCCTGGATACCAGCGTATTGAGGAGGCGCTGAACATGGGGACCTTGGCGTCAGCGGCCAGGCGGTAAATTTCCACCACTTCCTTCAGGGAAGCTGCCACTGGCTTGTCCAGGAAGAAAGGCTTTTTGGAGAGGATCACCTCGCGCACCTGTTCCAGGTGGGGGCGGCCATCCATGCTGAGGATCATCACTGCATCCACGGCCGCACAGACTTCAGTAATGCTGCCCAGAATTTGAACTCCGTATTTGTCTTTCAGCGTGGCGGTGAACCCTGCGACGCGTTCCGCACTTTCTGGCAGATCCGGGCTGCCGCCTGGAAAGGCCGCGACCACCCGGGCTCCAGGGATGTGGCTTGGGTTGGCAGGATCGTTCAGCCGCAGGGTAAATTGTTCACTGTGGGAGGAATCCAGGCCGATGAGGCCGATGCGCAGATTTTCAGCCATAAGGAGACGGGGAAAGAGCATGGCTGCAAAAGCCATGATGAGCGCGGACAGGAATCTGGGGTGCCTGGCGACCATAGTCTAAGTTCGCACGGGAATGCGGGGGCATGCAAGCTGTGAAACAGCTCCTTGTTTTGCATCACCCAATTTCATTCGGCGGCGGGGGCGTGATTGGATCACTTAAATTGGCCCGCAGCGCTTCAGCTGTCACTTCTCCCTCCCAGCGGCTGATGACCACTGTCGCCACGCCATTGCCCACCAGGTTGGTCAGGGAGCGGCATTCGCTCATGAAGCGATCAATGCCCAGGATGAGCGCCATGGCCTCCACCGGCACGCTGGGCACGGCGGAAAGTGTGGCCGCCAGGGTGATGAATCCGGCACCCGTCACGCCACTGGCCCCTTTGGAGGTGACCATCGCCACCAGCAGCAGCGCCATCTGCTGGCCCAGATCCAGCGGAGTGTTCGTCGCCTGGGCCAGGAAGACTGCGCCCATGACCATGTAAATGTTCGTCCCGTCCAGATTGAAACTGTAGCCGGTGGGAATGACCAGCCCGACGGTGGAAGGTGCACAGCCCAGGCCACGCAGCTTTTGGATCATCTGCGGAAGCACGGTTTCAGATGAACTGGTGCCCAGCACCACCAGCAGCTCCTCCTTGATGTAGATGAGGAAACGAAAGATGGAAAAGCCTGCCACCCGGGCAATGAGGCCCAGCACCACGATGACGAACAGGGCCGAGGTGGTGTAGAAACCCAGCATCAAAGCCAGCAGTTGCTGCAGGGAACCGATGCCGTAATTGCCAATGGTGGAAGCCATGGCCCCAAGGGCACCGAGGGGTGCCACTTTGATGACGATGCGCATGATGCCAAAGAACAGCTCGCCGACATGGTCCACCACATGCAGGATGGGTTTTCCGCGTTCACCAAGGCCCGAGATGGAAAAGGCGGCCAGCAGGGCCACAAACACGACCTGCAGCAGGTTCCCTTCCGTGAACGCCCCCGCAAAAGCATTGGGGATGATGTTGAGCAGAAAGTCCACCGTGCTCAGCGACTGGCCCTTGCTGGCATAGGCCTGCACTGCCGCCACGTCCTCTGCGTTTAGCTGGGTGAGGTCCGCATTGAAGCCCACGCCCGGTTTCAGTGTATTGACCACCACCAGGCCGATGAGCAGCGCCAGGGTGGACACCACTTCAAAATAAAGCAGCGTCTTCCCGCCCACACGGCCCAGTTTTTTCAGGTCGCCCACGGAGGCGATGCCATGCACCACGGTGCAAAAGATGATCGGGGCGATCATCATCTTGATCAGCTTGATGAAGCCCTTGCTCAGCGGGTCCAGGGCCTTGCCTGCGTCAGGGAAAAAATGGCCGATGGCAATGCCGATGACCACCGCAATGAGCACCTGAATATACAGGACACGATACCAGGGCGTGCGGGTGGGAGAGATGTGCATGGCGGGAGCGGCCTGATTCAAGCCTGTACTCCCTGCCAAATGCAAGCAGCGTCTTTATTTGTCTGCCTTTGGCTGCACTTTGTAGCGGCCGGGACTCTTTTGATAGCTGTCCAGACAGGTGGCGCAGCAGAAGATGATGGTGCCCTGGTCAGAGAAAACGCGGTAAATTACCCGCCCGGGCTTTCCATCTACCGGGCAGAGGTCGTTGATGGGGAGTCCTCCTTTGGCAAAAAGGGCAGTGAAGCCGGAGGCGAGGAGGAGCAGGGCGGGGAGGAGTGCTTTCATGGCAGTCAGGTCAGGTTTCTGCCGGGCAAAAGGACCGTCCTTTCACACGGACATAGCGCCAACGCCCCGTCCGACCCTTTTCCTAGAGAACTGCCAATGCCTGCGTGCGGATGCACAAACCACGCGCAGTCAGCCATCAAAACGGGATGTCATCGTCTTCCATGCCTTCGGTGATGGGCCCCTCGCCGAAGTCATCCTGCTGGGCCGGAGCCGGGCGCTGGGCCGGCTTCTGCTGCTGGGCCGGGCGCTGGTAACCACCACCACCACCACCACCGCCATAACCACCGCCGCCTGCTGGGCGCCGCTGCTGGGCGGGCGGGGCGCTGTAGCCATCGTCATCACCGGCATAATTGCCGCCACCACCGCCGCCGCCCCCTGCAGGGCCGCCAGCGCCTTTGCTGTCCAGAAACTGCATGTTTTCAGCCACCACGCGGATCTTGCTGCGCTTCTGGCCGGTGGCCTTGTCTTCCCAGGTGTCCATTTGAAGACGGCCTTCGATGAAGACGGAGCGTCCTTTGGCCAGGTACTGCCCGGCCAGCTCGGCTGTCTTGCCCCAGAGGACAATGTCCAGATAAGTCACCTCTTCCTGGCGCTCTCCGCTGTCAGTGAGGTAGCGCCGGTTGACGGCAATGGCCATGTCACAGACCGCGCTTCCCTTGGGGGTGTAACGCACCTCCGGATCGCGGGTGAGATTGCCGATAAGCATGACTTTATTGAGCGAGGCCATAATCCCCCACCTTATCCACCCGCCAGACACTGCGACAACTTTTTTGTGGGGCTTTCAGAAAGAGCGGGCGGAGGCGCCTCCCCAGGAGTGTTTTTTATGCAGCCAGGTTAAAACGCTGTCTTGACGTGCGGGCCAGGTTCATTGCAGCATCAGATTTACGATCAAAGCCTCCAACCTTCGGCGTTGATTGCAGCCTAACCATGTCCACAGCCACTGTTCCACCGGTGTCGTCATCGACGACTCTTCGCAATGCAGTCATCCGTCTTGCAGGCAATTCGCAGGACGGGATCCAGTCCATCGGAGGGTTTCTCGCGCGGCTTGCGGGGCGGACCCAGCACGATGTGATGACGTATATGACGATCCCGTCCACGATCTCGGGCGGGCCGTCCATTTTCCAGCTTCATCTGGGCTCCGGGGAGGTGCTGCATCCGGGGGATGAGAGTGATGTGCTGGTGGCCTTTTACCAGCACAGCTACGAGGCGCACATCAGTGCTCTGCGGGAGGGAGGCATCTGCTTTTATGACAGCGGGGAAGTGACGGAGGTGAAGAATGAGCGTGGCATCCACCACATTGGCATCCCCTTCACGGCGGCGACGGTGGAGGCCATTGGCGGCAGTGCGCGGGACCGGGGCAAGAACATGTTTGTGCTGGGGCTGCTCTGCGCGGTCTATCAACTGGACCGGGACAAGCTGGCGGGCATTGTGAGCCGCCAGTTTGTGAAGAAGGATGAGAGCGTGCTGCGCAATGCGCTGCTGGCCTTTGATGCGGGGTATGCCTATCCCATTGGTGACATGGGCACCTTTAATTTTGAGGAAGGTGAGCATAAGGACGAGCACCGGCTGAGCACGGACGGGAATACGCTGATGACGATGGGGCTGATCGCCGCCGGGGTGAGGTATGGCTCCGCGTATCCGATCACGCCGTGGTCCAGCATCATGGAGACGCTGCGCAGCGAACTGCCGAAGTATGGCGGCATGTATGTGCAGGCGGAGGATGAGCTGGCGGCGGTGTCCATGACCATCGGGGCCGCCTACGCGGGGCACCTGGCGGTGACAGGAAGTGCGGGGCCGGGGCTGAGCCTGAAAATGGAGGCGCTGAGCTATGCGAGCATGGCGGAGATCCCGCTGATCGTGATCAATGTGCAGCGCGGGGGGCCCTCCACCGGCCTGCCGACAAGTGTGGAGCAGAGCGATCTGATGCAGGCGATCTATGGCAGCCACGGGGACTGCCCGCGCATTGTCCTGGCACCGAAGGACGTGGAGGACTGCTTCTATATTGCGCTGGAGGCGGGAAAACTGGCCCGGCAGTATTCTTGTCCGGTGATCATTTTAAGCGACCAGGCGCTGAGCAGCCGCATTGAGGCATTTACGGAGCCGGACCTGGATCTGCACTGGGTGGAACCGGGACTGGATCTGTCAGACCGGCCGGCCGATTTCAAGCCGTATCCGCTGGACCAGGTGACCCGGCATGCACCGCCGGGGGCAAAGATGACAGGCGGGCGGTATCCCCATGTGACGGGGCTGGAGCATGATGAATGGGGCCACCCGAGCGGGAACCCGAAGATGCACCAGAAGATGACGGACAAGCGCCGGAACAAGCTGGTGGATCTGGCCAACAGCCTGCCGCTGCCGGAAGTATACGGGGACGAGGAAGGTGATGCGCTTTTAATCGGCTGGGGCAGCAGCTATGGGCCGATCAAGGAGAGTGTGAACCGCCTGCGTGCGGAAGGGCACAAGGTGGGGGCGGCGCATCTGCGGAATCTGCACCCGATGCCGGCAAAGCTGGACACCCTCTTCGCCAAGTATAAGAAGGTGGTGGTGGTGGAGATGAATGACGTGGGGATGTATGGCTACGGACAGCTGGCCATGCTGCTGCGGGCCAGCCTGGCGGATCCGAAGATCCGGTCCGTCTGCAAGACGGACGGATTAAATTTCCGAATCCATGAGATCGTCACCGGCGTAGAAAAGATAATGTCGGATGTGTGAGTGTGTGTGTTTGCGGGAGCGCAAACGCCAGATAAAATAAAAACCCCGCCTTGGCCATGAGCCGGGCGGGGTTTTTTCTCACAACGAACGGGAGGTTCGAAAAGGGGCTACTGCGGTGGCACACGGAAAAGTTTGCCCGTGTAGGGGCACTTCACTTCCATGCCGGTAGGCAGTCCGGTCACGTCCACGAGCTGATGCTTGGCGGCGTAAGGGCTGTTGACGAAGCCGGCGCGGCCAGGGATGGCGGAGCCATAAGGGAGATCCGAGGCGGGCTCAGGAGCAGGCGTGACTGAAGGAGCCGGGGAAACATCTGGCGTGGTCGCCGGAGCAGGTTCAAGACTAGGTTCGGACGGGGTGATGGAGGCTACTTTGTCCGGAGTCGAAGAGGGCACAGGCACCGTCACGGAGGACCGGGGCTTTGACTGCTGAGGCTTGGGCTTCGGAGTGGCCGCGATGCGTGGCTCCGAGGAACTGCTGCTCATTCCTCCAGGGACGATGAACGGCTTTTGTGTGTAGGGACACACAACTTTGGATCCTGCGCTCATGCCGCGAACATCTACCAGGCGTCCTGGGCTGGTGTAAGGCGTGCGGACATACCCTGGAAGATCGTTGGCGGCGCGGGCGACAGGCAGGCTCCCCGCCTGGACAGGGGCGGACTGGCGTTTGGGAGCCACTGCGGGAGATGTATTCTGCGCCACCATCTCCCTGGAAGGGGAAGTAGAAAGCGGAGCGCCCGAAGAACTTCCCATATAATAAGAGATCAGGCCTTTGTTCTGGATCTGATTCCACGCTTCACGGGGAGGCATCGAACAGGAGGCGAGGACCAACAGGGATGAGCCCATGAGGGGCAGACGGAGCCGGGAGAGCATCTGGGAGTAGATCATGGCAAGGGCGCGTTTTTTTGAATACGCTTTCGCATTCTAGTGAATTTTTTAGATTATGCAACAGCAATGGTAAAAAGAGGCTTCAATAACCGCTTAAAATTCAACTTTTATTAGATTTACCATAAGGTTGCGAAAGCTGATTTTGCAGCGAGACATGGAAATGCACTGGAGAATCATCACCGTTGGAAAACCTGCCCTGACTTGGGCCCGTTTAGGCATGGAGGATTATTTTCACCGGCTCCGGCGGGTGGCCAAAGTGGAGCATGTGGTGATCAAAGAAGGACCTCGGGATCAAGTGGAAGGGCAGCTGTTAAATGCCAGCGCGGACAGCCTGCGTGTGGTCCTTGATGAGCGTGGCAAGGCTTATCGCAGCTTGGAACTGGCGCGCTGGATTGAGCAGAAGGACCTTCATGGAACCAAGCGGGCCAGCCTGATCATCGGAGGTGCGGACGGACACAGTGAATCTTTCCGCAAGCAGGCTGATGAATGCTGGACCTTATCAACGTTTACATTGCAGCATGAAATCGCGCTGGTTGTACTGGCTGAACAGCTCTACAGAGCTTATAGTATCCTACGAAATGAGCCCTATCACCGGGAATAATACGCAAGTCATGTTTTTCGCCAAAATGAGACGCATTTCTCTCAGGATTCGCCTTGTTGATAACTTGGGATCCGCTTATATTTAAAAAAATACGATTTTCAGCCTTGAGGCATTCTCAATGTCAACCTCTGTCCTCCGAAACGTGATTCAACCCAAGCAGGCACCACCTTCCCACCCGAGGGCGGGTGCGGTGGAGACTGGGGACATGGAGCGCCCGGTGGAGGAGATGGAAGTCATCCTTGGGGTGTTGATTGAAAATGCGCCTGTGGCGATGGCGATGTTTGACCACCAGATGCGCTACCTCCTGGCCAACCGGTCCTGGGTGGAGGAGTTTTCCCTTCAAAGCGTGCAGCCATTGATCGGGAGAAACCAATATGAGGTCTTTCCAGGAATGCATCCTGGCTGGCGGCAGGTCTATGACCGGGCCTTGCAGGGGCATGTGGTGCGCAGCGAGCATGATGCGCTCTCCGGGCCGGACGGACGCCGGGTGGTTTACCGCTGGGAAGTGAGGCCGTGGAGAAGGAAAAAAGACGCCAGTGTGGGCGGGCTGATGGTGACTTGTGAGAAGTTTGGCAACGCGGCCGCCATTCAGGCCCTGGCATCTGACGAGGAGACGCAGGCTGAGGAAAAGGCCCGGCCTAAACCGGGGAATGGAGACCTGACCAATTCCACGCTGCCGATGGCGCTGCTGGATGAAGCGGGCATCATCCGGCAGACGAATGCAGCGGCCACTGAACTGGGCCTGGCCCGCGGAATCCAGGAAGGAGTCTCCGCCTTCTGGGAAGTGTTTGCAGACATGCGGGAGGCGGCGCGTCTGCAATTGCAGTGGGGTGTGGCTTTGGAAAAACTGGCGGGGGAGAGCAAAACCACCGGCTGGGTGATGGAGCTGCCTGCAATGCAGTGCCAGGCCTTCACGGATGTGCAGAAGCTGCCGCCCCAGCGCTGGCTGGTGACGCATTGTGAGAGCCATGAAGGAAAAAGATTCCTGGCCTTGCAACTGCCGTCGTCCCTTGGAAGTGCCGGCCGGCCCAATGCCGTCACACCGCCCAATTTGCCTGCCATTGCCAATGCAGTGGCCAGCATATCCCAGCCGCCTTCCCAGGCAGAAGCGCCTGGCCAGGCGCTGGAACTGCGCCGCTTGCAGGATGAACTGGCCCGTGCCCGGCAGGAGCTGCGTACGCTGCATGAGGCGGAACGGATCTTTACTCAAAGAGAGACGCGGGTACGCCAGTATCTGGACGCCCTGCCGTGTGGCGTGCTGGTGCTGGATGAACTGGGCACGCCACTCTACCAGAATGAACCTCTGACGAAGCTGCTGGGACGGCCCATCCAGAAAGAGGAGACGGTGGAGGCCTGGCTGGGTGCGGCGTGCCCGAATGATGAACACCGGGAGGAAGTGAATGCGCTGTGGCGGGAGGATGTATGGCGGCGGCAGCTGACACGCCTTTTCTCCCTGGCGACGGCGGACGGTCTGCTGAAGGAACTGGAATTTCAGCCGTCCGGCCTGCCGGGCGGCGGGCTGCTGGTGTGCATCCAGGATGCGACGGAGCTCTGCCGGCATGAGGAGCAGTTGCGTGCGACAGAGGCGAAGTTCCGCACCTTGCTGCATGAATCCCCGCTGCCTGTGGTGCTGATGGACAAGGCCGGCGCGGTCTTTGAGGTCAATCATCTGGCGGAAAGTTTGTTAGGCCATCCGAAGGCTGAGCTGCGCCGCCACCCGCTGGACACCTGGCTGGAGCCGGAGGATGCCCGTGCGCGCCGCGAAGCCCTGAAGCAGATGCTGGAGACGGGCGGCAGAAGCTCTTCACTGCAGGTGCGTGTGCAGCAGCCGGGGCAGAAACCTGTCCCTGCCATGCTGACGCTGGCCCCGGTGATGGACTCCATGGGCCAGCCGCACTGCACGGTTCATTTCTTCCAAAAAAACCCGGTGGCTGAATCTGCCGTGCTACCTGCCGCTCCGGCACCAGCGGCAGATGCCCGCGCAACTGCCAGTGCTGCCCCGGATTCCGGTCCAGTGCATTATGAGCCGCTGGAGCAGCTTTTGCTGCAGACGAATGTGAACGGCCGGATCAAGCAGATCACTCCGCGCGGTCTGGAGCTGCTGGGGCTGACGGAGGCGGAGGCCAGGGGGCGTGCGCTGCATCTGCATTTCCGTCCGTCCGATCCTACCGGCTTCTATGCGGAGCTGACGCGGCTTGCAAAAGATGAGGATCCGGTGGCCGAGCTGCCTTGCTACACCCGCTCCGGAGAGCGCCAGTCCTGCCGGCTGAAGGTGGCAGCAACTGACGGAGGCGGATTTGACTTTGAACTGACGGAGCTGACGGAGGTGGCCATCACCGGCTCCGGCGCGGAAGATGAGGCGGAAGCAAAGGCGGACCATGGCCACGGCCAAAGTCTGCTGTCCTCGGCGTGGCCGGTCGCAGATCTTTCCCGGGAGAAGCTGCTGCTTAGCGAGACGCATCACCGGATCAAAAACCACCTGCAGATCATCTCCAGCCTGCTCAACCTGGAATCCAACACGCTCCATGAGCAGGATGCGCGGAGCGCACTGCGCTCCAGCCAGAACCGGGTGCGGGCCATTGCGGAGTTGCACCAGCATCTTTACCAGATCGCCTTGGGCACCGCAGAAAACTTCAGCGTCTTTGCCGAGGGGCTGGTTCAGCGTTTGCGCGAGTGCTACCAGATCCCGCCTGAGCAGGTGAAGGTGGACCTGGAACTGGAGGAGGGCAGCATCCAGCAGGAGTGGATGATGCCGCTGGCGCTGACGCTGAATGAAACGCTGTCCAACAGTTTTGAGCATGCCTTTCCTGAGGCCCGTGAAGGCTATGTGAAGGTAAGCCTGACTTTTGGTGCCAATGGCGGGCGGCTGCTCGTATCTGATGACGGCATCGGATTGCCAGAAGGCTTCAGTGCTTCTGCCTCAACCGGACTTGGGCTGAAAATACTGGCAGTTTTTGCGGAGCAGATGAAAGGACAGCTAACTTTTCAGGCTGGAAATTCTGGGGGGACCGAAATTCAGTTGCGATTTCCTATAGCCAATGCTGATATTTAGAGTTAGCGTAGTATTGTTAACTCAAAATGAATGGTTCTGACCGCATTCGCATACTGATTGTCGAGAACGAAGGGCTCGTTGGCTGTGACATGGCCGCCTGTCTCAACGGGCTGGGCTATCGCGTCGTCGGAACCTGCGCAACAGGGGAGGACGCCCTGAGGCTCTATGATGAGCTGCAACCGGACCTGGTACTGATGGACGTACATCTGGATGGTACCCTGGACGGGATTGAGACCACCAGGCGCCTGCAGCAAAAAGGTCACGTGGGCGTGGTCTATGTGACAGCCTGTGCGGATCTGGAGACGGTGCAGCGTGCCCGTGAGACCCAGCCCCACGGCTATCTCCTCAAGCCATTTAACCAGGATGAGCTGAGGCTGACCGTGGAAGTCGCCGCGACACGGCACCTGAAGGAAATGGACCGGGTGAGGCGGGAGCAGAGCTATTTTGAGACTTTTGAAAGTCTCGCGGACGGAGTGATTGCAGCCGATCTAGCAGGGGTCATTGTTTTTATGAACCCGGCGGCGGCGCGCATCACCGGCTGGGAGCAAGGCCAGGTGGTGGGAAGATCGCTGCATGAGGTTTTCCGCATCTATCATGCCAGCGGTGAGCCGGCGGCGGTGGAACTGAGCACGGCGGCGCACTCCGCCAATGAACGGACCGTGTGGCTGACGACGCTCAACGGCAATCGCGTGGCGGTGCAGGACCGGTCCACGCCGCTGCGGGACCAGTCGGGCCAACTGACAGGCGTAGTCATCCTTTTTCGCGGGCTGCCCGTGCCGGCTTCTGAAGCGCCATCTGCAAGCGCGGCGGCGGAACGCGCAGCCCAAGCACCTTTGGTGGACGTGGTGGAAAGCATCTCCGATCCGCTCATCGCCCTGGATGGCGGATGGAACCTTATCTATGCCAATGCCAGTGCGCAGAGGCTTTTTGAACGCGGGCCGGACAAGCTTTTGGGAGCCAACCTCTGGGACCTGCTGCCGACCGCCACGCGAGAGTCACACTATGAGGCGCTGGCCCATGCGCTGCTGCACCGGGAATCGGTGACGCGGGAGCTGTATTTTGAGGAGAAGCAGACCTGGCTGGAGATCCGCGGGCATCCCTTTGCCGAAGGGCTTCTGGTGCTGATGCAGGACATCACGAGCCGGCGTGAGGAGGCGGAACGGCGCAACCGCATGGACAGGCTGGAATCCCTGGGACTGCTGGCGCGTGGTTTTGCCCACGAATTTAACAACCTGCTGACGGTGCTGCTGGGGAACATCTCCCTGGCGGAAATGCGCCTGCGCAGTGCGGTGCAACTGCCGGAACTCCACACGGCCAAACAGGCCACCCTGCAGGCTCAGGGACTGGTGCAGCAACTGCTGACCTTTGCGCGCGGCGGAGCCCCGATCAAACGGCCGACGCAACTCGGGGATCTGGTGGAGCAGTTTTTCCTGCATCACAGCCGGGCCACCCGCATCGAATACCGGCTGGAGCTGGCTCCGAACCTGCCCAACCTGGCCGTGGACCCGGCGCAGATACGCCGTTTGTTAGGCAATCTGATCCGCAATGCGGAGCAGGCCCAGGGGGACGGCGGTGTCATCACCGTGCGCTGTGTGGCGGCGGATCCGGGGGAAATGTTTCCGCATGAGATGCTGGCCGACCATCCGTCCCTGCCCACGGGGATCGTGATCGAGGTGAATGACCAGGGGGAAGGCATCACGACGGAAAATCTGGCGCATATTTTTGAGCCCTACTTCAGCACCCGCAAGGCGGAGAATGCCACGGGCTTGGGCCTGACGGTGTGTGAATCCATCGCCAAGGCGCATGGAGGTTCCATCTCCGTCAGGAGTGAGGGTGAGAAGGGCACGTCGGTGCGCTTCTACCTGCCCGTGGATGCAGAGGGCGAGGAAGTGGATGCCATTGGCATCAGTACAGCTTTTGAAAATGCACCCCATTCATCCGTGCCGCGCATCCTGGTGCTGGAAGATGATCCGCTGGTGCGCAGCCTGATCGTACGCAACCTGAGCAGCCAGAACTACGAGATCACCGAAAGTGCGGAAGGCAGTGAGACCGTGCGCTTGTATCAGGAGTCGCTGCAGGAGGGACGTGCCTTTGACCTGGTGATCCTGGACCTGTCGATCCCCAATGGAATGGGAGGCGTGCGGGCGATGGAACGCCTGCGCCAGCTTGATCCGGACGTGCTGGCCATCGTCTCCAGCGGGTATTCGGACGACCCGGTCATGGCTAAACCGGCAGCTTATGGTTTTGCTGCGGTGCTGCCCAAACCGTATGAACCTGCGGACATGATCCGTCTGGTGAAGACGGTGCTGGCACAGCGGACAGTGAGGCAGTAGGGCGAAAAAAAGCGCCGCCTGGTGAAAGGCGACGCTTTTAATAATAACTAAAAGGGCTGGCTTACTTGGTTTCCGCCAGGACGCGCTTGATGTCATCGGCCTGGTCGGCGGTGGAGGCCTTGGTGTCTTTCCAGATGATTTTGTCACCCTTGACGAGGAAGGCCTGGCGGCTGGCGAGGTTGGCGGTGCCTTTGACGATGCGGTCCACCTTGAAGGCGTCCACAATCTTGCCTTCGGGGTCGGCGATGAGGTCGTAGGGGAGCTTGAAGTCGTCCCTGAATTTTTTCTGCGCTTCCGGCTTGTCGAAGGAGACGCCCAGGACCTGAACGCCGTCCTTGGTCAGGTCGGCAAAGGCATCGCGGAGGGAGCAGGCCTGCTTGGTGCAGCCGGGGGTGTTGGCCTTCGGGTAAAAGAAAACGACGGTGGGGCCTTTGGCATAGACATCGGTGAATTTGACGGTGTCGCCGTCCTGGTTGATACCGGAAACTTCAGGGGCTGGAAGGCTCACTTTTTCTCCTTCACTGGCGTGGGCGCTGGTGAAAAGGCTGGCGGCGAGAGCAAGGATTGTCAGGGTGTGTTTCATGGGTTTGAATGGGGAAGAGGATCAGCGTGTAGCTGACGCTTCATAAAACGCACGGACCCGCTCACATATTCCCAAGACTGTCATGCTGTTTGATGCCCATAACCATCTGCACGATTCACGCCTGGACCCCTGGCGTGCGGAGGTGATGAAGGTGCTGGCAGGCTGTGATTTGGCAGAAATGGTGGTCAATGGCACCCGTGAGGACGACTGGCAGGCGGTGGCAGATCTGGCGCGGCAGCATGCCTGGGTGCGGCCTGCCTTTGGCCTGCACCCTTGGTTTGTGAAGGAGAGGGCGAAAGGATGGGAGGAAAAGCTGGCAGCCTGGTTGCGTGAGTTTCCACAGGCGGTGGTGGGGGAGATCGGCCTGGACCGGTGGATCGAAAATCCTGATGTGGAGGCGCAGGTGGAGTGTTTTCGTTCGCAGCTTGAGATGGCGAAGGAGATGGAACGTCCAGCGACGATCCATTGTCTGCGTGCCTGGGGGCTGCTGGAGGAGGAACTGCGTACGCGGGCTCTGCCGGGGCGGGGTTTCCTGCTGCATTCTTATGGCGGACCGGCGGAGATGATTTCTGGCTTTGTGAAAATGGGGGCGTATTTTTCACTGTCGCCGTATTTTGGACATCCGCGCAAGGCGGCGCAGCTGGCGGTTTTTAAGGAGGTGCCGCTGGAGCGTCTGCTGGCGGAGACGGACGCACCGGATATGCGACCGCCGGAGGAGATGAATCCGCATCCATTAGGCGGGGAGGAAGAGCCGCTCAATCATCCGGCGAACCTGAAAGTGAGCTATGAGCTGCTGGCCAGGGGGCGAGGACTTCCGATGGAAGAACTAAAAGGCCAACTGGAGGAAAACTACCACCGTCTTTTCGGTTAGGCCACTCTGAACGCAGGTGGTGGCAAGCAGTCCCCTCATCCTGCCTCTATCGTCAAGAAGCTCACGGTAAGGATGAGAGGGCGCCTGGGCCGGGGGGAACCACGTGACGATATTGACAGTTAACAATGAATTGATCTAATTGATAATGTGTGAATCAATGATTGATAAAATCGATCAATGAATTTTCGCGATCTTGAATATCTGGCTGCTGTAGCGGACCATCTGCACTTTGGCCAGGCGGCTTCGGCCTGCCATGTCAGCCAGAGCACGCTGAGCCTTCAGTTGCAAAAGCTGGAGGCCGGGCTGGGTGTGCAACTGATCGAGCGCACCAACCGGCGGGTGGTTTTCACGGCTGCCGGGCAGGCTTTCGTTTCCCGGGCCAGGGACATTTTGCGCGCGCGCCAGGAGATGATGGACGAAGCGGAGATCGAGGCCGGGCAGATGCCTGCGGAGATCACGTTGGGGCTCATTCCCACCATCGCGCCGTACCGGCTCGGGGCGGTGCTGACGGCGATGAAAAAAGCCTGTCCGGACACGCTGGTGAGGGTGGTGGAGGATGTGACCGGTGAGCTGGAAAAAGGCGTGGCGACGGGCAGGCTGGATGCGGCCATCCTGGCCACGGACTGTGGGGATGCCCTCATCGAGGCCACCTGGCTGATGGATGATGAGCTGCTGCTGGCCGTGCCGGCCGGCCATCCGCTGGCAGCCCGCAAGCGGCGGATGGACCCCGGTCTCATCAGCGGGGACAAACTGCTGCTGCTGAAGGACGGGCACTGTCTGCGGGACCAGGCGCTGGATTACTGCACGGCGCATGGGAGCGGGCGCGGGCATGAATCCGTTGCCACGAGCATCGAGACGCTCTTGACGCTTGTCCGCCATGGTGCTGGCGTGACCTTGATTCCCAAGATGACCCTGGACCACCGTCCATCCGCGGCGGGGGTGGTGTTTGTGAAACTGAACCCGCCACCCATGCGCCGAATCCGTCTCATGACGCGAAAAACTTCCCGGCTGGGCCACCGGCTGGCCAAGGTGCTGATGGCCATGGGATGAGGTGAAAAAGCCGGTCCTCGGATGACTATTTTGCGCGTGTCTGAAAGGTGCGGGAATGCTGCCGGGAGGGGACTTCCAGTGTGTAGCTTTTGGCGTCGGTACTCACGGAGCAGCGGATGTGCCGCGCGGTGCAGGCCTCGCCCTCGTCTCCGTGGTTGGCGATCATGGTTTTGTCCGGGGTGTTCTGGGCATCGTCGCGGATGTTTTCATGCACCTGGTACATGGCGATGATGGAGGGGGTGGATTTCAAGGCCTCCATGGCGGAGGTGCTGGTGCCTTTTTTGGGACCGTTGTTCATCACGGAAACGGTGGGCTGCAGGCTGCGGACGAGCACCGGGTTGTTGCTGCTTTCCAGACCGTGATGGTTGACCTGATACAGGTCCACGGTGCCGGCGAGATTGACGGGGGTGACGAGCTTTTCCTCGGCATTCCAGGTGAGGTCGCCGCCGTCAAAAAAGCGGAACTCCCCGAACTGGAGCAGGAGCACGATGCTGTTGGCATTGTCGCTGGGGTCCGGTGCTTTGGGTGGCACGCTGCCGGTGAGGGGATTTTGAGGAAAGCCGGCTGGCGGGCTGATAAACTTTTGGTTAGCGCCGAGGCAGCGCAGGCTGAGGGTGGGCGCGCCTTGGGGCTGCTTCAGCGGCACGGTGTCCCCGGCAGCGAGGGTGATGCGGTTTGCCACTTTGGCATTCAGATAAGGGCGGCGCATCAGAGTCCAACGCATGTCCTGCGGTTTGCCATCGGGGCTGCCTTCAGGCACGCCTTTGTCATACAGGGTGCCGATGGGCATTAGCTCCGCCAGCTCTGCCAGACCACCGAAGTGGTCGCCATGAAAATGGGTGATGATGACGTGGTCCAGGCGCTTCAGGCCGGCTTCTTCAGTGGCCACCTGCTTGATGCGCAAGGGATCGCGTCCGCCCGGATTCCCGGTATCCACAAGAATGGATTCACCCGCCGGCGTGACGATGAGGGTGGAGCCGCCACCCTCGGAATCTATCCAGTAAATGTCCAGGGTGCCCTCCCGCGCCTGGACGAGGGAAAGGGAGGCAAAAAAGAAAACGAAAAGGAGATGTTTCATGGCGGGTTGGCTGACATGAGGGAGACGGCGGGTCTCTCACGATGTGTGATGATGCAACGCCGCCTCCCTGTTGTGCAAGCTTTCCCGGATGAAACGAAGTCTGCGGTCAGGCTTTTTTGTTCAGCTCATCCAGCTGGTCATTCAGCGTGCAGAAGTCATAGATGACGCCGATGAGGAAACCGCCGCCAGTAAGGAGGTAAAGCAGACCGGTGAGCCACTTGCCCTGGTAAAACCGGTGGACGCCGAAGATGCCAAGAAAGGTCAGCAGGATCCAGGCGAGGGAGTACTCATACGGCCCCGGTGTGTAGCGGCGGTCCGCCTGGCGGTCCATGGACGGAATGAGGAAGAGGTCCACGATCCAGCCGATGAGAAGAAGGCCGCCAGTGAAGAACCAGATGACCCCGGTGACCGGCTTGCCAAAATAAAAGCGATGCGAGCCAAGGAACCCGAAGATCCAGAGGATGTAACCGAGGGCTTTGTTGTGAGTGGAGATGGGAGCGGTATTCATAACACTGCCAGCATGCTCTCACACAAGGGATGATCCAGTGCAATCTGGGGGCGGGTTTGGAACGCAACGCCCCGGCCTCGTTAAGCTGAGAAGCCTAACCAATATGCACCTGATAAGCCGCTGCATCCATGAGGGAGGCAGCTTCATCGGGGCTGGAGAGCTTCATTTTGAAGATCCAGCCGGCTCCGTAGGGATCGGTATTGATGAGGCCTGGCTCGGCATTGAGGGCATCATTGACCTCGACGATCTCACCACTGACGGGGGCGTAGATGTCGCTGGCGGCTTTGACGGATTCTATCACGCAGACCTGCTGGCCGGCGGTGACGGAGCCAAGTTTAGGCAGGTCCACAAAGACGACGTCGGTCAGCTCCGCCTGGGCGTGGTCCGTGATGCCGACGGGGGAAATGTCCTGCGTGGGGTCCACCCACTCATGGGAATCGCGATAACGGAGCTGATCGGGAACGTTGCTCATGGCGGGTGGCGGTGTGGGGAGAGTTGAGGGAAAATTAGACCCAGCCCATGGTGGTCATGCGGCTGTGAATGGCGTCTTTGGCCTCCAGCAGCTCGGCGATGGGGTCCCATTTGCCACTGGTGAGGGCTTCGTGGGCGGTGGCGGGGATGTTGACGCTGAAGCTGTCGTCACCATAGATGACGCGCTTGTTTTCCACATCCACGGTGACCTGGATGGCGGGATTCACTTCCACAGCGGCGGCGACTTTGGCGATGTCTTCTGCTGAAGCCATCACGCAGGGGATGCCGAGGGTGGTGCAGTTGCCAAAGAAGATCTCGGCGAAGCTCTGGGCGATAACGGCGCGGAAGCCGAAACGGTAGAGGGCCTGCGGGGCGTGCTCGCGGGAGCTGCCGCAGCCGAAATTGGTGCCGGAAAGCAGGATGGATGCGCCTTTATGCTTGGGGTCATCCACAGGATGGCCGGTGGGCTTGCCATCCTTGTCAAAGCGGACGTCATAAAAAGCGAATTCACCCAGGCCGTCAAAGGTGACGCACTTCATGAAGCGGGCAGGGATGATGCGGTCCGTATCAATATCGGAGCCTGGGACGTGGACGGCAGTGCCGGAAACTTGGGTGATCTTTGCGAGGGCCATGGTGAGCCGCCACTCATAGCAGGAAAAAATCTCCGCTCAAGCTCCAACGCGGGCCCGGTTGAAGACCCAGCCGATTCCGGCTCCGAAGCCGAGGCCGTAGCACAGCCCCCAGGAGAGCTTGCCCATGAGGGCGGCGTGGGCCTTGTCCGCAGGGGCGAGGTCGTGAAAGGCGGGTTTTTTCAGCCAGTAGTCATACATGGCCCAGTCCCCAGCGAAATAACCGGCGGTATGGAGGACAAAAAGGGCCACGGCGGCGGCGATCCAGCCCCGCGTGCTGCCCAGGAGCTTCATGCTGAGCCAGGCGAAAACCAGGCAGCCTGCGGCCGCGCCCACCCATTCGCCTGTGCGGCCTTTCAGGCCAAACCAGGCGATGCACCACACGAGGGAGTAAAGCAGGAAAGCGGGCAAAAAGGCCTTGTAAAACCGCCCCATGCCACCTGCGAGAGGACTGAGCAACAATCCAGACAGGCCGAGAAACACAGCGGCGATGGCCGCATACATGCCGAGCTCCCCGCCAAAGTTTTTGAAAGCCTTGGCAGCGAATGCCCAGACGGAGAAAGCGGCGACGCTGACGAAGGCGAAGCCGAGGGCCCCGTGGACCAGGTCCAGGGCAAGCGGGCGGACGGTTGGAGAGGACATCACTTTTTAAACGAAAGAAGGTCAAGGAAACCTGCGGAGACAGGGCGCGGGTTTCAGCGCCGTTTGCCAATGCAATAAACAAACCGGTCGGAGCGGAGATAAAACTGGCCGTCCGCGACGGCGGGGGTTGCATTGACGACGCTGCTGTCCAGAGGCGGGCTCTGGGCGAGGAGTTCAAACTCCGGCCGGGCAGCGACGACAAAGGTGCCTTGGTCCCGGCTGACGTAATAAAATCTGCCCTCGCTCAAAATGGGGGAGGCGAAGACGCGGTTGCGCCGCTCCCGGCTGAGGGGCGTGGCAAAGACTTCCTCGCCAGTCTCGGCACGGACGCAATGGAAGATCCCGCGAGAGTCATTGGCCCAGTAGAGGTGGCCCTCATGATATACCGGGGAGGAGACATTGGAGCCGATCTTGAGCTCCCACAGCACATGGGTATCGGAGACATCGCCGCTGCCACCGGCACGCACGGCCATGGCACCGCCCGCGCCCGGCAGGCCGATGACATAGGCCACGCCCTCATGCACGGTGACGGAGGGGCAAAGCTCGGCTCCGCGCAGGGCACGGCAGGTCCAGAGTTCCTGGCCGGTGGCAGGGTCAAAGGCGTGCAGCTTGCCGCTGGAGTTGACGATGAGTTCATCCCGCCCGCCGATGGTGGCGATGGCCGGGGTGTTCCAGGAGGCGGGGAGGCCGCCACGTACGGACCAGATGACCTTGCCGTTGGTTTTGTCCAGCGCCACCAGATTGTCACCCTCCAGGGCGGCATTGACGATGAGCAGGTTTTTATAAAGAAGGGGGGAGGCTCCATTGCCCCACTTGTGCGCCTTTTCACCGACATTGGCCTGCCACAGTTCCTGGCCGCGCAGGGTGTAGGCATGGACTCCGGCGGGGCCGAAGAAAAAGTAAACATTCACGCCATCGGAGACGGGAGTGCTGGAGGCATAACCATGCATGGTGATGTACTCGCCAGTGTAGGCTTGATCGGGGCCGTCGGCCTGGATTTCCTTGTTCCAGAGGATGCTGCCATCCGCCCGGTTCAGGCACAGGGCGTGGCGTCGGAGGCGGGTCATGTCGCCAGGCTCTTTGACGTCGCTGCCGTAGCCGCTGTAGCAGGTGAGGTACATCACCCCGCCGACGATGATGGGGCTGGAGGATCCCGGGCCGGGCAGTTCCGTCTTCCAGGCGATGTCTCCGGCATCCCACTTCAGCGGCAGGCCAGTCTCTGCCGTGCTGCCATCGCCATTGGGTCCGCGAAAGCGCGGCCAGTCGGCGGCGCTGGCCGACAGCAGAGACAGTGCGGCCAAGGTGAGTTGGAGGAGTCGGTGCATGGTTGGTGAGTTAAAACGTCCCCCTCCTGGTGAATATTAGCTCGGTCGCGCTGGGAGGTCTCTCTTCGAACGCGCCTTGTCCAAGCGCGGGCTTTGATTTATAATGTAATCATGGTTCTCGGACTCCATCCCGCACTCCTCGGTCTCTCAGTGGAAGACAAGCTTCGGTTGGCCGAGGAATTGTGCATGGAAGTCATGTTGGATGTCGCAGGTAAAATCGGCTCTGGCGTCCGTGGTCAAACAACGCCTGGATGAATACAGGGGCATTTCCAAAAAGTTGCATTCTTTGGGAGGAACTGAAAAGCCGTCTGATCGGGCGTCAATCTGTCCAGTGACAACGTATTTTGTAAAGCCGGCAACCGGCATACCGCCACTTGATGATTCCCTTGTCCTGTTTTAATCTTTTTCCATGAATTTTACCGCTGTTTATGAACCCTCAAGCGAGGGTGGGTACTCTTGTTATGTGGAGGAGATTCCTGCTGCGATCTCTGAAGGTGAAACTTTGGAGGAGGCCGAGGCAAACCTCAGGGAAGCATTGCAACTCGTGCTCGATTGCCAGCGGGAGCTGGCTGAGCAGTCTCGCAGTCCTTTAAGTGTGAAGCGCAGTTTCCAACTGGCGACTGCATGAAGCTGAGTGATCTCGAAAAGCATTTGCGCCAGCATGGATGCATTCTCTACCGGCAAGGAGGAAACCATTCCATCTGGTTCAACCCGGCCAACCGAAAACTGACCAGCGTACCCCGTCATCGGGAAGTGAAAGAGAATACGGCACGAGCCATTTGCAAGCAGTTGGAGATCCCCCAGCCTTGATCATGTCCTCCCCCTTCCAACTCAACCGCGAATACGAGCCGAAAGGCGACCAGGCCCAGGCGATTGCCAAGCTGGTAAAATCGGTACGTGCCGGTAACCGGCATCAAACTTTGTTAGGTGTGACGGGATCGGGAAAGACCTACACGATGGCCAACATCATTGCCGAGGTGGGAAAGCCGGCGCTGGTTTTCTCGCACAACAAGACGCTGGCGGCGCAGCTCTATTCGGAGTTTAAGAACTTCTTCCCGAACAATGCGGTGGAGTATTTTGTGAGCTACTTCGATTATTACCAGCCGGAGGCCTACATCCCGCGCACGGACACGTACATTGAGAAAGACAGCAGCATCAATGACGAGATCGAGCGCCTGCGGCTTTCGACCATGGGCGCGCTGATCACCCGCAAGGACGTCGTGGTGATCGCCAGCGTATCCTGCATATACGGTTTGGGATCGCCTGAGGATTATGAAGGCATGATGGTGCCCATTCATGTAGGCCAGCAGATGACGCGAGAGACCTTCCTCACGAAGCTGGTGGACATGCTGTATGAGCGCAATGACATCCAGCTCAAGCGCGGCAGCTTCCGCGCCCGGGGTGATGTGGTGGAGGTCATCCCGGCCTACCTGGACAGCGAGGCCATTCGCATTGAGTTTTTTGGCGATGAGATTGAGCGCATCAGTGCGGTGGACGTACTGACTGGCACGGTGACGCTGAAGATGAACAGCTACACCATTTTCCCTGCGAAACAGTTTGTTACGCCGGGTGACAAGCTGAGGAAGGCCGTGGTGAAGATCCGCGAGGAGATGGAGGGCTGTGTGGCGGCCTTTGAAAAGGAGGGCAAACTTCTCGAAGCCCAGCGGCTGAAGATGCGCACGGAGCATGACATCGAGATGATGCAGGAAATGGGCTTCTGCCAGGGCATCGAAAACTACAGCCGCCATCTCACAGGCCGCGTGCCGGGGGCCACGCCGGGCACGCTGCTGGATTTCTTCCCGGATGACTTCCTGTGCCTGGTGGATGAAAGCCACGCCACCATTCCGCAGATCGGCGGCATGTATGAGGGGGATCGCTCGCGCAAGACGACACTGGTGGAGCATGGCTTCCGTCTGCCGAGTGCCTTGGACAACCGGCCGCTGAAGTTCCCAGAGTTCATGGATGCGGTGGGCCAGCTTGTTTATGTGAGCGCCACGCCCGCGCGTTTTGAAATTGAAAACAGCGTGGTGGGAAATGAAACCTACATCCCGCACAAGCGCGAGCGCATCGGCCAGGAGGAAGGGGTGCCCGCAGCGCTGCCGGGCGTGGCCGTGCGGGTCAGCGGCAATGCCCAGCCGGTGGAAAAGTTCGATGTGGTGACGAAGGGCAAACCGCTGGTGGTGGAGCAGATCATCCGGCCCACCGGTTTGCTGGATCCTATCATCACCATCAAGCCGCTAAAGGGCCAGATTGATGAAACCATCGAGCTGTGCCGCCAGCGCATTGAAAAAGGGGAGCGCGTGCTGGTCACCACCCTGACCAAACGCACAGCGGAAGATCTGACGGATTACCTGCGCAACCTGGACATGAAGGTCCGCTACTTGCACAGCGACATTGATGCGATCGAGCGCGTGGAGATCCTGCGCAGCCTGCGCAAAGGTGACTGCGATGTGCTGGTGGGCATCAACCTCCTGCGTGAGGGGCTGGACCTGCCAGAAGTCAGCCTGGTATGCATCCTGGATGCAGACAAAGAAGGCTTCCTGCGCAGTGAGACTTCGCTTATTCAGACAGCCGGACGAGCGGCACGACATGTCGGCGGGGAGGTGGTGCTTTTTGCGGATATCGAGACGCAGAGCATTCGCGCGCTGCTCAGCATCAGCACTTATCGCCGCCAAGTGCAGACGGACCATAACGAAAAATTTGGCATCACTCCGCAGACGGTGAAGCGGGCCGTGCAGGAGTCCTTGCAGACCCTGGGCAAGGCCAAGGAGATGGAAGAAAATGTCCTGCGCGAAGGCGGTGGCGCGGACTATGCGGTCACCGAAGTCATTCGAGAACTGGAAGGCGAAATGGCTGAGGCGGCGACGAAGCTCGAGTTTGAGCGAGCCGCGCTTCTGCGCGACCAGATTCGCGAATTGAAAAAACAGGCTGGCTTGAGCACCGACGATGGCGGCGTGCTGCCGAAACCAAAGAAGGTGATGTATGGCAAGCCAAAGAGGGGAGCCAAGAAGGGTAAATGACTCCAGGTGGAAGCAATGATCACTGAATCACATCAACGCCGCTGATAGACGATGCTGTCCATGGCCTGCTCCAGCGCCAGGCCCTTGAGAAAAGGCTCCAGCTCCGGGTTGCTGGCGGCACTGACGACCTGGGGAAGCTGCATGAGGCCGGCAAAGTCCTGGCGGGAAATGGCCTGCCGGACTTTTTCATCGCGACCCAGGGCGGCAATTTCCGGATGATTTAGCGCCTGGGCTGTATTCGGGCCTTTGGCGGCGATCTGCTGCCAGACACGGCCATCCGGCCAGAGGATGAGGAGGCGGGCCAGATTGGCAGTTGCGCGGAAGTCATAGGGATCCATCTTTTCGGCAAAACGGCCGAAGGAGGTGTGGTCCACCTTTTGGGCGAGCTGTTGTACCCAGGCACCAAAGTCGCTCTTTTCACCTTTGCCAGACTGCTGGATGGAGGCGTTTTCCAGACCGTAAACACTTCCGACCAGGCGCAGCACCATCGTGCTGAGCCAGACGAGAACGCCCGAGGGCAGCAGGCTGAGAAGCCCCGCCTTCCAGCCGGTGATGCTGGCCAGAAAGGTGAGCAAACCAAAGCCGGCGATGATGTTGATCAGGGCACGGGCGAGGAAAAAGGTCAGGAGTGCCGCAGCCCCGGACATGATGAGCAGGGTGTCCGTACTCATGTTGGCCCCATAGGCCCCGAAGACTTCGGCACGATGGCGGAAGATGTAGAGCCCGGCCATGACGGACAGCCCGAGGCTGAGCATGGTGAGAATTTGGGAGACGATGCCGCGTGCAAAAGCAAGGCCAGCCAGGAAGGCGACCAGGGCCAGACCTCCCGCCGTCATGCTGCTCCCAGAGAAAGTGCTCTTCACACTTTCCAGGATGCCGCTGAGGTCTGGCAGGGTAAAAGCAAGGTCTTGCATGGGTCGCCCGCATCAAAGGGGTTTGCATGCCCGGCTGCAAGCCGTTTGTGAGGTGGCAGCATGGGGAGTCACATGTCATTAACGCCGCCGGCCAGGTGCCGGTTCTTTGAGAAGACTTGGCGGATTCAACGATTTGCCCTTCAAAAAGGTGCCATCATGTTGGCGGTGGAGATCATCCTCCGTCCACATCTGGCGGTCAGGCCCGGCACTGCGGATGTCCACCCGGTCATGGGCAACGACATGGAAGTGAAGAGGTGTGCCCCATCGGTCAACAAGCTGTGACCGGGCATTCAACGCTCGGTGACCATCCGAAAGGAAACGCAATTTTGCACGGTTCTTGCCACGCAAAGCGGCGGCAAATTCCTCATTGGCTCCCATGTGGAAAGGGGCATCGCCTTTAACCAGGAGGAAAAGATTGGAAAAGGTATGGGCCAGGGCTTCCAGGTCCTCCTGGGGCCGGGTGGCTGGGAGGGCATAATTTTTCAGGATGTCATCGCCAGGAAGATGGGAACTTCCTTCTGCGGCTTGCTGCTGACGCTGCATGCCGGCTTCGACGATCGCCCGGGTGCTGGCTTCTTGAACGCTACGCCAATGCCACCATAGGGCCGCAGTTCCCAGCACAATCCCCAACGCGAAGGCGGTGAAGAGGAGCTTTTTTTTCATGCGGGGCGTTTTTTCGCAGGGGTTTAGAGCCGCCTGAGGCCGTCTTCAGTCATGGGATTGGGAATTTCGACCTCAACTTCGTCAATGCGGCGAAGGGTTTCCGCATCGAGGATCAGTTCCGCTGCCTGCAGGCTTTCATTGAGCTGGTCCACGGTGGTGGCGCCAATGATGGTGGAAGCAACGAAGTCATGCTGACGGCTCCAGGCTACCGAGAGGGCGGTCACGCTTGTGCCGATATCGGCGGCGATTTCCATCAGCCGGGCGGTGGTGGCCAGGCTGCGGTCATTGACAAAACGCCGGGCCATTCGCTGCTGGCGCTCACCCCCATTGACGAGGTATTCGCTAAAACGTGCTCCGGGCGGGAGGGCGCCGCCATTGTATTTGCCGGTCAGCACGCCTCCGCCGAGGGGGGAATAGGGCAGGAGGCTGACGCCTTCCATCCGGCAGACCTGGGCCAGCTCGTTCTGGCAGCGGCGGTTGATGAGGGAGAAGTTGTTCTGGACGGTGTCAAAGCGGGCCAGGTGGTGCTTTTCGGAGGCCCAGAGGTTTTTCATGAGGCCCCAGCTGGTTTCATTGCTGCAGCCGATGGCGCGGACTTTTCCCTGTTTTACCAGGTCAGTGAGGGCTTCCAGGGTGTCCTCCTGGCGCATGCCATGGTCGGGCCAGTGGGTCTGGTAGAGGTCAATGTAGTCGGTCTGCAGGCGGCGCAGGCTGTCCTCGCAGGCCTGGAAGATCTGCCGGCGGTCCAATGCCGTAAAACCGCCGCGTATTGGCGGGCGGAACCAGCCGTGGCCGGGCCCGGTGATCTTGGTGGCGAGGATGACCTCGCCACGGTTTTTCGTTTTCAGCCACCGGCCGACGATCTGTTCGGTGATGCCAAAACGCTCTGCGCTGGGTGGGACGGGGTACATTTCCGCCGCGTCGAAGAAGTCAATTCCCGCCTCATAAGCCCGGTCCATGACGGCGAATGAGGTGGCCTCGTCCGCCTGGAGACCAAAGGTCATGGTCCCCATGCAGATGTCTGTCACCACAATGCCGCTTTTTCCAAGTCGTTTGCGTTCCATGCGGTCATGCTAGGGAAAAGTTGCGGCGGATCAACTTGTGTGACGTTTTTCGGGCTTTGTGACGGTGCTTTGTCACAAAACAGGCGTTTTTGACGGCAAATGTGACGAACATGTCACAGAGCATCGGTACGCATTCGGGCAAAATCTTTCCATGTGACAGTCATGTCACTGCGAAACCGCATGCCCACCACCGTTCTGTCTAAGTTGTCACAAAGCCTCCGGGCTTTGACTGTCGTCTGCACTCTCGGCACCCTTGCGTTGCCCCCCCGGGTAATGGCTGACAATGCTGCCTTGCTTAAGTTGTTTGAGATTCTGAAGGCCAAAGGCTCCATCTCTCAGGAGGAATATGACCAGTTAGTCATCGTTGCGCAGGCAGACGAGGCCAAAGCCGCCTCCACTCCTCCCGCTGTGGCAGCGGTTGCTCCCGTGGAGCAGCCTTCGATGGAAAGGCTGGATGCCATGGACCGCCGGATTTCCGAAACCGAGGCGGAAATGAAAGCGCTGGATGCCCAGATCGCCGAAAGCCGCCAGTCCCTGGCTGAGCTGGACAAACTGTCTGCTGAAACCCCGAAGGAGCTGATGGACAGGATGCTGGAGGATAAATGGTATGAGAATCTGAGCTTCCGCGGATACGTGCAGTTGCGGTACCATGCTCTATATGGAGAAAATTCCGATGGATTAAACGTCCCGAATGACCGCTCCGTGAGTGATACGGAGTCCTTCATGATCCGCCGGGGACGTCTGATTCTCAGCGGAGATGTGTCCGATCACGTTTACCTTTATGCGCAGTCGGATTACAATGCTTCCAATGGCAGTGGAGATTATGTGCTGCAAATGCGCGACCTTTATGCGGATATCGCCCTGGATACGGACAAGGAATTCCGCTTCCGGGTGGGCCAGTCGAAGGTTCCCTTTGGCTTCGTCAACCTTCAGTCCAGCCAGAACCGTGCAGCCCTGGAGCGTCCGGATGCGCTGAATTCGGCGGTGGAAGGGGAGCGTGACATCGGGGCTTACTTCTATTGGGCACCGAAGGAGAAGCGTAAGCTCTTCAGCAGACTGGTCAAAGAGGGGCTCAAAGGCTCCGGCGATTATGGGGTGTTCGGCATTGGTGCGTATTCCGGCCAGGGCCTGAACCGGAGCGACCTTAACGGCCAGCCGCATTATGTGGCGCGGTTCTCTTATCCGGTGGAGTTCAAAAACGGACAGATCATGGAATTTGGCGTGCAGGGTTATACCGGCAGTTTTGTCTCCCGCGTCTCCAATATTCCTGGATCTGGCACGCCATCTTCACCCGCGCGGGGGAACACGGACCAGCGGGCGGCACTGACCTATGTGCTTTATCCGCAACCTTTCGGGATCGAGGCCGAATGGGCCTGGGGACAGGGGCCGCAGCTCACGAATGATATGAAATCCATTGAGACGGCCCCCCTGCAGGGCGGGTATGTGCAGGCCAGCTATCGTATCCAGGACGGAAAGAGCAACTGGCTGCCTTTTGTACGCTATAACCACTATGAGGGCGGGCGTAAATTTGGCACAAACTCTCCCTGCGACAATGTCTCGGAGCTGGATATCGGCCTGGAATGGTCACCCGTGCCAGAGCTGGAGCTGGTGCTGATGTATACGCATACCTTTGCCCGCACGAATACGGCGGTGGCCCCGTATGATGAAGTGAACAATGCGGACCGACTGGGCCTGCAGCTTCAGTGGAATTTCTGATCTCTTCAGACACGGGCGTCTCGCCCGTGCTCCATGCGGGGAGAGTTCAGGCGTTCAGGGCGCTCTGGACATCTCCCCGGTGGGGGACGCCTTCCTGGGCACCCACTTTAAGGGTGGCCAGAGCCCCGGCGACGTTGGCCCAGCGCACGCATTCCAGAATGGGGGTGCCTTCCGCCAGCTGGGTGGTGAAGGCTCCGGCGAAGGTGTCTCCCGCACCGACGGTATCCACGGCCTTGATCTTGTGGGTGGCGACTTTTTTCAAGCCGGAATCGCTGAGTACCAGGGTGGATTTTTCACCCCGGGTGATGATAAGGGTGCGTATCTTTTTCTGAGCGATGCGCTCTTTCCACGCCTCAAGTTGGTTGCTGATTTCCTCCACATCGGCGTCAAAGATCTGGCGGGCTTCCCCGGCATTGACGATGAGGACATTGATGGTGACCTCCCCCCAGGGAAATTCAGGCGTGATGGGGGAGGGATTGAAGACGACGGGGACTTCCCGGCCATTGGCCAGCTTGATGGCCTCCACGACGGTATCCAGGGGCACTTCAAGCTGGATGAGCAGAGCCTTGGCCACCTCAATGCGGGAGCGCTGCATTTTCAGCGATGGTGCGGTGAGGGCGGCATTGGCCCCTGGGATGACAATGATCTGGTTTTCCCCCTTGGCATCCACCGCGATGAAGGCATTGCCGGTGCCGCCGCGCACGGTGTTCACGGCGCTGCAATTGATGCCTTCCCGCCGGAGGTGGTTGCGGTAGTCGCGGCCATCCGGGTCATCTCCCAGGCAGCCGATGAGGGTGACCTGCGCCCCGTGACGAGCTGCGGCCAGGGCCTGGTTGGCTCCTTTGCCACCGAACCGTTTTTCCAAGGATGAGGCCGAGACGGTTTCTCCCGCGCCGGGCAATTTTTTCACGGAGGCGATGAGGTCCACATTCATGGACCCCACGACGACGACGGTGGCTGCTGAGTTCCTGGCCATGTAAGTTGGTTGTTAGAACCCACGACGTGACGCTATCGAGATGGCAATGCAAGAGCGGGCCAACTATCTTTTTTCTGATTCAACGGAAACGCGACATGGATTGTCGGTGGCGGGTGCCTGATGCGTAATCAGCGCTTGGCAGGCGGCTCCACACATAGCTGGACGATGGCTTCACGCACTCGGGCGGCCTGGTCGGCGGACATGATGAGGTAACGGTGGCGGCCTTTGGCGTCTTTGGAAGGGCGGTACCAGGTGGCACCATTGTCCTCCACTGTCACGCCGCCCACAGGGGAAAGGTCAAAGTACCCCCGGTCCGGATAGATGGCATAAAGGACCGAGGTGGGGTCCCAGGTGGGACGGTCATGGGGCGGGGGATTGTAGGCGTAGTAGGCCTCTTTGATGGGGTGGTGCTCCACGTAATCGAAGTCGCGTTCAATGCTGACATGCGGATAGGCGGCGGCGATGCCGATTTCAAATCCGCTCCAGACAATCGGCGTGGGCCAGTGGATGGCCAGTTTTTGGGCGGAGGGGATGTCCTTGATGACGTTGTATTCCAGGTGGCGGGTGTTGAAGTTCACCGTCTGAAAAGCGCCTGCCATGATGGAGAGAACGGTGACTTTTTTCTTGATGAGATCCCGGCCGCTGAGAGGAGAGTGGTCATCGGGTTTTGAGTCCAGAAGGCGGACAAAATTGGTGAAGAAACCCACCTGGGTCAACGCCACGGACTGGTCCGGCTGGGCGGCCAGGACCTTGCGCAGCAGGCCCACGGCCTCCGGTGCATCGGTGCCGCTGAGGAGATCATGCGGATAACGAAAGGTGCCGTCAGCATTCTTCTGGTCGGCAATGAGATTGTATTTGCCCGGCTCAGGCGTGACGCCATTGCGGACGACGCCGATGGGCACGTCGGGATAGCCATAAAAGGTGTTCACAGCATCCACAAAGGAGGCCGCCTGGGGATGATCTTTGGTGATGGTGACGGCCAGGAGCTCACAGGCTCCGCGTTTTTGCAGGTTGTGGATCATGGCCAGGGCCATGGCATCATCCACGTCATTGCCCATGTCGGTGTCAAAGATAAGTTTGACCGGGGCTGCGTGGCAGAGAGCCGTGGTTAGAAGGAGGGTGAGAAGGATGTGTTGCATTGAAGAGGGATCAGGGGGTGGTTTATAAAGGTCGTCTGCGGTCAGACTTAGGTTGCATTTGTGCACGGTCGGCTTCGACGAGGTTTTTGAGCTGGTCTGCCGTTGGCAAGGCGGTGAGATAACGTGAGACGAAGAGCTTCTGATCCATGCCTGCGGTGGCGAATTCTACTTCGGTGCCTTCTTTGTCAGTGCAGAGTAGGATGCCGACAGGGGGAATATCCGTTTCCTGCTTCATCCGGGCTTTGAACCAGTTCAGATAAAAGTTCATCTGTCCGGCATCCTCCGGTTTGAATGCCCGCGTTTTGAGATCCAACAGTACATGGCATCGCAGAACGCGATGATAAAAGACCAGGTCCACCCGGTGATGTTTGCGTCCCTCGGTCATGCGGAACTGGCGTGCCTCGAAACAGAATCCGTTGCCCAGTTCCAGCAGGAAGCGCTGAAGGTGGTCCAGCAGGGCAGATTCCAGATCATTCTCGCTGTATTCTGGACGTTCTGCGAGTCCGGTAAACTCCAGAATGTAGGGATCGCGCATCAGCTCCGCGATTGATTCCGGAGCGGCGGAGCCTGCTTGCTTCCGTGCTCGCTCTATCACCGCCTTTTTGTGTGTGGAAAGGCCGGTGCGCTCATAGAGCAAGCTTTCGATCTGGCGCTGGAGTTCGCGTTTTGACCACTTTTCAGAAAGGCACTGATTTTCATAAAACGCGCGTTTCCAAGGATCGCTGATCCGCATGAATTCCAGCAGCTTGGCCCAGCCAAGTTCGATTACAAATTCCGTAGGCAAGAGAGTCGGCAATTCGGGAACCAGTGGACCCCGAATGGGCTGTTTTAATTCGGGGTCTGCCGGACACCGAATCTCCAAAAGTTTTGGGTCGTCTATGGATGCAAGGATTTTAACAACCGGGTCTTTCGACAATTGATCTGTCCATTGAGGGTTCAGGGAAAAACGAAGCTGAGGATACATTTGGCTAAAGGCGCGGCAGTGACGGAGGGTTCTCTCATCCAGCCCTCTGAGGTTTTTCTTCGCCAAATCCTCAGCCAGTTTTTCCAACAAGCGCTCTCCATATTTGGCCCGGTCTGCACCGCCTTGCTCAAACTCCACGATGTAGGCACCGACGGTCCAGTTACGCAGCACCAGTCCCTGATTGGCGACGGAAGCCACCCGGTGTGACATCTTAAGGCTGAGCCGGGTAATCGCAGTAACAAGGTGTTTGTAACCTTGCTGCTTGGCAGATGAGCTTGAGGTCTTTTTGGTTTTCATGATCTCCATTATTTCCTGCGCCAGCCATCGGCCAGGACGGCGGCGACGATGACGGCTCCGGTCACGACGCGTTTGATGGGTTCAGAGGCTCCGATCTGGACCAGTCCGGCTTCCAGGGTGGCGATGATGAGGACGCCGAGGAGACTCTTGATCACGGAACCGCGCCCACCCATGAGGCTGGTACCACCGACAACCACGGCGGCGATGGCGGAGAGTTCAAAGCCGATGCCTGCATTAGGATCGGCTGAGCCCAGGCGGGAGCAGTTGAAGACCGCCGCCAGGCCTGTGAGCGTGCCTAACAGGGCATGGGCAAGGATGCGCGGACGGTCCACCGGGACGCCTGAGATGAGGGCGGCTTCGCGGTTGGCACCGATGGCCAGCAGGTGGCGGCCTAACGCCATGTGTGAAAGCATGATCTGGCCGCAGGCCACGACGATCAGTGCGATGATGAAAGCCGGGGAGATCACCCAGCCGCCGATGGGCGCGCCGAGAGATTCCACCGGCGCACCAATGTATTTGGTCTGCGAATCCGTGGTCAGGAACGCCAGCCCCCGGGCGATCTCCAGCATGCCGAGGGTGACGATGAAGGAAGGCAGCCGCAGCTTCACGCTGACGACTCCATTGATGCTACCTACAAGAGTGCCCACGACAAGACTGGCCAGCAGTGCGCCAGGCAGACCCCATTGCCAGTCCGCCATCACGACACCTACCACGGCTCCACAAAGACCCAGCACAGAGCCAACCGAGAGGTCAATGCCACCCGTCACCATCACCAATGTCATGCCCGTAGCGACCAGGGCCAGAGCCGGAATGCGGTTGGCCACCGAGCCAAGTGTGGCCGCGCTGAAAAAGCTGTCCCGCAGGAGACCGAAGAGCAGGATCATGCCTGCCCAGACGGCCAGGAGCACGAGGAAGTCAGTCCAGCGGCGCAGGTTCATGACGTCGGGGTGACTGCCGCAAAATTATTTTTCGATGACATCCACCGTCGTGGTCTGGTCTTCAGGTGAGGCGCCACCTTGGATCACCTTCAGGGCGGCTTCGATGCCGAAGACGGCGAGCTGGTCGGCGTGTTGATCCGCCGTGGCGGTCACGCGGCCATCGGTGAGGAGAGGTTTCAAAGCGCTGATGTTGTCGAATCCGACGATGAGGACCTGGCCGGTTTTGCCTGCGGACTGCACCGCGGCAGCGGCACCGAGGGCCATGTTGTCATTGGCGCAGAGGAGGGCTTTGACATTGGGATGGGCACTGAGGATGCCGGAGGCTATGTTGCTGGCTTTTTCCATTTCCCACTGGCCGCTCTGCACGGCCACGATGTTCATGCCGGCGGCCTTCATGGCATCTTCAAAACCGGCTCGGCGCTGCTGCCCATTGAAGGCGGTGGTGACGCCTTCGATGATGGCGACTTCTGCCCCGGCGGGCAGCTTTTTGGCCAGGACTTCGCCCACTCGCTTTGCGCCTTCGCGGTTGTCCGGGCCGACGAAGGGCACGGACAATTCAGCCTGTTTCAGGACTTCGGCATCCAGCTTGTTGTCTATGTTGATGACGAGTACACCGGCCTGCTGCGCACGTTTGAGGGCGGGGATCAAGGCTTTGGAATCTGCAGGAGCAATGACGATGGCCTTGGCTCCCTGCGCGGTCATTTGTTCCACCAGGTTCACCTGCTCGGTGAGGTCGGTTTCATTCTTGATGCCGCCAACCAAAAGTTCGTACTCGTCGCTGTGGGCGGCCTGGTGCTTCTTGGCCCCTTCGGCCATGTTGCTGAAAAACTCATTGGCCAGGGATTTCATCACCAGGGCGATCTTGGGTTTTCCTGGCGTTGAGGATTCTGGGGAGGTGGGTTTGCAGGCGCAGAGGCCGAGCACCAGGGAGGTCAGCAGGAGGCGGGAGAGGAGTTTCATGAATGGCGACGTTATTTCACGGCTTTGGCGGGCTTCTTCAGGAAGACTTTGCGGTCCCAGTTTTTGGCGAGGGCCTCGGGCGTCGTTTGGGAGTCCATTCCCTTTTCAGGCACGTCTAGCTTGCTGGTCCAAAGGATGCCGTTGAGCAGCAGCTTGCGCTGGTTGGCCTCTGCCCAGTTGCTGTGCAGATCGCAGCCGGTGAAGCCAAAGCTGCGTCCGCCATCCGGCCGGTCATAAGCCCAGGCGACGGTTTCGGCGCGGCCTGCATTGGCCTTGGCTGCGTCGTTTTTGCGGCTGCTGTCGGGCATAGGGCTTGTCAGGAGATGGGTCACACCCTGGTCGGCAAAATGAAGGTTGTAGAGCCAGCCGTCCTTGAGCAGTTTAAACGGAGACAGGCCCTGGTTGATGGGATGGGCGGGCACGGAATCAAACTTTACATCCCAGTGGCCCCGGCAGCCGATGTCGCTCTGGAACACCGCGCCGAACCAATTTTTAAAATCCGCCGCGCGGTCCGGCGGGCAGTCAATGGCCTGGTGAAGGATGACCAAACCGGTGCCGCTTTCCGCCAGGGCTTTCATGCGTGCCCAGCGGTCCGGGGCCAGGAAGGAAAGCTTGTCCCCACCATCCATGAAGATCACTACGCAGCGCGCGCCATCCAGCACCGCTTCATTTTTAGGCCAGCCCTCGGCGACCATGACTGGTGCGACATTGGGGGCGCTTTTCAGCCAGTCCATCAGCAGGGCGCAACCGGCGAAGTATTCGTGCTGGCCGGGTTTGTTGCTCGGGGTGCCTGCCAGGAGGACCACCTTGGCTTTCGTGGCATCCGTGGGCAGCACTTCCAGGGGGACCTGCTGCTGCTCGCTGGTGAAGTCAGCCCGGACGGAAGTGGCCAGGAGAAGGAAGGGCAATAGAATAAGTCGCATGGTAGGTAGCGTGAGGACTGCCGGATGAACAGGCAAGATCAAACGTCACCACGACCGATGCCTTTGCAGGGAAGTCTTGGGAGAAGCTGCCGCTCTTCGCGGCGCTGGAAAAGCAGGGACTTTGGCAAGTCCCGCTCCTTGAGGAAGACGGTCTCTTAGCGGCCCGAAAGGCGCTTCCATAGGCTGCGCTTGCTGCCGCTTTCGGAGTCAGAAGACGTGCTGGAGGCTGTGGAGTCGCCCTGCGGGCGTCCCTGGCCTTGGCGTGGGGGTCGGGCATTGCCCTGAGGGCGGGTATCGCGTGCGCCACCTTGCGGCCGTGCCTGCCGGTCACCGGAAGCTCTGCCGCCGCCATCCTTACGTGGCTGGCCGCCTTGTCCACCCTGACCGTTTTGGCCCTGGCCACCTTGGCCCTGTGGGCGTCCACCACGGCCACCTCCCTGTTGGCGGCTGCGGGGATCGCGATAACGGGGCGGCTCTTCGCTGCGTGGAGGAGCGGAGGCATTGTAGTCAAAACCTTCCGCTTTTTTGCGGATGAGACCGCGATTGATGAACCGCTCCAGGCTGCGCAGAGGAGCCTGGTCCTCAGGGCTGATGAAGCTGATGGCATCGCCAATGGCCTGGGCACGACCGGTGCGGCCGATGCGGTGCACGTAATCTTCCGCATGCATGGGGAAGTCGTAGTTCACCACATGGGAGATGCCGTCCACGTCAATGCCGCGTGCGGCGATGTCGGTGGCCACCAGGACGCGAACCGCGCCGGATTTGAAATCGGCCAGGGCTTTGAGGCGCTGGTTTTGGGAGCGGTTGGCGTGCAGCGTGGCGCATTTGACACCGGTCTGCTCCAGCTTGCGGGCCACGCGGTCGGCACCGTGCTTGGTGCGGGTAAAGACGAGCACCATGTCCATCTGGTCGTCCTTCAGCAGGTGGCTGAGCAGGGAGGGTTTCAGGTGAACGGGCACCTCATAAACAAGCTGCGTCACCGTTTCCGCCGGATTGGAGCGGCGGCCGATCTGGACGATCTTGGGATGATTTTGAAACTCGTGCGTCAGCGATTCGATCTCCTTGGAGAGCGTGGCGGAGAACATCAGCGTCTGGCGTTTGCGCGGCATCTTTTGGACGATGCGCTTGATGCTGGGCAGGAAGCCCATGTCCAGCATGCGGTCGGCTTCGTCGAGGACCAGGTGCTGCAATCCGCTGAAGTCGCCGTGGCCCTGGCCCATGAGGTCAATGAGACGACCGGGGGTGGCGATGACGATGTCGCAGCCGTTGCGCAGGGAGTTGATCTGCGGGCGCTCGCCGACTCCGCCGAAGACTTTGGCGATGGTCAGCGGCAGGTGCTTGGCGTAGGCCAGTACGTTTTCTTCAATCTGGACGACCAGCTCGCGGGTAGGGGCGAGGATGAGCACTTTGGTACCGCGTTTGCCCTGCGCAGCGGCCAGCAGGGTGAGCACGGGAAGGGTGAAAGCGGCGGTTTTCCCAGTGCCTGTCTGGGCAATGCCGATGAGGTCGTTTCCGGCAATGATGGGCGGGATGGCGGCGGCCTGGATGGGCGTCGGTTCAGTATAACCGGCTTCGGAAATGGCTTGGAGAATTTTGGCGTCGAGGCCCAGAGCTTTGAAAGGCATCGGAGACTATGCACGGAATCGGGCCATGTGCGAGCGGCGTTTTGCAAGGGGTGGGAGATGAGATGAAAATTGTAACTGGCAATGACCGCAGATGCGGCATTCTTTGCGATTGTCTGTGCAGAGCAACCTTCAGATGTCACCGCCATGAATGCATCCTTCCTTAAATCTGCCTGCCTGGCCGCTGTGCTGGGGCTCTTGACTCTTGCCCCCGCCACGGCTCAGGAAACTCCGCCTACGCCTGAAGCAGAGTCACTGGCCAAAAAGCTGCGTGCGGACATGATCGTGCCTGGGGTGGCCCTGGCGGAGGGCGTTTCAGAAATCACCGGCGTTGCCATCAGTCCGCTGCTGGGCATGAGCGCCATCGGTGCGTGGAAATATTATGACACCGTACCGGAGATGCGTCATCGCCTGCCCTGGTACTGCCATCCGTATGCCTGGGGCACGGGGCTGGCCATCATTGGCATGTGTTTTTTGAAGGATTTCCTGGGAGCCGCTGCGCCTGCGCTGGTGAAGAAGCCGCTGGATTTTGCCGAGCTGTTTGAGGACAAGGCCAGCGCCCTGGTGGCGAGCACTGCTTTTGTGCCCCTGGTGGCTGTGGCCATGTCCACGGTGGAGCGCATCCAGCTGCAGGCCATGGCGGGCATGGCGGATTCCGGTCTGGCCATGCTTCCGGTGGCGGGCATCCTGGATGCCACGCTGCACACGCCCTGGCTGACGGTGCCGCTGGCCATGTTTGCCTTCACGGTCGTCTGGCTGAGCTCGCATGCTATCAATGTGCTGATTGCCCTTTCGCCCTTCGGCATTGTGGATGCCAGCCTGAAGCTGGCCAAGCTGGGCCTCCTGACCCTGGTGACCGGTGCGGCGGCACTCATTCCTTACAGCCCCATTCCGGCGCTGGTCCTGTGCTCGATCATCCTGCTCATCGGGCTGTTTTTGGCAGGGTGGTCTTTCCGCCTCACCCTTTTTGGGACCCTGATGGGGCGCGACTTTTTGCTGAACAAGCGGGCGCTAAAAGAAGATCTGGATGGCGGTGTGAAAGGCTTTCTGGCCCGCCGCACCGATGGCATTCCTGTGCGCACGATGGGTCGGCTGACGCAGGATCCTGCTGGTGTCACTCACTTTGCCTTCCGGCCCTTCCTGGTGATGCCGGAGAAAAAGGTGGCCGTCGCCGGCCAGGGCATGGTGATGTGCCGGGGTCTGCTGCACCCCAGCGTGGCGCATCGCGGACAGACCGGCACCCGGCCCCGCAGTGCCCTCATCCTGCTACCCCGTTACCGCCGCCTGGAAGAGACCATCGCCGCCAGGTTCGGTTGCCAGGAGGTCATGGACAGCACCCTGATGCGCGGCTTTAAAGCCATCCGCCAGTGGCTCGTGGACATGCTTTCTTCCGGGAGAAATCTGGTAGAGGGACGGGCTGCTTCGGCGGGGTAAATGAAACTGCACGGGCCAAAAATCGCCTAACCATGAACTTGGCAGACATCAAACATGAAATCCTTCAGCTTGCTCCATCTGAGCAATGTGAGATCAAGGCTTATTTGCAGGAGCAAATGAAGAAAACCGAAGCTCGTGAGCTGTCCAAAATCAATGCCGAAATGGATGCAGGCGACAGGGTTTCATTGGATACATTGATCGCCGCGCACGAAGATTTGGTGGCACAGGGTCGCTGAACCTTTATAGCCAGATTTACATCCACCATGAACCTCACCGACCTCACCAACCACCTGGACACCCTTTTGCGAATCCGTGACCTGCCGGATTATTCGAATGCGGTGAACGGCCTGCAGCTGGCCAATCGCAAGGGCACGGTGAGCAAGGTGACGGCGGCGGTGGATGCGACGTTGCCGGTGGTGACGAAGGCCATTGAGGCAGGGGCAGATCTTTTGATTGTTCATCACGGCATGTTTTGGACCGGCTTGCAGCCCTGGACCGGAGCAGCCTTTGAGCGGATGAGCCTGGCGCTGGAAAACAACCTGGCCATCTACAGCGTACACCTGCCGCTGGATGCCCAGCCGGAGCTGGGAAACAATGCGCAGATTGCCAAGGCCATGCAGCTTGTGCCCAGCGGCGGGTTCCTTGATTACAAGGGCCTGGCGGTAGGGGTGACTTGTGAAGCCGAGCTGCCTTTGGATGATGTGCTGGCTCGCTTCACTTCAGCATTGGATGGCGGTCGGGTGCATGTCTGTGCTGGCGGGCCAAAGGTGACAAAGCGCATTGGCATTTCCTCCGGCGGCTCAGGCTCTGAAGTGGCTGCGGCTGCCAAAGCGGGGGTGGATACCTTCATCACGGGTGAGGGGCCGCACTGGAGCTACACGCTGGCGGAGGAGCTGGGCATCAATGTTCTCTACGGAGGCCATTACGCCACGGAGACCTTTGGCGTGAAGGCGCTGGCGCAGCATTTGCAGACGCAGTTTGGCCTGCCCTGGGAGTTTGTGGACCATCCCACGGGACTTTGATATGGCGTTTCTAACCACCGGTTTTTTCGAGCGCGATGTGCTCACCGTGGCACGCGATCTCGTAGGCGTGGAGCTTGTCTGGCAGGGCTGCTCGGGTATCATCGTGGAGACGGAAGCCTATGCGGTGGAAGGGGATCCTGCCTGCCACACGGCCTCGCGTCCCAGTGCGCGGGAGTTTGTCAAAAACAAGCCGTCTGGCAGTGCCTATGTGTATTTTAACTATGGCATGTACTGGCTCTTTAACATTCTCGTGAAGGGTGGCGAGCGGGATGGACTGGTGCTGGTGCGTGCGCTGGATCCACGGCATGGGATTGATGAAATGAAGCAACGGCGTCAGAAGGAAAAGCTGACAGACCTGTGCTCCGGCCCGGGCAAGCTGGCACTGGCGTTGGGCATTGCTGGCATCCATCACGGCACACCGCTGGTGGGACGCAGCAGGCCCGCTGGCTGCGGTCTTCGCGCAGCAGGCTCAGACGTGGAGGTGCTGAGCGATGTGCGTGTGGGCATCAGCCAGGCGGCAGATTTTCCCTGGCGTTTTCTGGCCCGTGACAACCCGCATGTCAGCGTGAAGCACGGGCGGGTGAAGATGCCGCCGGTCAGATGACACCGCCGCCGAGGAACAGGCGCAGCGCAGCGATCAAGGCCACGGCAAGGTTGATGGTTAGGCCGATTTTTCGCTTGGGGAAAGCACCAAAGATGATCCCGATCAAAGCACCGAACAAGGTCGCCCAGAGCGTCCAGCCCAGCAGCGGGATGAGCCCGGGGACCAGCAGAACCGCGCAGACGATACCGATGAGAACAGAGATGGTTTGCATAACGAGTCCAACTTCAGCCCTGCATAAGGAATCGCAAAGGTAATTCGAGGACGGTTTTGTAAAGGGATGGCGGGCGAGGGCACTCGCACTCCGTTAGCAAAAATGCGCGCCGTTGGTATTCACATACACCGAGTAAAGCGACTGGCTTGCGGTGATGAACAGGCGGTTCCTTTTGGGTCCGCCGAAACAGAGGTTGCTGCCGGTCTCGGGCAGCTTGATGAAGCCGATGCGCTGGCCTTCTGGTGAGAAGACATGCACACCGTCATAGTTATCGCCGATCCAGCCGGCGGTGGCCCAGACATTGCCGTCCACATCACAGCGGATGCCGTCGGAGCCGCCTTGGCCCTTGGTGCGGGAAGTTGAAAAGTTTTTACGATGCGTTTCCCATCCACGAAACTTGCGCTCCAGGTCTTTAATTTCTGCGAGCTTCGGTTGAAGCTCTTCAGCGGACATGTCCGTAGCGGTAAGCAGGAGGCGGATCCCTGATCCAGTTGCAGGTCGCCCTTGAGAGTAAAGCTCTTGGTGGAGACGCTCGGAGCGCTGATATTCGGCAGGTAGCCCTTTGGAAACATCTTCATTCATCACAGCAAATTCCTTGCCCTCCCCCAGCTTCACGCTGTCCTTCACATCATATACGCGAATGTTTTTGGCGCTGCCAGTGTCCACCACATAGAGCTTCTTGTAATCCGGGCTGAAGCATAATCCGTTAGGCTTGGCTTCGGCCTCGGTCACTTTTTCGATCTTGCCGCCGGGGTCAATGCGATAGACGGCTTCTTTGTGGTGGAGCTCGCCTTTGTTGCCTTCATAGTCGCCCATGCTGCCGTAGCCGGGATCGGTAAACCAGACGCCGCCATCGGGATGGACGACGACATCGTTGGGAGCATTGAGCGGCTTGCCTTCAAACTCGGCGGCCAGCACAGTGATTTTGCCGTTGAGTTCATACCGGGCCACACGGCGGTTGGCGTGCTCGCAGGAGATCTGGCGGCCCTGCCAGTCAAAGGTGTTGCCGTTGCTGTTGCCGGAGTTGTTGCGCATCACGCTCACATGACCGTCCTCGGGCAGGTAGCGCATTTGGGCATTGTTCGGGATGTCGCTCCAGACGAGGTAGTTGCCCGCGCCGTTCCAGGCCGGGCCTTCGGCCCAGAGCATGCCGGTGTGCAGGCGGCGGATGGGCGAGTTTCCCTGGATGTATTTGGAAAAGGCAGGCTCCAGAGCGATGACATCCGGGTCCGGATAACGCTCTGGCGTCTGCCCTGACCAGTCGCGGGCAAAGGCGGAGGTGGCGGCGCTGGCAGCCAGGGAAGTCAGGAAAGTGCGGCGGGAGGTGCTCATGATTGGGGCGTGGTTGTACCGGAATCCTCAACGGAGGACAAGACCGCTTTTGCACGGCGAAGTGCCTGCAGCGTCCAGACGACGGGGTAAAGTTTTTCGTGATACCACAGTCGCGCAAAGTAGAGGCCGATAGGGGCTGTTGGGAAATGTGTGCCGTTTTGCGTCACCGAGATGAGCCACTCCGCCGCCCGGAGCGCGGACGCCCTCGTCCGCTCCCCTTGCAGCAATAGCGCATTCATGGCCACTGCCGTCTCTTCAATCGAAGCCGGAGACTGTTTGTCGCCGCCCCAGCTTCCATCGGGTTTTTGCGTGCTTTCCAAATAAGCGCAACCGCTGCGGATGAGATCGCCAGCCTGCACGACCAGCGCCTCGCAACCGCTCAGATAAGCGACCACCTGGGCTGTGCCATAGACCGGATTATTCTCATCATGCGTGTGTTCATTGCCGAACCAAAGAGGTATCCAGGAGCCCTCAGGGAGCTGATTTTTGCGAAGGTAGTTGAGTGCCTTTTGGGTGCCATGTTGGATTTCATCACGCATCGATTTCGGCATCTCCTTCTCCCACAGCCACCAGGCGAGCAGCGCATGGGCGGTGAGTTCAGGAGTGCTTCGGTCAAAAGGCAGTGTGCCCCAGCCCCGGCAAAAAGTGGGGATGCCGCCGTCGCGGTTTTGCAGGTCCAGCAGCCACCGGATACCGGCTTGTGCGGAGGCTTCGGAGCTGGTTTCTTCATGCAGCTTGAGGCCGATTACCGCACCTGCCGTATCATCCGCATCCGGCACTCCGCCAGGGAGATCCGTCCACGCCCAGCCACCGGGGGCGGCATTGGTGAAGGGGTGAACTTTTTGGTACTGCTGTGCTTGCAGCCACTGTCGGACAGTGGAGTCGGCACTGCCCAAAGCCTTGCAAGCCAGTGTTGTCCCCCAGGTGGCCAGATTGGTGTCGATGGGCCAGCTTCCATCTGGGCGCATGGATCGGCGGAGAAACGCGACCGCACCAGGAATGCATGGATGATCTTTGTCCCCAGACGCCGCCAGAGCCATGGTCACAAAACTGGTTAGGGGTGTGGCCTCTAGATAACCGCCGCTGCTGGGTTGCAGGGTCTTCAGCATCGGACGGATGCGTTTCCATAAAAGACCACGCAGCCAGCCGAGCGGATTCCACCACGCGGGCGGTGCCTTTTTAAACCGCGCATGACCAATGGCGATCAAAGCCGGCAGGGCATAGCTGACCACGGGCAAGCCCACCGCGCCAAACCAGGAGCGTGGCAGCGCCGCCAGCTCGAAGGGCAGGGGAAGCACCCGTTTCCAGGCATTCTCCCCCATCGTGCCGCCAATGGTGCAAAGCATCAGGATGGGCACAGAGAACGTTTTGTCTTTACCATACCTGCCAATCACCGCTTTGGCGATGGCATCTGGCTCCAATGATCCGACCTGTCCTTGAATCCACGTGGACGCTCCCGCCAGCGCTGTAGCTGCGCTCGCCAGAGCGTGGGGTTGGGGAGCCTCGAAAGCCATGGGATCACTCGCTCCGACCACCTGCTTGCGCAGGCAGCCACTCAACGCGCTCCAGCAAAGCAGGGTCGTGGACAGATTGCTTTTGCTGAGGGTCGTATCACCCCAGCCGCCATCCGCATTCTGATTCGCCACCAGCCAGCGAAGCCCGGCGGATATCAAATCCTCATAGGCCGCTGCATCCACCTCATGCAGCGCCACCACGGCGGTGGCCGTGGAGAGCGCACTGCTGGACAGCTCCCCCTCCCAGTGTCCGGCGGCATTGCACAGGGACAGCAGGTGGCTGCGGGTGTTGGCGAGGGCTTGATCCAGAGAATTTAACATGGGCGTCTGATTGTTCGTGCCGATACGCTCCGTTCAAGAAGAACCACCATGAGATTCTTCCTCCTTCCGATTCTTTTTATCGCCGCTACCATCATGGCCAGCGCAGACGAACCGCGCTGGTTTAAAGGCAATACACACACGCATTCCCTTTGGAGTGACGGCAACGACTTCCCGGACATGATCTCCGCCTGGTACAAGGACGAAGGGTACGACTTCCTCTGCATGTCCGATCACAACACTCTGGCTGAAGGCGAGAAGTGGGTCGCGGAGACGACGATCGAAAAGAAAAAGCTCACCCTGGGCCGCAAGGTCATGGACAAATATGTGGACCGTTTCGGCAAGGACTGGGTGACCACCCGCAACAATGACAAAGGCGAAGTCGAGGTGAAGCTCAAAACCCTGGAAGAATACCGGGTGAAGCTGGAAGAACCTGGCAAATTTTTGCTCGTGCAGGCGGAAGAAGTGAGCGCCGGATTTGCCAAATCACCCATTCACATCAATGCCATCAATCTCACCGAGGCCATTCAGCCGGTCAAAGATCTCGTTTCCATCCGGGAAACGCTGCGGGCGAACATGCAAGCCATCGCCGCGCAGGCGGTGAAGACAGGCCGCCCGATCATGTCACACTTGAACCATCCCAACTTCCGCTGGGGCGTGAGTGCGGAGGACATCGCCCATGTCATTGAGGACAAGTTTTTCGAGGTGTATAACGGCCACCCTTCCACCTATCCCGAGGGCGATCCTGCCCGTGCTGACACCTCCACCGACCGCATCTGGGACATCGCGAATACCATCCGGCTGGTGGAGCTGAAGGCAGAACCGCTGTATGCCCTGGGCACCGATGACAGCCATCATTATCATGGCGGCACCGCCACCTCCGGCCGTGGCTGGGTAATGGTGAAGGCGGACAAGCTGGATCCCAATGCTCTCGTGGAGGCCATGCAACGCGGGGACTTTTATGCATCCACCGGCGTGACCCTGGAAGACGTGACCTTTGACAAAACCGCCCGTAAACTCAATGTGAAGGTCAAAGCCGAACCCGGTGTGAAATACACCATCGAGTTTCGGGGCACGCCGAAGAACTATGACCGTGCCGTCAAGGAAGTACCCGCGCCTGCGGATGACAACTACCCGATCCGCCTGAAGCACAGCGAAGACGTGGGCAAGCTGCTGGCCAGCAGCGAAGGCACGGAGGCCAGCTATCAGATGACCGGTGACGAGCTTTATGTCCGCGCCATCATCACCACGGACAAAGTCATGAAGAATCCTGCCACTCCGGGCCAGTTGCAAAAAGCCTGGACGCAGCCCGTGGGCTGGAAGCTCTGAGGCCTTTAGGGCATCCTTTACGAGAGGCGCAATGCGGGTCTGCGGGTTGCCTTATTCCCGTATGGTGCCATCGTAGAAGCTAATGGCTGCAATCACTGGAATCCTGGCTCTGCCAGGGCGCTCATTTTTAAACTTCCTGGCCTATCTGGGGCAGTTGGGCGTGCTTTTGCGTGAGCTTTGGGACTCAGTCACCAAGGGAACCTGGCGGTTGCGGCTGATGGCGGAGCAGATTGTCACCATCGGATTTGGCTCCCAGGCAGTGGTGATTGTCACCGGGGCCTTTACCGGGGCCGTTTTTACCGCGCAGTCCTACTTTAAGTTCAAGGACTTCGGCATTGAGTCCACCGTTGGCGGCATCGTCAGTGTTTCCCTATGCCGTGAGCTGGGGCCGGTGTTGGCGGGCCTCATGGTCACTGGCCGTGTCGGTGCCTCCATGGCGGCGGAAATCGGCACCATGAAGGTCAGCGAGCAGGTGGATGCCCTCCGGGTCATGGGCGCGCATCCGGTGGACTACCTCGTGCTGCCACGATTCGTGGCAATGATGATCTCCATGCCGCTGCTCATCGCGGAGTCCATTGTCTTCGGATTAGCCGCTGCTGCCGTGGTCGGTACCGGGGTCTTTGGCATCCCTTTCGCCTGGTTTTGGGATCATGTGAAGGACCATACGAATCATGAAGATCTCAGCTTTGCCATGATCAAAGGCTTCATTTTTGGCATCCTGATCGTATTGATTTCCTGCCACCAGGGCTTGAAAGCCTCCAACGGCGCCGTGGGTGTGGGCCTTGGCACCACCCGAGCCGTGGTCTTTTCTTCATTGGCCCTGCTGGTGGCCAATTTCTTCCTCACCATGCTGCTGAACTACTTCTTTCCTCTGGGGACCGCCCTGTGATGAGCACGCCTGCCGCCAGATCAGATGTGCCCTTCATCCGCATCACCGGGTTGAAGAAAAGTTTTGGCACGCAGAAGATTCTCCAGGGGGTGAATCTGACCATCAAACACGGGGAAACTGTCGTCCTCATCGGTCCCAGTGGCGAGGGCAAAAGCGTGCTTCTGAAGCACATCATTGGTCTCATCCATCCGGAGGAAGGCACCGTGGAGCTGGACGGAGTGGACCTTTGCAGCCTCAACGAGCGCAAGCTGGTCAGCTTCCGCCGCCGCATGGGCTATCTGTTTCAAAATGCCGCGCTTTTTGACAGCCTCACCGTCGCGGAAAACGTCGCCTTTCCGCTCAAGGAAGCTGGCATCCGGGACAAGGCGGAGATCGAGCAACGGGTGCATGAAGCCCTGGAACTCGTGGAGCTGGAGGAGCACAAGGACAAGATGCCCATCAACCTCTCTGGCGGCATGCGCAAGCGCGTCGGCATCGCCCGTGCCATCATCGGCAGGCCGGAATGCATTCTTTACGATGAACCCACCGCCGGCCTGGACCCCATCGTCACCGATGTCATTGACCAGATGATCCTGCGCCTGCAAAAACGCTTCAAGGTCACCAGCATCGTCATCACGCATGACATGAACAGCGTCTTCAAAATCGCCGACCGTGTCGTCATGCTAAAAAATGGCGTCGTCTCCTTCACCGGCACGGCAGATGACCTCCGAAACTCCCCCGAGCCGGACATTCAAAACTTTATCGCCGGCCGCTCCGGCATGTGTGCCTGATTGATCCCTCCTTTGTATGAACAACGAACGTAAAACCGAAATCCTCGTGGGCGTCTTCCTGCTGGCAGGCCTGCTGATGCTTGGAGGGCTGATCATGGAGTTCGGCAGCCTGCGGACCTACTTCCGGGATACCTATGAACTGAAGGTGGCCTTTCCCAATGCGTCTGGCATCAAAATGGGTTCCCCTGTTTTTCTGGGCGGGTCCAAAGTAGGCAAAGTGCTCGTCCATCCGGAGCTGAATGAGACCTTCACCGGCGTCATCATGACCTTGGAGATTTTTGACAGTGTGGACATACCCTTGGACGCCTCTTTTGCCATCGGCTCCAAGGGTCTCATGGGGGATGCCCTCGTGGAGATCAAACCCAGCGGCAAGCTCACCGACCAGTTCCTGCCTCATGATTATGATGAGATCATCGAAGGTGCCAAATCCGGCGGCCTTTCGGATCTCCAGGGCCAGGCGGAGGTGGTCGCCAAAAAAGTGGACCTTGTCCTGGATGACGTCCGCACCGCCCTGGTGGATGTGAAAGCGGCCATGGTCAAAATCAACAAAGACGCCCTGGCCGATACCACCATCCAGGATTTCAAGGAAAGCATGGAGCACCTGAACAAGACCATGACCCGCGTGGACGAGCAGGTGCTGGGGGATGAAAACGCCACCAATCTCAAAACCGCCATCGCCGACATGAAAGATGCCGCCGCCAGCTTCAAGGTCTCTGCGAAAAACGTGGAGGCCACCACCGAGAAGCTCGGTCCCATGGTAGACAAGCTGGATCCCGTCATCGCCAAAGCCGACAAAGCTATGGGCACGGCAGATGAGACCCTGAAGTCCGTCAAAACCGCCGCCGACAGCTTCTCCGTCGCCGCGCGCAATATTACCTCCGGCAAAGGCCTTCTGGGCGCCCTGACCAATGACGCCGAACTCAAGAACGAGTTTAAAGACCTCATCTTCAACCTCAAGCGCAACGGCGTGATCTTCTACCGCAACAGCGCTGAAAAAGAACGTGCGCGGGATGAGCCGCCAGCATCAGCCACAAAACCGGTTTTCCCCCTGCGGCGCTAAGTCATATCTGAGCTCAGTACCGAATGGGCGGAGCGCATGGCCAGATCCTTGGCCTGGGCCACCACGCGCACGGCGGTGGCATCAAATTTATAAGCATGGCAGCTGGGGCAGGTGATGGCCCGGGCGACCACGATGGATCCGCAACCTTCACACACCTTATACTGCTCAGGGTGGCTGGTGATCTTCTCGGCCTGTTTCAGCCGTTGATCTTTGGATTCGTCGGGGGCACTCATGAATGTCTTTTGCATGTTACGTCGCTGCCACCGAAAGCGCAACGTTCGGGACGGAAGAAATTTTATTGCCGGGGCCGGACCTTGATTTCCACGCGGCGGTTCAGGCCCTGCTCCTCCACGGTACCGGAGGTGGCCACGAGAGGTTTGGTTTTGCCCATGCCCGCCGCCTGGATGCGGTCTGTGCCCAGGCGCAGGGAGGTTTGCAGCCATTCCACTACGGCATTGGCGCGGCGCAGGCTGAGCTGGAGGTTGTACTCGTCACCGCCAAAACTGTCGGTATGGCCTTCGATGATAAACAGGGAGTTCGGATTCTTCTGGATCAGGAAACCCAGCTTCATCAGGCTCAGCCGCGCTCCTTCGGCCAGCTGGTCGCTGCCGTATTCAAACAGCAGGTCGGTGGGCATCAGGATGGGAGCGGTGCTGCCGCCCATCGTGCCGCCGCCGCCCAGAAGGTCGTCCAGATTGCTAAAGCCCTTCACCCGGTCACCTGCCCCGTCGCCGATGCCCTGGGCTTTCACCTGATCCAGCAGCTTCATGTCCACCTGCCCGCCATCTGCCGGATCCAGTCCGCCGGAATCCAGCAGCATCTGTTTTTCAGAAACCGGTTTGGAAAGCACGTCCCGGCGCATGGCGGCCATTTCAGAAGCCAGGTCCGGAGTCGCAATGGCCTGAGGCGTCAACAGGGCCGCCATGTCAGGCATGGCACCGCCGGGTGTTTTGCCATCCCCAAGATCATCAGCCCGGAGGAAATTGGTCACTTCCTTGACGTTCGGCGTCAGGTCGATTTCCTGGTTCTCCGGGATCATCTGGGCCTGGTCAAAGCTGTCCAGATCCGCTTCAAAGGCCTTGATGTCCGGTTCATTGCCGGGGGCGATGATCTCCGGAATCTCCTGGATGGCCTGCTGCTCCTGAAGCAGTTTGGGGTCAATTTTGAACCGTTCGGTCACCTCGCTGCCCACCTTTATCGGCGGGGCGCTGTGCCCCAGAAAGCGGCTGATCTTGTCAAAACTCACGTAAAGCAGCCCATGCAGCAGAAAGGAGAGGATGAGTGCAAACATGATCCACCACTTCAGGCTCCAGTCCTCGCGGGAGCGGAAAGAGGAACTCGGAGCCGTGCTCCAGGTGGGGGTGTGGTGGACGTTGGCCATAAGGGCAGCAGACAGTAACACGCATTTCCCGTTCAGGAAAATTCAATCTCCGCATACCAAATCCCATCAAAAGGAAGGCCGGGAGTGAACTCTTTTTCGTATTCTACGTCAGAACTCATCGTGTCCCCCGCTTTTCGTCTGCTGCTCCCTCTCATCTTCGGGCTGTCCATCCTGCCCGCCAGGGCGGAGCAATGCGTCGTCCTGGGGGACAGCCTCACCAAGGAATATGAATTGGAATTTCCCATTTTGTTCCCGACCAACCCGGCCTCCTGGGACTCCCGTAACTGGATCGAAATTCTGCACGAGCGCCGCAACACCTGGTTCGACCTGGGGGAGATCAACGGTTACGTTGACCCGCGCCTGACTGGTCATGAGCACAACTGGGCCTTCCCTGGGGCCACAGCGGTGGAGATTAATGACCAGCTCAAAAGCTGGCAAAGCCTGATCTGGAGAACCGAGCTCAATGGCCAGATCAAAAATGCTGCTGAGCGCGCTGTGGTCTTCGCAGGGGGAAACGATGTGGACAGTTTTTACGGTCTGATTTACAACGGGGCCTCCCCCACCTCCTACATCAATGCCACCCGCGATGCCATCAAGGGCATCGTCAATTACGTGCTGGGGCAGAAGAGCTCCCTGCCCATGGTCCTCGTCTCCGTTCCGCATCTCGGCTGCGCCCCCGACATCCAGCGCCAGTATCCCACGGACCCGTTGAAAACCGCCCGTGTCACCGCTGCACTCGACAGTCTCAATACCCAGCTCGCTGCCTTTGCCCAGTCCAAAAACATCGCTTTTGTTCCCGGCGTTTACCAGCTTACCAAAGACATCATTGAAGGTCCCTTCCGCATCGGCGGCATTGATTTTTACAAAGAGGCGGACCCGGACTCCCGGCCCCGTTATGTCTTCTCAGGCGACGGCTTTCACCCCGCCACCAGCGCCCATGGCAAGATCGCCCAGATGGTCATCGAGGCTTTTCGCAACCGTTACCCCGCCAAGCAGATCACTCCGATGACTGATCGCGAGATCGTGGCCAGCATCCTTGGTCTGGACCCGGACATCCCGTTTAATGAATGGATCGCCACCCAGGCGCTGCCTCCAGGGCAGTCAGGCATGAATGATGACCCCGATGGTGACGGGCTGGTAAATGCGGCGGAGTTCGTCCTGGACGCAGCCTCCGCCTCAGTGGCCACCCCAGATGTTTTGCTTCCGCAAGCGGATGCAGACGCCACACCACCAGCCCTGACCTGGACCGGCCGCTTCCGGCCCCAGGCGGCTGAATGGTCATCTGCCAAGATGCAGCATTCGGTGGATCTGCTGAACTGGACCGATGCAGACCCCAGCGTCACCACCCAGAATCCCGACGGCTCCCAGACCCTTCGGTTTCCTCTGCAAGGCCGCCGGTTTCTCCGGCTGAGGGTCATCCCTTAGTGCTAGTGCGCGCCTCACGGCGCAGCGCGGCGGCTTTGGCCCGCAGTTCAGCCACTTTTTTGGCCAGCTCAGCCGTCTCCGGCTGCCGGGCGTAGGCCGCGTCTTTTTTTGCCATGTAGCTGGCCCCCAGGTTAGCCGCCTCATCCATCATCGCCTGGATTTCCGGCACGGTGCGGCCCTGCGTCTTGACGTCCTGTTCCGCCTGTGCGTAGGCATCCTTTGCTGCCTGGTGGGCGGCGGGGTCCCCTTTGCCAATGGTGTGTGTCAATTGAGTAAAGGCCTGGTCCCTCTTCGCCCTCATATCGGCCAGTGCCGGATGGGTCTTCAAGGCCTCATAGATTTTTCGGTCCGTTTCTTTGGCCTGCTCCGTCAGCACCTTCAGTTCAGGAACTCGATCCTCAATATCCGGGACCAGCTTGCGCATTTCCGCCTCCAGTTTGTAGGATTCCCGGCTCAGGAGCCGCGCCTCCTCCGCCGGTCCGGCGGTGATTTGGGAAACACTCAGGGCGAGGAAGGCGCATAGAAACAGATGGTGGATATGAGGCATAGGATTTTGGCAGGTACCAGACAAATACCCCTTCGGCCCTCATTGGGTTTCCATTCTTTTTTGGAGATCGGCGGCTGGCCCGTCCTGGAAGAGTGATCATCCCACCAGCGCCGCATTCACATCCAGCGAGACCAGGTGCAGCAGCTCGTCCGTGCTCATGTGCGTGAGCATGGATTCCGCGCTCCCGTCTTGCGAAAGCAGCGCATCTGAAAGCGCCATTTTCTTTTCCAGCAGCGCATCAATGCGCTGCTCGATCGTGCCCTGGCAGATGAATTTGTGCACCAGTACATTCTTCTTCTGACCAATGCGGAAGGCGCGGTCCGTGGCCTGGTTCTCGATGGCCGGATTCCACCAGCGGTCAAAGTGGATGACATGCGTGGCCGCCGTCAGCGTCAGCCCCGTGCCGCCGGCCTTGACACTGATGACCATAAACGGCGGCCCGTCTGGTTGCTGAAATGTGTCCACCAAATCAGGCCGCTTTTTCACTGGCGTGCCGCCATGCAAGACCAACCCATCGCGGCCAAACACCCGCGCCAGGAAGCGCGCCAGCGGATCGCACGTCTCCTGGAACTGTGTAAACACCAGCACGCGCTCGCGACGCTCCGTAATGTGGCCGCATATCTCCGCCAGCCTCGCAAACTTGCCGCTGTCTTCCGCGCCCCACACGCCGTCGCCATTCCAGTGGCTGGGGTGATTGCACACCTGCTTGAACTGGATCAGGAAGCTCAGCACCAGCCCCTGCCGCCGCACCGGGTCCATGGTGGCATCGTTCATCAGCTTCGCCATCTGGTCCACCAGCTTGGCATAGATCGTGGTCTGCCTTCTGGTTAGGCCGCACCAGGCTTTGGTCTCGATCTTTTCCGGCAGGTCGTTGATGATGCTGCGGTCCGTCTTCATGCGCCGCAGGATGTAAGGCTGCACCAGCCTGCGCAACGGCGCATAGCCCTCGCGGCTCGTCGCGCATTGTTTCACCACCTGGGCAAAGACGGAGGCCGGACCCAGCAGCCCAGGATTCAGGAAATCAAACAGGCTCCACAGATCCCCTGGACGGTTCTCCACCGGCGTCCCCGTCAGCGCGATCCGTGCCGGAGCCTGCAATCTCTTCACCGCCTGCGTGCTGCCACTGGCCGGGTTTTTGATCGCCTGCGCCTCATCCAGGATCACCAAGCTCCACGGCTCGGTCTGCCAGCTCTCCGTGCGTTGTAAAAAAGTGTACGTCGTCAGCATCACATCGCAGCCGCGCAGCATCGCCGCCGGTGCCCGCGCCAGGCGGTCCAGATCCTTTCTTTCCATCATGGAAGGATGCGCAATCACCACCCGCAGATCCGGCGCAAACCGGGCCATCTCCGCCTTCCAGTTCCCCACCAGCGACGCAGGCACCACCAGCAACGCCGGTTCTTTAAACTGCCCCTGGCGCAACAGCAGCAGCGCAATGACCTGCAAGGTTTTCCCCAGCCCCATGTCATCCGCCAGACACGCGCCTAACCCCAAACGTGTCATGAAATGCAACCAGGCCATCCCCTTTTGCTGATAGGGTCGCAGCGTCGCCTGCAGATTCTCCGGCGGCTCCGCCTGGGCAGGATCCAGCATCCTTTCCAGCACCTCCGCCAGCCCCTTGCCCGCCACAATGTCCGACCAGTCGTGCAGCGTTTCCGCCGACACATTTTCCTCCACCCCCGCCATGGGTACATACCTGGCCAGCAACCTCATGCCGTCTAAAAAGCCGATCAGCCCCTCCCCCACCGCGTTTTGCACCCGGCTCCAGTGATCCAGCACCTGTTGCAGCTTCGCCCCCTGCACCTCCACCCATTGCCCCCGCAGGGAAACCAGCCCCGTCTCCGCGCTCAGCAGCCGCTCCCACTCCTCCGCCGTCAGCGGGCTGCCTTGCAGAGTCGCCTCCGCTTTAAAAGACAGCAGCGCGCCCGCATGCAGCTTCCCCTCCGGCGGCGCATCAATCGTCACCTGCACCGTCGGCCGTGTCCCCTTGCCCTCACGCCACCAGTTGGGCAGCTTCACCACGATCCCGCATTCCTGGAAAATCTGGCTGTCGCGAAGCCACCGGTACGCCTCCTGCGGATCCAGCGCCAGCGGCTGGAACAGACGCCGCGTCTCCAGCCATTCCCGCAGCAGCGCACTCTGCGCCGCCGCCGCCCTCACCGGCTCCAGCAGCGCCTGCATCGCCGCCGGGTCCTTCTGCCCGGAGTACATCTGCAGCGCCCGCGCCAGCGGCAAATGCTGCACCTGCCCACCCGCCCCCAGCTTCTCCGTAAAGGTCGCCAAAAAGGCGAAGGGCCGCTGCGCATCCGTCTTGTTTTCCGCCAGGTGAAACGTCACCCGCCCCACCAGATGCCACGCCGGGTTCGCCTCCCTCAGCCAGCCCTCCAGCCCGCCCGGATGCACCGCCATCCTCTGCGCCGCATGCTCCGCCATCGCCTCCCACCACCGCGCCAGCAGGGCAGGGGACAAATGCTCCGCCCCCGGAAAAGGCGGTGCCGTTTGGATAAACGCCCCCCTCTCCTCCTCCCCCGGCACCTCCGTCAGCCGCAGATCCTTCCGCTGACAAAGCCGTGTCAAAAACTGCCGAGCCCACCCCCGCAGCCAGCGCCACGGCACTTCCACCTCCGCCACCAGCAGCTCCGTCCCCAGGCCGATGAAGAGCGCCCCCGCCCCCTCCCGCGTCAGCACCCTCAGCCGCCTCTCCTCCGCAGTCGCGCCCTCCCCCTCCGTCAGGAGAAGGCCATCTGGCGTGAGCACCGGTTGCAACATGCCGCCTAGTGCCCGAAAAACCACAGCCCGGCAAGCAAGCACGTACCTCGATTTTCCAAAATCAAGATTCTCTGCTGTTCCGTTGCCTGACATGTCCGTGTGGCAGATTCAAAGTTGTTTTCTGCCCTGGTCCCGTTCTATGTTAGAATCATCCCCATGACCGCATCGCAAACCCCTCCGATACGCGTCGGCTGGTATGCAAAAAAAGGCAGCAGCCTGGATGACATGCGCACCGAAAACATCCGCTTCTGGCAGAAGCAGGGCGGCGCTGTCATCAGGCAAGCCGCATGGGACCTGGTCGAGGAAGCTTGGAAGCAGCAAAACCGCAATCCCGATGAACTCCGATTTCAGCGCTGCCCCGTTCAGCCGCAGAGCGGCGACCGGCCATTAGCCCGGCCTTTCAAGGCCGGGAACGAGTAACGTCTTCTGATTCCAAACCAAGAGTCGCAGAGCGACGACCGAACCGCCCCTCGCCCTTCATTCCCGCCTCACGGGATCATTCGCCATTCGACTGCGCACTGAGAACTGCGGACTGCGGACTGCGCACTGAGAACTCTTCCCCCCTCCCCCCACCTCTCCATTCGACAACGCCGCCGTCCCGCTTATCCTCTCCGCTCCTTTCCCCGAACCCATCATGAAAAAGAAAATCGTCCTCGCCTATTCCGGCGGCCTCGACACCTCCGTCCTGCTCTCCTGGATCAAAGAAACCTATGACGCCGAGGTGATCGCCTTCTGTGCCAACATCGGCCAGGACGATGAGCTCAAAGGCCTCAACGCCAAAGCCAAAAAAACCGGCGCGCTGAAGATCTACGTGGACGACCTCCAGGAAGAGTTCGCCAAGGACTTCATCTTCCCCATGATGCAGGCCGGGGCCATCTATGAAGGCCAGTACTTCCTCGGCACCAGCATCGCCCGCCCCCTCATCGCCAAGCGCATGGTGGAGATCGCCAAGCTCGAAGGCGCCACCGCCATCGGCCACGGCGCCACCGGCAAAGGCAACGACCAGGTCCGCTTCGAGCTCACCACCGCCGCCCTCGCCCCGGACCTCGAAATCATCGCCCCCTGGCGCGACGAGCGTTTCCGCACCCAGTTCCCCGGCCGGGCCGAAATGATCGCCTACTGCGAAGAGAAAAAGATCCCCATCCAGGCCAGCGCGAAAAAGCCCTTCTCCATGGACCGCAACCTCCTGCACATCAGCTACGAGGCCGGCATCCTGGAAGACCCCTGGTTCAATGCCGGCGACGTCAAATACCGCGACTACTTCACCACCCTCTCCGTCTTTCCTGAGGACGCCCCGGACAAGTCCGAATACGTCGTGCTCGACTTCGACAAAGGCAACTGCGTCGCCGTGAATAGCAAGCCCATGAACCCTCTCCAGGTCATGAAGGCCCTGAACAAACTCGGCGGCAAGCACGGCGTCGGCCGCGTGGACATGGTGGAAAACCGCTTCGTCGGCATGAAGAGCCGCGGCGTCTATGAGACCCCCGGCGGAGCCATCCTCCACTTCGCCCATCGCCAGATCGAGTCCCTCACCATGGACCGCGAAGTCATGCACCTCCGCGACAGCCTCATCCCCGAGTACGCCAAATTGGTTTATAATGGCTTCTGGTACGCCCCCGAGCGCCTCGCCCTCCAGGCCCTCGTCACCGAGAGCCAAAAGAACGTCTCCGGCACCGTCCGCGTGAAGCTGTATAAAGGCGGCATCCACGCCGCCGGCCGCCAGAGCCAGTTCAGCATGTACAACCCCCACATCGCCACCATGGAAGCCGACCCCACCAAAGCCTACAACCAGGACGACGCCACCGGCTTCATCCGGCTGAATGGCCTGCGCCTGCGCGTGAATTCGCAGGTGAATGGGGCTGGGAATATCGGCGGCTGATCGAATCAAAAATTTATTAACTTCACACATGCCCGGACGCCGCAAGGTTTCCGGGCTTTGTTTGAACCCACACTATGAGTTACGACCTCCTTGTCAGCATCAGTCCCCTGGCGAAGCATTGCCCGGCGATTGTTGGCGCCATTGAATTCGATGACCTTACGCCATTGAAGGGTATTTCCGAGCGACATCGCTGCTGGTTATTTGACCGGCTTCTCAATTATTACGAAGATCAGTCCTTTACTATAGCCGAGTTGCATAAAGCTGTGGATATTATCGACAGTGCAATCTTGGCAGAGCACGGCGAACCTGAACGGCGTATACTCTACAAAATTTCTGCCATTTTCTCGATGGCTATTCGCAAGAACCTCCCCGTTCATGGTGTAGCCGATTGAACATGTCCCGGCCGGATAAGAGCCAGCCTAACTGTTAAATCAAATCCGCCTAACCAATTAATCATCAATAGCCTGTTCGCCTCAGTCAATTCTCCCCTTAATGTCCCAACATTGGAAAAAGTGTTTAAACACTACGAAGCATCGCGATTTCATGACTGATACACATAATTTAGATGCAAACTCACAATTTTGGAGGCCCCCAATCGCCTCATCCCAAGCCCAACGGGCTTCCGTAATTTAGCCCAGGGTTCGCAGAACCCCGGGTCACTCAACCCACGCATCATAGGCCGTCGAACCCTGAAAGGGTTCCGTCCCTCTCACCGGCTGAAGCCCGCTCAACCTAAATTGCGCAGTGGCTTGAACCAGATCGAATCATCGCACATTGATTATAATAAGATGCCAAATAAGATGCCAGGCTCATAGTTGAATCACTCCACCTAACCGATTGATCCTCAAGAGCCTTCTCGCCTCCGGCAGAAGCCTGCACGGCGCGCGATCTGCCACGATTCTAGTCCCTGGCACACAGCTCCCCTCTTCATAACCCCCGGATGCCAGAGGCATCCCAGCCGGTAGCCAGGCGGTCAGGGAGCCTCAGCGACCGCACCCCTGGTTAGGCGAGAGCGTAAAACTCAATCAACGCGGCATCCTGGGAGGATGCCAGCGGCGCCTCCTCCAGCTTGCTCGCAGCGCAATCTATGCGTCAATTCCAGTCATCATGACAGACTACGCCACCATCAGCACAGAGACTTGGAAAGTTCGCCTGCCGAGCGATTGGTCAGAGCGGGAGTGTTCTGCAAAGCAGAACATTTACTTCGAGTCCGCAGACGGGGCAATGGGCGCGTATTTTTCGACTTGGTGCTTTAATGACGACCCTCGTCCAATGCGTGAGATATTAGAGTCGTTCCATCGCCTGGAGGTGCAGGCGCTTCATGAGATGGAAGACAGTGCTTGGCAATCAACCGGTGAGTGGAGTTCTGAGAGTACTGAGCTGAGCGTGCTCGGAGGTGACTTTCTTGACCGTCAGAAGTGCTATCGCATTGTGTGCCATCTCATCGCCAGTATGCCATGGGTAGTGCGCTCGGCGTTCCACCACTATGACTGCACAAATTATCAAAGATCGAAGCGATTCTTCCAGCCGATCATTGAGTCATTACAGATTCACACTGAAGAAACCTAAGCGTCAGTTGGCATCTGGCCCTGCTGTTCTATGCCGACTAAACACCGGCACTTCACCATAGGCTTCGCGTGCATCAATCAAGACCCCTCAACGCAGCTTCTGAAACTCGTTCCAGCCTTCCCAGGCGATGCGCTGGAGGTCGGCGCGGTCTTTGGCGGAGAAGGTGCGGGTGAGGGGGAGGCCGTCGCGGTCTTTGGTTTTGTCGGCCGGTTTGCCTTCGAAGGTGCGGATGTCGGTGATGGAATCCACGGGGAGGCCGACGGGGCTTTTTTCAAAAATGGTGGCGTACAGGGTGCAGGCGGTGAGGTAGGCGAGGTTCTGATTGAGATGCGCGTCATTGATGAAGCGGTGGGTGATGTCCGGGCGCTGCTCCTGGCAGCGCTGGGTGACGAGGGCCATGGGGGCCACGGAGGCACCGATGCTGTTGGCCAGCGTGGCGATGGCGCGGGTCTTGGCCAGAACCGGGGCCGGATCCGGAGCGGCGGCCAGGGGTTTTTCATTCTGCGTGGTGGGGGTGGTCTCGTAGAGGACCACCCGTGCTCCCTGCGCCTTTGCGAGCGAGGCAAACTTGGGCGCATACTGGGCATAAAGCGTGGGATCGCCGCTGAGGTCGTCGCGGTAGGACTGGAGGACGATGATGTCCCAGGGCTGGCGGTTGGACTCCAGGACCGGCAGTAGCGCGCGGTGCCGGGCCAGGGCGCTGGCGGCATACTTGTCCTTGGGATCTGCGGCCACGGCCTTCTCCAGCGCAGCTAGGGTGGCCTTTTCCTCAGCCTCCGTGACGGTGGACTGGCTGACGATGTTTTGCGTGCCCAGCCGCCAGTGATCCTTCAGCGTGCGACCGCCGTAGATGACATCCGTCCGGTTAAACGTCAGCCCCGGATTCCCCGCCTCCGCCATGGCCTTGACGACGGTCGAGAGGTTATGCCGGGCGGTGTAGCTGTTGCCGATGAAGAGGACATTCAGCGTTTTCTTTTCCTCCTGCGCGGTGGAAACGACAGGAAGCGCGAGAGCGGCAAAAGCGAGCCAGTGGGAGATGCGTGTCATGGGAGGTAAGAGGTGTATGCGGCAACGGACGGATGAGGCAGGGTCTGTCAGCGGATTTCGCGCAGGCGGGTTCAAGGCTTACAAATCAAAATCCAAGCTTTGAAAACCACTAATGGTCACTAATCCCGCCTTGCGGGACTAATGATCCAAACAGTTTCTGATGATTAGTGTCTATTAGTGGATATGAGTGGTTTAAGAAAATGCCTGTTCAGGAAGGTGGCGCTGGACGACTTCATCAACCAGGCCCCCATGGACATCAGCGCTTCAAAGACCCGCCTGTTGGATGACGTTGTTTGCAGTGCCTAATATTATGCCCACCAAACACCGCATCTTCACCACCCCCTTCGCGGACGTCTATCCCCACTATGTCGCCAAGGCCGAAAAGAAAGGCCGCACGAAGGCCGAGGTGGATGCCATCCTTTGCTGGCTGACCGGCTACACCCAGCAGCAACTGGAAGCCCAGTTGGAAAAGCAGACCGACTTTGAAACCTTCTTCCAGGAAGCCCCCAAAATGAATCCTTCACGCACCTTGATCAAGGGCACCGTTTGTGGTGTGCGTGTGGAAGAAGTCCAGGAGCCGACCATGCGGGAGATCCGCTACCTGGACAAACTGGTGGATGAGCTGGCCAAAGGGAAGGCGATGGAGAAGATCTTGCGGGCCTGACTGATCACCCAAAGAGCACCATCTGCCCCTCATCCTCCCGGGCGGCCCGCGTCGCCTTTTTCACCTTGGCGGGCACACTGGTCGGCACGGGGACGTCGGTCACGCTTTCGGCCGGTTGATGGCCGGCTTCCAGTTGGGCCAGCACCTCCTTGGCGCGGGCGATGACATTTTCCGGCAGGCCGGCCAGCCGGGCGACCTGGATGCCGTAGCTCTTCTCTGCGCAGCCGGGCAGGATCTTGCGCAGGAAGATGATCTGCTGGTTCCATTCCTTCACCGCCACGTTGTAATTTTTCACGGCGCTGCGGCTCTGCGCCAGGGCGGTGATCTCATGGTAATGGGTGGCGAACAGCGCCCGCGCCCCGATGTGGTCATGCAGATGCTCCGCCACGCTCCAGGCGATGCTCAGGCCGTCGAAGGTGCTCGTGCCGCGGCCGATCTCATCCAGGATCACCAGGCTGCGCTCGGTGGCGTTGTTTAAAATGAGCGCCGTTTCGTTCATCTCCACCATGAAGGTGGACTGACCGCGTGCCAGGTCATCACTGGCGCCGATGCGGGTGAAGATGCGGTCCACCAGGCCGATCTCCGCGCTGGATACCGGCAGGTAGCTGCCGATTTGCGCCATCAACGTCAGCAGCGCCGTCTGGCGCAGGTACGTGCTTTTGCCCGCCATGTTCGGCCCGGTAATCAAAATGAGCCGGCTTTCCTCTGGCTCCAGCGTCACGTCATTCGGCACAAAACGCTCACCGCTGGTCAGGTTCTGGTCCAGCACCGGATGCCGCCCGTCGCGGATGAACAGGTGGCGCGTGTCATTCAGCACCGGGCGGGTGTAGTTAAACAGCCGCGCCGTCTCCGCCAGGGAGCACAGCGCATCCAGCACCGCCAGCACGCCCGCGGTTTCCTGGATCTCCGCCAGATGCGTCAGCACCTTGCCGCGTAGCGCCACAAATTCCTCATACTCCAGCGCCTTGCTGCGCTCCTCGGAGCCGAGGATCTTGTCCTCCATGCGCTTCAGTTCATCCGTGATGTAGCGCTCGCCATTTACCGTCGTCTGTTTGCGATGATAGTCCGCCGGCACCGCCCCCACGTTCGCCTTGGTGATCTCGATAAAATAACCAAACACGGCGTTATACTTGATCTTCAGGCTCTTGATCCCCGTGCGCTCGATCTCGCGATTTTGCAGATCCGCGATCCACTGGCGGCCTAACGTCGAAGCATCGCGCAGCTCATCCAGCTCTGCCAGATAGCCCGGCCGGAAAACGCCGCCTTCTTTGATCTGCATCGGCGGTTCATCCACAATCGCCGCCTGGATCTCCGCCGCCAGCGCCGACAGGTCATGCAGATGCGCCAGCAGCCGCTCAAACCCCGTATTCCGCGCCTCCTCCATCGCCATTTTCAAAGACGGCACCACTTCCAGAGAGGTGGCCATGGCCAAAAGATCACGTCCATTCCCGCTGCCCTGGCTCAGGCGGCTGCTCGTCCGCTCCAGATCCCGCACCTCTTTTAAAAGCGTGCGCAACTGGCCTAACAAAAGCGGCTCCGCCAGCAGCGCGGCGATCATGTCCTGCCGGTCCGTGAGCTGGTCCAGATCCCGCAGCGGATGCAGCACCCAGTGCCGCAGCTTTCGCCCGCCCATCGGCGTGCAGGTCCGGTCCAGCGCGCTCAGCAGCGTGTGCTGCGCCCCGCCGCGCGCCGTCACCAGTTCCAGATGCACCTGGCTTGCCGCATCAATGAGCACAAAATCACTCGTCTGCGCCACTTGCAGCCGCTGGATGTGGTCCACATTCCGCCGGAGCTGAAATTGCAGATACTGCAGGATGCACCCCGCCGCGCACAGCGCCGCCGTCAGCCCCTGGCAACCGAAACCGTCCAGCGACTTCACTTTAAAATGCTGCGTCAGTGCATGGTCCGCCTGGTCCGCCAGGAACAGATACCCCTCCACCCCCAGTGCATACGCCGGGCTGTTCAGCGCCTCCACCAGGTCGCGCTGCTCATCGCTATACAGCAGCTCGCTCGCCTGGATGCGCTCCAGCTCGTCCACCAGGTCCACGGCTTCCTTGAATTCCGCCACCTCAAATTCCCCCGTCGTCAGGTCCACATAGGCCAGGCCCAGCTTTTTTCCTGCGCGGAAAACGGCCGCCAGGTAATTGGCCCGGTTGGATTCCAAAAGGTTCAGGTCATTCACCGTCCCCGCGCTCAGGATCTGCGAAACCGCCCGCTCAACGATCTTCCCTGGAGTCGGCTCCGAGGTCTGCTCCGCGATCGCCACCCGCTTGCCCGCCTTGATCAGTTTTGCAATGTAGCCCGTGGACGCATGATGCGGCACCCCACACATCGGCACCCCGTTGCGTTTCGTCAGGGACACATTCAGCAGCGGTGCCGCCGTCTTGGCATCCTCAAAGAACAGCTCATAAAAGTCCCCCAGCCGGAAGAACAGCAGCACGTCCTCCGGCAGCTCCCGCCGGATGGCGAGGTACTGCTTCATCATGGGAGTGGCGCTGGCGTCGGACATGGTTCAATCAGGCGGCCAAGGCTTGGCTGTCAACACCCCACTGGTCAAGACTGGATGCCGCCCAATGCCGAAAAGCCTGCCTCCACCGCCAAATAATCTTCTCTTCATTTCCGGCGCAGCCTTCCCCAAAACCCAAGAAAAAATCTTTTTACCCCCAAATCTTTTTACCCACCCCGGCATTCGTTTCCCTCCATTCAACAAACCTCTTGCGCACTTCCCATCCTCGCCTATCCTCAAAACCCTTTTTCGTAACCCCGAACCTTCTTTTCTTACCATGTCTCAGCATCGCAGCCTCAAAACCGCCGGTTCCGTTGGCACCAAGCGCAGCGTCCTTAAGCGCGGCGAGCGCATCAAGCTCATGAAGGCCCGCGGTCAGTGGAAGGAAGGTCGCCTGCCGACCAACCTGCCCAAGACCAAATCCGAATAGTCTGCGCGGGTAACTCCCGCCTCCCACCGTGCGCCTTAACCGTTATCTCAGCCTGTGCGGCCTCGGCTCCCGCCGTGGTTGCGAAGTACTCATTCAAGAAGGTCGCGTTTCCATCAATGGGCATGTGATCAAGGACCTGGCCACCCAGGTCACCGATGAGGATCGTGTGGTGGCCGACGGCAAGCCCGTCAAAGCCGAAGGCGGGGTGGTCATCGCCCTGAACAAGCCGCGCGGTTACATCTGCAGCCGCAGTGACGAGAAAGATCGCATGACGATCTATTCCCTCCTGCCCAAGCAGTTCCAGACCCTCCATCACGTTGGCCGTCTGGACAAAGACAGCGAAGGCCTTCTCCTCATGACCAACCGGGGGGAGCTGTCCCACCGCCTCATCCACCCCAGCATGGGTGCAGAAAAGGAATACGAGGTCATCGTGGACAAGCCCATGGACCAGGCCACCATGGCCCGCCTCGTCAAAGGCATGCTCACTGAAGAAGGCCACGCCAAGTGCGAGCGCGCCTGGATGATCACCGAATACCGCGCCCACGTCGTCCTCAAGCAGGGCCTCAAGCGCCAGATCCGCCTCATGTTTTACCAGCTCGGCTTTGAGGTGGAGCGCCTCACCCGCACCCGCATCGGCTGGCTGGAGCTCAAAGGCCTGCAAAAAGGCGGCTGGAAACAGCTCACCGAAGTGGAAGTGGAACGCTTCTTCTCCAAAGACGGCGCCACCGGACGCCCGGCCAAAGCGCCCAAGGCCGCCAAAGTTCCCTCCGCTGACGACGCTGGCGATGAAGACGCCCGGCCCAAGCGCCGCACCGGCCCCGCCTCCCGCACCCCTCGTGGCCGCAGCGCCTCTTCTTCCGAAGACCGCCCGCGCACTCCGCGTGGCCGCTCTGCCTCGTCCGGCGCAGGCCGTTCCCGGTCACGCCCGGAGACATCAGACCGTGAGGAACGTCCACGTGCCCCGCGGAAGCGCCCCGGTTTTGGAGACGAAGAACGCCGCACGCCCCGCGCACGCCCGACTTTTGGTGACGTCGAACGTCCCCTAGGTCCTCGCTCACGCCCTGCTTTTGGCAATGATGACCGCCCACGCGGCCCTCGTTCCCGTTCCTCTGGCGATGACGAAGCCCCGCGCTCACGCGGAGGCAAATCCCGCGATGACGGTGACCGCAAGCCCCGCTCCAGCGGCGGTGCCGGCCGCAGCTCAGGCAAATCCCGCACTCCCCGTGGCGATTCCCCCAGCCGTCCGCCGAGAGCCTCCGTCAAGCGGTCTTCGGACAAAAAAGGTCCACGGCGCCGTCAATAAAGCGCCCGTTTCTTTATCCTTGCCACGGCAGGCAGAGCCGCTAATCTCGAAACCGCTAACTGCACCCATATCCCGGAAATGGACGAAACAAAATCTAACGACAAGGAGGCTACCGCTTTGGACCTGAAGCAGATCAAACAGATCGTCGCCCTCATGGCTGAAAATGACCTCAGCTACTTTCACTTTGAAAATCAAGGCTCCAAGGTCGAGCTGCGCCGCGGGTCCGACTTCCAGGCCGCCAAAGAGCTCCTGAAGCATCTGCCCGTGGCCTCCGCCGCCGCTCCTGTAGCAATGGCCGCCGCCCCGGCCGCCGTGGGCGCTGCCCCCGCTCCAGCAGCCGCCGCCCCGGCCGCCGCCGAGCCTGCCGGTCCCACCATCAACAGCCCCATGGTCGGCACCTTCTACCGCTCCGCCGCCCCTGGCGAAAAAGCATTCGTCAACATCGGGGATTCCGTGGACGAGAATTCCAATGTCTGCATTATCGAGGCGATGAAGGTGATGAACGAAATCAAGGCCGAGCTTCGTGGCACCATCGCCCGCGTTCTGGTCGAAGATGGCAAGCCCGTTCAGTACGGCCAGCCCCTCTTTGAGCTCAAGGCCTGAGCCCCTTCGCCCGTGCATCCTTGACTGTTTGACCTCTTGACGGTCGGTCACTTCAGCAGGTCAACCGTTACAACCGTCAAGATCCGCCAAACTCCCTCTCCCGTCCCACATGTTCCGCAAAGTCCTCGTCGCCAACCGTGGTGAGATCGCCGTCCGCATCATCCGCGCCTGCAAAGAGCTTGATGTCAAAACCGTCGCCGTTTATTCCGAGGCCGACGTGGATTCCATGCACGTCCACCTCGCGGATGAGGCCATCTGCATCGGCCCCGGCCCCAGCAGCGAGAGCTACCTGAAGATCAGCCGCATCATCAGCGCCGCCGAGATCGCCAACGTGGATGCCATCCACCCCGGTTACGGGTTCCTTTCGGAAAAGGCCGAATTCGCCGACGTCTGCGAGCAGTGCAAAATCAAGTTCATCGGCCCCAGCTCCCGCGTCATCTCCATGATGGGGGACAAGAACGTCGCCCGCGCCACCGCCCGCAAGGCCGGCGTCCCTGTCACCCCAGGCTCCGACGGCCTCATCCATAACGAGGAAGAAGCCCTCATGTGGGCCCGCAAAATTGGTTATCCTGTCATCATCAAGGCTAGTGCCGGCGGCGGTGGCCGTGGCATGCGCCCCGTCCTGAACGAGGCCACCCTCATCTCCAGCTTCCAGGCCGCCTCCATGGAGGCCCTCAAGTGCTTCGGCGACGGCTCCATGTACATGGAAAAGCTCGTCGAAAAGCCCCACCACATCGAGTTCCAGATCGTCGCCGACAGCCAGGGCAACGTCGTCCACCTCGGCGAGCGCGACTGCTCCATGCAGCGGCGTAACCAAAAGATCATCGAGGAGTGCCCCAGCCCCAAGATGACCGACGCCCTCCGCAAAAAGATGGGCGATGCCACCGTCCGCATCTGCAAAGAGATCGGCTACGAAAACTGCGGCACCATCGAATTCCTCGTGGATAACAACCGTGAAGATTTCTACTTCATGGAGATGAACACCCGCATCCAGGTGGAGCATCCCATCACCGAGGAAGTCTATGGCTGCGACCTCATCAAGGAGCAGATCCGCATCGCCGCCGGCCTCCCCCTCAGCGAGCACGTCGTCAACGCCGTCCCCCGTGGCCACTCCATCGAGTGCCGCATCAATGCCGAAGACCCCTTCCGCAACTTCGCCCCCAGCCCTGGCAAGATCAATCTCTGGTACACCTCCGGTGGCCGCGGCGTCCGCGTGGACAGCCACGTCTATTCCGGCTACGAAGTGCCCCCGTATTATGATTCGATGATCGCCAAGCTCATCGTCACCGGCGCCACCCGCGAGATCGCCATCCGCCGCATGCGCCGCGCCCTCGGCGAGTTCGTCGTCGAAGGCATCAAGACCACCATCCCCCTCCAAAGCAAAGTCCTCACCACCAGCGACTTCCAAAACGGCCAATACGACATCACCTGGGTCGAAAACTTCCTCCGCCAGGAAGGCCTGAAGGGGTAATGTGACCGCACGGCTTTCCTGGGATCGAATGCCTTGCTCGCTCGTGTATCCCGGAGATGTCTTTTGAGGTGCAACGCAATTCTGGACCGGTGTCGCTTAGTTAGTTGAGGTTGCTGTGCTGATTTTCAAACTGGTTGGGGGTGAGGTAGCCGAGGGCGGAG